>NZ_FNFO01000001.1:600000-904374 GCF_900100765.1 Catalinimonas alkaloidigena | reverse complement strand
TCTCTAGTATAGTTTTTTCGATGTGACATATATTTCTCCCTTTAGTGAATAAGATAGTGCTTTTCCAATTATCCACTGAAACGGGGGAAGGTCATTTCGTTCCCAATGTCTTTTAAGGGTAGCCTTAACTCTTAACTCTTAACTCTTAACTCTTAACTCTTAACTCTTAACTCTTAACTCTTAACTCTTAACTCTTAACTCTTAACTCTTAACTCTTACTGCCCCAGCCAGATGTAGATCAGAATGGTGATGGCCGTCAGGGCTAGGCCCATGTGCGGAGCGTACTTCCAGGCACTGCCGACGGGCCACGGTGCTTCGGGGCGGCGCTGGCGAGCGGGGAAGAAGTAGGATACCGACAGCATCACCACCATGTTCAGCACAAATTCGATGCCCCAGAGGTGGATGAAGTGGAGGTCGACCTGGAACACAAAGAACGTCAGCACGTAAAACGCCAGCCCTACAAACAGCGTCGCCCGGGCGGCCAGCGCCGAGACGTAGGGCAGGAAAAAGCCGGCCAGCATGATGGACGCAATCGGAATGAAGAAGATGCCGTTCAGCTGCTGCAACAGTTGGTACAGGCCCTCCGGCGCATCGGCCACCAAGGGGGCCATCGCAATGGCGAACACGGCCATCAGGGCAGACGCCAGCTTGCCCGCCACGACCTGCTGGTGCTCGGTCGCGCCTTGGTTCAGGTGCTGTTTGTACAAATCGCAGCTAAAAATGGTAGCCGCGCTGTTCAGCACACTGTTGAAGGTACTGAGCACCGCACCCATGATCACCGCCGCAAAAAAGCCGTAGAGCCAAGTGGGCAGCACCCGCTTGACCAGCTCCGGATAGACGCGGTCCTGTTGGTCGTAGAAGGCGTCACCGAAGTAGTAGAAGCTGATGATGCCGGGCAGGATGATGATGATCGGCACCAGAATTTTGAGCAGGCCCGTATAGAGCAGACCTTTTTGCGCTTCGATCAGGTTTTTGGCGCCCAGCGCCCGCTGCACGATGGTCTGGTTCATGCACCAGAAATACAGTTGGTTGATGATCAGTCCCGTAAACAGCGTTTCGAACGGCAGCACCGAATCTTTCGCACCGATTACGTTGAACTTCTCGGGCGCGCGGGCATACACCTGCTCTAACCCGCGCAGGGGGTTGCCGTCGCCGATGTTCCAGAGGGCCAGCAGCGGAATCAGAAGGCCGCCCAGCAGCAGGCCGTAGCCGTTGAGTGTGTCGGAGTACGCCACCGCTTTCAGGCCCCCGAAAATGGCGTAGACGCTGCCGATCAGGCCTACCACAATCACCGTGATCCAGAGGCCCTCCGTATGGCTGACGCCGAACACTTCGGCCACGTTGAAGAGGCTTTCGAGGTTGATGGCGCCGGTGTAAAGCACGATGGGCAGCAGCGTTACCACGAACGACACCATCAGAAAAAGGGCGATCAGCGTACGCGTCAGGCGGTCGAACCGGTGCTCCAGGTACTGTGGAATGGTAGTGACGCCCAGCTTCAGGTACTTGGGGACAAAGTAGAGCGCCGCGGCCACCAGCGCCAGCGCCGAGGTCACCTCCCAGGCGATGACGATCATCCCGTTTTTGTAGGAAGAGCCGTTGAGGCCGATCAGGTGCTCGGTCGAAATGTTGGTCAGCAGCATCGAGCCGGCAATGATGACGCCGGTCAGGCTGCGGCCGCCCAGAAAGTACCCCTCGCTGGAGTCGAGCGCGTCTTTGCGCAACTTGTACCAGGAAAAAAAGGCCACCAGGGCCGTAAAGCCTACAAAAGAGGCAAAAGCAAGCAGCATATACAAGAAGGATAGAGATGGTGGAACACTACCCGGCGGCAGTCGATTCAGGCACTAAAGACCCGAATGTGCGCGGCTTATACTCACTTAATAGTGATCGGCCGACTCTTCTTTAAAAATCTGGCTGGCTTCGTAGAGGGCCGTTTTGACCGCCTCGCGCTGCGCAATGTACGTCACATCGTCCCAGCCGAACCGCTGCCGGAACTCTTTCAGAACCGGGTCGAGCAGAAGCGGCACGCTGGTGATGTTGAAATAGAGGCGGCCCGTCCGGCGTTCGAAGAAGTCGAGGGGGCGGTGTACCATTTCGTGCTCGAAACAGAAGGCCAGTTCGGCCAGCCCCAGGTTGATTTCCGGCTGATCGGGCGATTTTTTGAGCAGATCCAGAATTTCGTCGGTATCGCGGCCATAGTTGTGTACGAGGTAGTACGCGTCGTAAGAGGTGAGCCCCAGCGGCGTAATCTGCTGTTCTACCTGCCGCACGTACGCCCCGACCGCCGCTTCGTCGGCAAACTCGCCGCCCGCCAGTACGATCTGATCGGTCAGGCACTCCCGGAACGGCCGTTGGCCTTCTTCCTTCCGGAAGATGCGGTCGACCACCCGTTCGGCCATTTTCCGGTATCCCGTCAGTTTCCCGCCGGCGATGGAAATGAGGCCGGTTTCCGATTCGAAAATCTCGTCTTTCCGCGAAAGTTCCGACGCCGATTTGCCATCCTCGTGAATCAGCGGCCGCAGTCCCGCCCAACTGGACTCGACGTCGTCGAGGGTCAGGTTCACGGTCGGAAAGGCCTGGTTGACCGCCCGCAACAAATAATGGGCGTCCGATCGCTTCGTGACCACGTGGTTGATGTCGCCGGTGTAGTCGGTATCGGTCGTGCCGATGTAGGTAATTTTACCGCGCGGAATGGCAAAGATCATGCGCCCGTCGAACACGTCGAAATACACCGCCTGTTTCACCGGGAACCGCTCGTGCGGTACCACCAGGTGCACGCCTTTGGTCAGGTGCAGCCGCTTCCCGCTCAGCGAATGGTTTTTGTCGCGCAACTGATCGACCCAGGGGCCCGCCGCACTCACCACGTAGTGCGCACGGATCGTCAGCGCATCGCCCGAGAGTCCGTCGCGGCACTGTGCGCCCTTCACCTCGCCCGCGTCGTATTCGAAGTCGACCACTTCCATGTAGTTCAGGCTCAGCACCCCGTAGCGGGCCGCCGTTTTGATGATTTCGACCGTGAGACGGGCGTCGTCGGTCCGGTATTCGGCGTAGTAGCCGCCCCCTTCCAGGTCGGTCGGGTCCAGGAGAGGCTCCTTTTCCAGCGCTTCCTCTTTCGAAAGCATCACCCGCTGGTCGGGCTTCTCGACACCGGCCAGCACGTCGTACACAAACAACCCCACCGACGTCGCCAACTTGCCGTAGGTCCCGTCTTTCGTCAGGGGCAGCAGCATTTTTTCGGCCGTGACCAGATGCGGTGCCAGACGATGGACAATGGCCCGCTCGCGTCCCACTTCGCGCACCAGCGCAATTTCCAGTTGCTTCAGGTAGCGCAGCCCCCCGTGAATCAGTTTGGTCGAGCGGCTGCTTGTGCCCGAGGCAAAGTCGTACTTCTCGACCAGCGCCACTTTCAGGCCCCGCGACGCGGCATCGAGCGCAATGCCCGCCCCGGTAATGCCTCCCCCGATCACCAGGAGATCGAACGTTTCGGACGACATGCGTTGCTTTACTTCGTGACGGTGGAAGGCAGATAGTGAATTCATGAATGGTAGGGTAGGTTTGGGAGCGTGCAGATTACAAATTCCTGTTTTAAGATCAAACCCACCAAACGCCTCCCGGTTCGGTTTTCGGTAGTTCTGCGTAGGCCATCGCCCGACGCCCCAAAATCGGCTACCTTGCCTGCCAGGAAGTCACTCCGTGGTTTCCTTACGTTTACTGTCTCGTGATTCCTTCTGCTTCTGCCATGACGTTTGCCCAACCTCGTTCGTTTTCCCAGGCCTGGAAAGCCACCGACCACTATTTTCGCCAGACGCTCCGCGACCAACAGGTGGTGGGGGGCGCGCTGCTGTTCCTGGAAAAGGGGAAGGTGATCGGCCACAGTTACGTGGGAATGGCCGACCTGGCACCACCCCGCGCGGTCGATGCGCAAACGATCTTCCACTGGGCCTCGATTACGAAGACCTTCACGGCAATTGCCCTCATGCAGCTCCGCGACCGGGGCCGGCTTTCGCTGGACGACCCGCTGACGAAGTACCTGCCCGAACTGCGGCGGGTCCACAACCCGTTCGGTTCGATGGACGACCTGACGCTCAAGATGGCCCTGAGCCATTCGGCGGGATTCCGCGATCCGACGTGGCCGTGGGGCGGCGACCAGCCCTGGCATCCGTTTGAGCCGACGGAGTGGAGCCAGTTGGTGGCGATGTTTCCGTACACCGAAATTTTGGTTGCGCCGGGCACCCGCTTCAGTTACTCGAACCCGGCCATCATTTTTTTAGGACAGATCATTGCGCAGTTGAGCGGCGACCCGTTTGAGGTCTACATGGACAAAAACGTACTCAAACCGCTCGGCATGTACCACTCCTACTACGACACCACGCCCTACCACCTTTTGCGGTACCGCGCCAACAACTATACCGTACGCGACGGACAGCCCCACGCCAACGGCATCGATTTCGATACCGGCATTACGGCGTCGAACGGAGGCCTGAACGCCCCCCTCGACGACATGGTGAAGTACCTGAATTTCCTGACCGGGCAACCAACCGAATACGAAATCTTGAAGCGGGCGTCGCTGGAAGAGCTTTGGCAGGTGCAGCACCCGATTGAGGAGGTGGAGGGCGTACGCTCGTCAGTGGCGTTATCGTTCTTCGTGGAGGCCTTCGACGGTATGGAGGTGATTGGCCATACGGGCACCCAGAAAGCATTTTACTCCTTCTTTTACGTTCATCCCACGTCGGGCACGGCCTGCCTCGGGATCACCAACACGGACGGCGACGGCACCGATCCGGAGCAGCTCCGGCGGGACATCAGCCACTACGTTTTCCAGCACCTGTTCCGGCTGTATTCGTAAGCTGACGCACTTCGTCGAAGCGAACCAAACGCTGGGACAAAGCCTCTCAAAAACAAAAGCGTCCTACGTCGTGGACGCAGAACGCTTTCAGTTGAAAAAGTGGGTTCGTAAAGTTGAAAAAGTAGTATCAGGCGGTTTGCGAGTACGCCGACGCTTCTTGCAGTTGCTCCCTGTCTTCGGCGCTCAGTTTGAGTTGAGCCGCTTCCTGAAAGGCCTGGATGTGCTTGGCTTTTGTGGCGCTGGCAATCGGAGCCGTCACGGCAGGTTTGGCCATCAGCCACGCCAGCGTGACCGCGGCGGGTGTAGCGCCCTGCTTTTCGGCCAACGCGTCCAGCGCACTCAAAATGCGGTCTCCCCGCTCATTTAAATATTTTTTGATGCCGCCTCCGCGCACACTTTTGTCGAGGTCGTCGCTCCGACGGTACTTACCACTCAAAAAACCACTGGCTAATGAGAAGTATGTGATGACGCCCAACCCGTATTTTTCGCAGAGAGGTCCCACGCCTTCCTCAAATCCCTGCCGGTCGTAGAGGTTGTATTCCGGCTGAAACACTTCGTAGCGGGGCAGGTTCTGATGTTCGCTGGCATCCAGCGATGCCTGAAGTCGTTCGGGCGACAGGTTCGATGCACCGATCCACCGGACTTTCCCGGCGTCGATCAGCTTCTGGTAAGCTCCCAGCGTCTCTTCGACCGGAGTTTTGTCGTCGTCCCAATGGGTAAAATACAGGTCGATGTGGTCGGTTTGCAGGCGTTGCAACGACTTGTCGACGGCCTGCAGGATGTAACGTTCGGAGATGTCCTTGTGGCCCTGCCCCATGTCAGAACCCACTTTGGTGATGAGCAGGATCTGGTCGCGGTTGCCGCGCTGCTTCATCCATTTGCCGAGAATTGTCTCCGATTCGCCACCCTGATTGCCTGCCGCCCAGCGCGAGTAGACGTCGGCCGTATCGACGGCGTTAAAACCGGCGTCCACAAAGCTGTCCAGGATGGCAAAGGATTCTTGTTCGTCGAGGGTCCACCCCAACACGTTGCCGCCGAAGACCAGCGGAGCCGTATGCAAATCGGTATTTCCTAAGCGTCGTTTTTCCATGGTTGTCGTTATCGATACCGCTACTGCTGCACAGCACGGCGGTTCAGAAATCGTACTTGGTCGGGTAAAAAAACGAAAGCGAGCTGGGGGAGTTCTTGTATATTTCAATGGTTTTGCTGTAAAAACATCCCGCATGAAGCGCTACAAACAATTCGAAAGCCTGAAAGTAGAAGACTTTGAACTGGACCGGTGGACGCATCCGCTGCACAACCACAACCATTTCGAACTTATTTACATCGCGCGGGGGCGGGGTACGCACCACATCAATGGTCTTGGCAATCCGTACCAGCGGGGCGATTTGTTTCTGTTAGGCCCGGAAGACGAGCACGAGTTCCGGATCGAAGAACGGACCCGCTTCATCTACTTCAAGTTTACGCGACTCTATTTGCAGGATAGTGCCGATTTACAACTGCCGGTCCACTGGAACCGCGACGTGGACCATCTGTTGTGGACGACGCAGACGCAGATGAAAAAGTGCAGCCTCCTGCGGTCGGAGCACGATACCCAGCTGGCCGAAAACCTGATGGAGATGATCTCGGCCGAGTACCAACGGCAGGCGTTGCATCACCAACGGATGATCTTCCAGCTTTTTTCGCTTCTGATTACGCTGATCAAGCGGAACCACGTGCCGCCGGGCACCCCTCCGGCCGAATCGGCCCCCAGCGAAACGTCCGAAATGCTGGACTACATCGAGCGCCACATTTACGAGCCGTCGCAACTGACCCTCAAAAGTCTGGCCGATCACTTTCACTACTCGCCGCATTATTTCGGCATTCTGTTCAAGAATCAGGTCGGCACTACCCTGCGCGATTACGTGGGCCACTACCGCCTCAAGCTGATTGAGCAGCGACTCCGCTATAGCCACGACAGCCTCAAACAGATCGCGGCCGAATTCGGCTTTTTCGACGAAAGTCACCTCAACAAGTTTTTCAAGAAGAGCCACGGGCAAAACCCGTCCGACTTCAGGCACCGGTTCCAACGCGTGTCCCAACCCGCAACGGCCGAATGAAGCGCCGGGCGCTAGAAAATACTGAAAAATAGGTATTGAGCTTGTGCGGAGAACCGGCGACCTTGCTTTACGAATTGGGCGTTTCTGGTGCGAGTCCAGGCCCGCGCACGTCGGCGTTTCGGCCGCTGTCATGCCGCTCTGAGCTGCTTCCGCCAGGAGCACCTGCGCGTTTAGACGTCACGCTTTTCTTCCTCCGCTGACCAGCGTTGTATTCTTCCTGCGGAAGCGTCTCGCCCCATGGCCTTGCGTTCGCCACCGGCCGTTGCCCCGGCTTGCTTGCTTTTCCCGCTACGTTCGTTTCCAGCGCGCTGCACCCTGGCCAGCCGCTGCCTGATCTTACTTTCTTCCATCTCATCCGCACCTTTTCTTTATGCAAACCGCCCGTCCTACTACTGCCGAGACCGTCCGCAACGAAGCCGCCAAGCTGGCGTCACACCGGCCTCACCCCCACCACCTGAACAACAAAGAAGAGTACGAGTACCGCGACTACAGCGACCGACCCGACTGCCCCATCACGTGTCTGGCCAGCTTCACCAAGGGGCTGCCGCACGACCTCACCACCGGACTGCTGCTGAATCCTGTAGACTACAAACTGTTCGTGGCGGGCATTCAGTCGGGCGATCCGGTCGACTTCCAGCACACGCCGCTCGGTCCGGGGGTGAAATTCGTGACGCCCAATTGCCCCAGCGACGAACGCATCAAGGTCGATTCTACCGCCGCGACACGTGCCAGTGCCTGGTGTTCGAACATGGCGAAAGAGTACCCGCCCAATCCGAAGAATCCTGCTGAAAAAGGCGCATATGTGCGCGCCTGGGAAAGCGCCGGGGCCGGTAACGTGTTCGACCTGCAAGGGCCCGACGCCCAAGCCGTAACCATGCCCCCCGCGCCGCGGCTGGACAGCGACGAACTGCTGGGCGAAATTGCCGAACTCTACGCCATGGCGTTGCTGCGCGACCTGCCCTTCCGGCACTTCAGGCTGCCGGCCGGGTGCAGCGCCCGCCCCGCGGACAAAACCAGCCCTCCCCCCTGCGCCGATCCAGACAGCTTCGACCACGCCACGGCGTTCCTCAACTCGCTGGCGTGGTTCAACGGCGGTGCTTTGGCCAAGCCCCCGACACTCGCGGAAGCCGCGCGGCGGCGTACGCTACAGGCAGATGGCTCCAACGGGTTTCGGGGCCAGACGCCCGGCGAACAGGTGGGGCCTTATCTCTCGCAATTCCTGCTGCTGGGCAACACCTCGCTCGAAAGTAAAATGCCGGCACCCGCCGCGCGTCAGGCCGACCAGGGCTACATTCGCTACGGCGCAATCAGTATTGAGCAGAAGGTACGCATTGCCACGCCCTGCAAGGATTACCTCACGATCTGGGCACCCTTTATCGACGTACAGAACGGAGCCGACCTGCGCGGCCTGGAGAGTTACGAGGCGCCGACCAGACCCACCAAGAAGAACCCCTGCCCGCCCGATGGCCACCGCTTCATCACCACCCCGCGCGACCTGGCTACCTATGTGCACTACGACGCTCTTTACGAAGCCTACCTGAATGCCTGCATCTTCCTGCTGTCCAGCGGCGCGCCCTTCGACCGGGGCATTCCGTTTCTGGAGGCCGATGTGTTTGACAAGCAACAGGGGTTTGCCCACTTCGGCGGGCCACACATCCTGACGCTCGTGACCGAAGTAGCGACCCGGGCGCTGAAGGCCGTCCGCTACCAGAAGTTCAATGTACACCGGCGCCTGCGTCCGGAAGCCATGGGCGGGCATTTCGACCGCTGGCACAAGATCAATGCGCTGAAAACCGGCAAACTGGCTCCGTTTCGGCCCATCGCCGAAGGCCTGTCGGCCCTGCACTGGAACGGGACCGCCTTCCCCGACGTGGTCAAAGCCCACAATGCTGCCAACAACGCGACGTATTTTTCAGACGAAGTGGACAGCGCGGCCGACAGTTATCTGTTGCCCATGGCCTTTCCGGAAGGCTCGCCGATGCATCCGTCGTACGGCGCGGGGCACGCCACCGTGGCGGGGGCCTGCATCACCATCCTGAAAGCGTACTTCGATCATGGCTGGACGCCTCCGGCTTGGTTCGACGATGCGCAGCCCGTCGCTTACGAGCCGTCCAACGACGGCAGCCGGCTGATCGCCATCGAGCTGGACAAACCGCTGACGGTAGAAGGCGAACTCAACAAACTGGCGGCCAACATCGCCATCGGTCGCAATTGGGGCGGGGTGCACTACTATTCGGACTACATCGAATCCATCCGGCTGGGCGAACAGATTGCCCTGGGTCTGCTGGAAGAACAGAAACTCTGCTATCCGGAAAACTTCACCATGACGGTGCCGCTGTTCGACGGCGGGGCCGTGCGGATCTGAATCGTACGACAGAAATGCTGGCTTCCCTGGGTGCGCTCTGCCGTTCTTACCAGCTGACTGATCACGAATAAAATCATCCGTTGCCGCGACGTTGGCGTTGATTGCAACAACGTAATCCGAGCGGCGCGGGGGACATTCAGACATTATAAAAAAGCCCTTGCGTTGGTGCGGGGCCGTTCGTTTCTGGAACGCGCCTTGTCCCCGCAGGGCTTTTGGGTAGGGTTCATGGTACGAAAGAAGGGCACGCCACAATCGTTCGTTCAGCGGATTTTCCTATCTTTTGCCCCGAAACCCTACTTTCTCTCCCATGAAGCAATTTTCTCGCATGGCACTGGCGGCCTCCCTGCTGCTGGCGGCATGCGCTACTTCCGAAACGCACCAGGATACCACCACGGTCAACGCCTCGCTCGTGGTCGACACCCTGGCAAAAGCCCGCCTCGATTCCACCTTGCAGGCGCAGGTAACGTCCGGTCAGGTGGCCGGGGTTTCCGCCCTGGTCTTCGAAAAAGGCGAAGAGGTCTATTTCAACGCCTTCGGCATGGCCGATCGGGAAGAAAACGTCCCCATGGCGCGCAATACCCTCGTGCAGATTTTTTCCATGACCAAGCCCATCACCGGCGTGGCGCTGATGCAACTCTACGAACAAGGAAAGTTTCAGCTCGATGACCCGGTGGCGAACTACATCCCGGAGTTTGCGAACCTGCAGGTCTACGCCGGGAACGATGCCGCCGGCCAACCCGTGCTGGAAGCGCCGCACCGCCCCATGCTGGTCCGCGACCTGACGCGCCATACGTCCGGCCTCACCAGCGGCCCCGATACGGCCTACGTCGGTGCTCTGTTGAAAAAGGTCGATCCGATGAACCGGGAAAATACATTGACGCAGATGGCCGAAAAGTTTGCCCAGGCGCCGCTCTGGTTCCAGCCCGGCGCACAATGGGCCTACGGGCCGTCGGTCGATGTGCAGGCCCTGTTGGTGGAGCGCCTCTCGGGCCAGCCGTTCGATCAGTACGTGCAGGAGCATATTTTCGGGCCGCTCGGCATGGACGAGACGCGCTACTTTATTCCGGAGGCAGACCGTGATCGGTTTGCGGCCCTCTACCTGCGCAACGACAGCACCGGCCTGACGCGCGTGCCCGACTCCCTGGCGCATGCGCTCAACACGCGCCACTGGCCCCTGACGCCCGGTGGCTTCGGATTTACGTCTACTGTGGACGATTACATGCGTTTTGCGCGCATGCTGGTGAACGAAGGCGAACTGGACGGTACGCGCATCCTGAAACCCGAAACGGTCGAACTGATGGCCACCAACCAACTGCCGGACAGCGTCACGGAGCGTTCCTGGCTGCCCAGCAAAGGGCGCGTTGGCTTCGGGATCGACTTTGCAGTGCGAGTCAGCCCTCCCCAAACGGCGGAAGAAAACAACGGCGTGGTCGGCGAATTTTTCTGGGACGGCGCGGCCAGTACCCTGTTCTGGGTCGACCCGGCCAACGAGCTCACGGCCGTGCTGTTCGTGCAGATCATGCCTTTCTACGGCCAGTTGCACAAGCAGTTTCGCGACGCGGTGTACGGCCCCTACACGCCGACGGCAACCCCCTAGCGCACAGAGCCGCATCGCCTTGATTTCCACCCTGATGAACTGAGGCGCCGCCGGTTTGCCGCGGTCCTCCGGCTATCCGGCCGACTCGCGGGCCAGGGCGATGATCACCGCGCCCAGGCCCATCAGCCCCACGCCGAGCAGCACCTGCCAGTTGGCTTTTTCTTTCAGGAACACGACGGCCATGATGACCGCAAAGACGAGCGAAACCTTGTCGAGCGAAGCCACGCGCGCCGCATCGCCGAGTTTCAGGGCCCGGAAACTGAACAGCGACGAAAGGCAGGTGATGATGCCGGCCAGCACCAGAAAAATCCACGAGCGTTTGTCGATCCGGGCCAGGTGTGAAGCATTGCCCTGGAAGAAAACCACGCTCCAGGCAACAATGACGATGAGGATCGACTGGATGGCAAAGCCTACACTCGAATCGATGTTTTTGATACCGACTTTGGAAAGGGTGACCACCACGGCGGCCGAAAAGGCGGCCAGCAAGGCGAAAAGAATCCACATGGAAGAAGTCTACAAAGGGTGAAACAACAGAAACCTTCCGGCGGCAGGACCCTATCGCCGGAAGGCTTCTTACAAAACACAGTTCGTTAGCGCCACTACGGTAGTTTGATCTTGAACAGACGATACGGTTCCGTCGGGTTCGGAATGTGAATCTGCGAAGTGGTCACGTAGAGGTAGCCGTCTGGCCCTACCGAAAACGTATCGGGCCACTCCAGCTCGTCGGACTGCACCCACGTTACAGGGTGCCCCCCGATCGTGTAACGCTGCACCGCCTTGTTGGGCACGTCGGTCAGGTACAGCGCGCCCTCCGGCCCGAAAATGATGCCATCGGCAGCGGCCAGCACGTCCACGTTTTCCACCTTTGCGGCCAGCTCGGCCTCCGAAAGTGCAGGGTCGCGCAACCATGCCGTCCCGATCCGGTAGACCGTTTTTCCCGTCAGCGCCTGGTAATAGAGGTATTCCTTGGCCGCATCGAGCGCAATGCCGTCCGATTGTACCGAAGGCAACGAGCCATCGGGATTCCGCCAGACGGTACCGTCGATTTCGAACACCAGATTCTCCGACTTGGTAGAATAATGATTCGCCAGCAGGCGGCGCGCTTCGCCGGTCGCCAGGTCCAATACCACAATCGCCCCTTCGTTCGAGTCAGTGATGTAAGCCACCTGTCGGTCGTGGTCGAACCGCACGTCGTTCAGGTAGCTGTTCGGCGTGATGGCCGGGGCGGCAAAGCCGTACGTCTGCACCACCTCGCCGGTCGCCAGGTCGATCTGCACCAGTTTGGCTCCGCCGGGTACTACCCCCAGGTATTTGCCGTTGCGCTGCGGATTGGCCGGATCGAGCACCCACAGGTAGCCCGAGGCATCGGTCCAGACGGCCTGCACACACACAAAATGCGTGGCCGGATCGAGCGAGGCGTCCCAGGTATTCCATGCCTCGTTCGGATACGCCACGACGGTGGTCGTGTCGAGGACCTCAGCCACAGAAATCGTATGGTCGGGCGACCAGTTGGGATAATTGACGAAAATGCGCTCGTCGGTCGACACAGCCACGCCCGTCCATTGCGTCGCGGAGCGGGCTACTTCGATCAGTTCCGCCCCGGGCGTCGGCTGTGGCTTGGGCGGATACAAGTCTTCAATCCATTGACAACCGTGCAGCGGCCACAGGAGGGCCATCACGACCAGCAAATGCGTAAAACGTGGGCTTTTCATAAAAAAGTAGGTAACGGTGCCACGGCGGCACCCGATGAAAAAATGAGATGGACACGTCAAAAAAGTGGGGCGAACCCTCTGAAGGTAGGTACTGGTTTCCGGCACCGAGGGTTCGGTGCGGACCGGGAATTTTTCGCAGGAAGCAGTCGAACGTTGCTAATTCGGCACTAGCTATAAAAAGGCGAGCCTCTATAGGGAGAAGCTCGCTGTCACGTATCTAAAGCGGTACAAAAGTAGTTACAACACGCCGGCCAGTTTGAGGAGACCGGCGATGCCGCCGATGGTGGACAGGGCGGACCCCAGCCAGAACACGAACATCCACTTGATCATTTCGCTTTTGACCTCGGCGTTTTCGCGACGCACTTCGTGGATCTCGCCGCGCATCTTTTCGAGTTCGGCTGCCAGAAAGTGTTTCGTGACCCAGTCTTTCGACTGACTTTCGATGTAGTCCATGAGCTGTTGGGTTGTGTCTCGCCCTAGTTTACGGCTTAACTTCTCGTAGAGTTGAACGTCCATAAAAGTAGCTCTTCTGGCTGGTTGAATCAAAGTGGGAAATAGAATAGAAAGAAAAGAGAATGCAGCGGCCCGGGGCAACGATTCATCCTTGCCCGCAAACGGATTGCGTAAGGTGTCTGGCGTATGTTTCCTACAGCGAGTGAATGACGTTGGTCACGACCCCCCAAATGAAGAAATGAGTCCCCTCCCCGACCGAAATCGGATGATACAAGGCGTTTTCGGGCCAGAGTTCCACGCGGTTGCCCTCCGTTTCCTGCCACTGGCGCAGGCGCTTGACGGTCAGCTCGCCGTTCAGTACCGCGATGATGATCCGCCCGTCTTCCGGCTCGGCGCTGCGGTCCACCACCAGAATGTCGCCGTCGTGAATGCCCGCCCCCACCATCGAGTCGCCGTGCGCCCGCACCAGAAAGGTGTCGTCCGGGCGGCGTGCCAGGTACTCGTTCAGGTCGAGGTACTTCTCCAAATGATCGTCGGCGGGCGTAGGCGACCCGGCCGCTACACCACACGCGTAGAGCGGCAGGGTCTGCTTGGCTTCGGAAATGAGCCGTTGCACCGACGGAATCAGGCTCAGCGGTACGCGGACCGGCTTGGTCGCTTCCTTGTACTTCCCGGTGCCCGTCGGCCGACCCGCCCCCGGACGTCGCCCGCCGTGGCTGTAATGGGCTTTTAGCATCGCTCTTGATTTTTGTTACAATATTCAAAATTAACACGCAGAACTCAAAGCGAAGGTTTCAGTTTTTTAGCAGGAAGTTTCGATGGGTGCACAAAGTAGCTCGCCGGAGCGGGCAATTGGCCGGCAGAACGTCGTGATCCGCCCGATAAAAAGAAAACCGCCACGCGGCTTTCGCCACGCAGCGGTTCGTCTTCACAACCCAGGATTAGATCAGGCACGCATCATCGGCACATGCACACAAAGCGGGGGCCTCCGGTCGCCGGGCCTTCGCACTTGCCCCCTTCATACTCAACTTCCACCTGCCAGATGCCGTCTTCGGCCGTCACGAGGAAGTCTTCGTAACAACCGTTCTCGTCGGTTTTCACGGTGTGGTACACCACGTTCCCGGCCGGGTCGGTAAACTTCACGATGATCTCCTGGTTGGGCAGCGGCGGGATGGTGCAGCCTTTCACGCTAATGCGACGGCACAACTTGCGGAGCTCCTCCGGGTTGATCGGTTTCCCCGACTTTTTCGCCTCTTCCAACAGTCGTTCCAGGTCTTTGCCGTCGCACCGGCCGGTGTCGGTTTCCAGCGTGATGGCCGTCGGGCGACGCAGATCGACCTGTACGACACCGCCCCCCACCGGAATCAGCGTATCGCCGCGCGGAGCCCAACTGGTGATCTGAATCAGTTCGGAAGTACAGTACTTCCCATCGGGCGGTGGCGTCACGGTGGCCTGCCCCAGGATATGCTCGCCCGGGTTCAGGAGAATCTTGCGGGGATTGAGTTCCACTTTCCAGTCGCGTGGTGCGCCCTGCGCCCGGAAGTAGAAGAGCGTGGGCTCGTCGTACGGGTTGGTCAGGTCGTAGCGGTACGTCACCGGATGGAACGGGCTGGACGTGACGCTCGTCACTTTCTGGAGATTTTCCTGCGCCTCGTGGTCGTTGGGGTTTGTGTCGGTTCCCACCAGGTTGATGATGTCGACCAGCACGCAGGCGTGTGGATTGCCGGGCTCCGGCGTCCAATCTACGTAGACGTTGGTGGAACCGGGCGGCAGGCTGTCGATGTGCGCAATGCCGACGAAGGTATCGAAATCGGCCACCCCGCCGACGGTATGGTACGGCTCCGAAATGCGGAACCGAACGTCGAAGTCGAAGGCAGTAGCGGGTCCGTCGTTGGTGATGCGCGCGTAGATGCGGTTCAGTTCACCGATCACGGGATTGTCGCGGTCTTCGTGCGGCGGCGGCCCGGCCGAAAGGTTGAAGCCATTTTTCGGGGAATCGATCCAGATGTCGGGACTGAAGTAAGAATAGAACTGCCCGTTGATAGTGTCGCCCCGGGTGATGCGCACGTTGTAGTCGGTGACCGGCGGCGTGTAAGCGACCTGGATATTATAAGCCGCCCCGCCCGTTCCGGCCAGTACGGTCAGCGTAATGCCGGTGCCCGGAATGGTGTGCGTATCGCCCACGGTCAGGTACGCGTCGGCCAGGCTGGTCGTGGTCAGGTCCTGATCGCGGACGATCACCGGCCCCTGCCCCTGCGGAATCAACTCGTTCACGTAATAAATCAGCACCCCGCTCGCGGGCAGGTTGTCGTCGAAACCGCCCAGCGTATGGCTCCGGGCCTCCACAAAGTAAAAGGCATTTTCCTGCGCCAGGGTGGCGGCCCCTTCGGTCAGCCCGAGGGCGATGGCCTTGCGGTTTGTGGCGGTCGATTCCTGCAAAAACAGCGGGATCGGGTTGGTGCCGGTGTAGCTGCTGCCCGCCGCCGGACGTGGAATGTAGGTGATGGTGGAGCCGTGGCTCGTCACCCATCCTGCGCGCTCTTTCGACCAGACCAGCGGATGCACGTTGGTGAACAGGTCGGCCATGTTGTCCCACTCGTCGACGTACGGACGCGGGAACACCACCCCGGGATGCGCGTAGAGATCGACCAGTCCGAAATGATGCAACATGCCGTGCGTAAAGCGGGCCGATGGGTTGTTGTACGACTGCACCGAAACCGAAATGGGCTTGGTCAGGCCGCCGGGCAACTCATAGGGCCACGGTCCGGTGGTGGCCCAGTCTCCGCTGAAGCTGCTGTCGTTGGTCACGATCACCATGCGATCGATGTCGTTGGGCGTGCCGTTGTCGAAGATGTTGGGCTCGGCCGTCACCAGCTTGGCCACTACCTCCTCGGTCAGTTCGATCAACAGGTTGCGTTCCGGATGGTAATAGTAGCTTTTCGGATGATCCAGTTGAATCGGCCCGCGGTAGAGTGGATTGACCGTCGCCTGGCCGTAACTCACCTCGTCGACGTAGTCGGCGACTTCCAGCATCGTATTCTGTAGCCCCGGCAGTGGCGGCACGAAGGCCACGTCGGCAAATTTCACCCGGACCACTAGCGTGTCCTGCACACCCGTGGTTGCGGGCGCTTCGGGCATGTCGGCCGTGACGACCAGCGCGTAGCCCTGCCCCGGATTCCCCACATTCACGGCCGTGCCGATCACGTTGATGGTCCAGTCGCCGGTCGCCGGGGTGTTGATCAGCACCATCTCGACGTTGTCGGTCGTGTTGGCCGTCCCTCCCGTCGTCGAAACGCCGCCCGCAAACTGATTGCCCAGGAACGTCTGCGTCCCACCGGGCGAAATCACCTGCAGGTTCAGCGTATTGACCAGCGGGGTGGTGGTGCTGGCGGCCGAGGGCGGCTCGGTCCAGACCAGCGTTACTTTGAGGCGCTGCGCGTTGGAGGCCACGTCGATGTGGTGCGTGCGCGTCTCTCCGGTCAGCAGTCCGTCGGCGTTGCGCACGTCCCACACGCGCAGGTTCAGCGGACCTCCATCGAAATACAGCGTATCGTCCAGGCGCACAAGGCCCCACCCCTGGTTTGGGTCGGGAATGTTGCCGACGCCGGTGCCCGTCATGTTGCGGGTGGAATTGAGCAGGGTGGCTTTGAGCAATGCACCGGAGGGAATGAAACTTTGATGCGCCTGCTGGGTGCCCGTCGGGTACCATCCTTCCGTGTAGTACTGCCGCACCAGTGCCGCCGCGGCCGCCGCATGGGGTGTGGCGTAGCTGGTAGCACAGGCAGAGCGCGGGCCGACGGTGCAGCCCGTCGCTACCGTCGCCGATTGAATGCTACAGCCGACGGTGACCAGATCGGGTTTCCGGCGCCCGTCGGCGGTCGGTCCCGGATTGCCGTCGCCCAGGTTGTTTTCGTTCGGGTCGGCCTGCGCCGCCGAAACACAGATCGCATTCTTGGCCGTGCCGGGTGCGCCTTGCTCTTCGCCCGTGTTGCCGGCCGAGCCCAGCACCAGGTGGTCTTCGTTGTTCCAGGTGAAAGTATCGACGTCGACACTACGCTGTGTATAATTGGCCTGATTCGAGCTGTTGACGCTGTTTTCGTGCCAGCTGTTGGTGTGGATGAATGCCGTCATGCCAGCGGCCGCGTTGAGTTCTGACAAGAGCGTAGCCGACCCACCAAACACGTCAAGGTCTGCGTTGTTACCAGCCACCAGTCGCGCCGCCCAGGCTCCACCCCGGCGCGCATGCGTTCCTGGATTGTTTACGTCGTCGCCCGCCGCGCAACCCGCCACAAACGTGGCATGCCCTCCGGCCGCATCGCCATTGGCATTGCGAATCGCCAACACCTTCCGGTGGGCCAGGTTGGGCGTATTATTGGTCGTATCCATGAAGAAGCAGTGGTTGATGTCGGGCGGCCCCGAATCAATCATCCCGATCACCTGTCCCTGGCCGGTCAGGCTTTGGTTCCAGATGGTGCCCGTACCCGCCGTACCCGATTGAATGGTGGTGGCTGCATTGACGTTGTCTTCGATGATCTCTCCGATCTCTTCGATCCATTGTACCGCTTCCAGTTGTGCGATTGCAGGTAATACCGAGGCGTCCGGTACCTGCACGCGCAAACGCACCATTCCCTGCAGCTTACGGTCGTCCAGCACCGCACCTACTTTCCCCCCGGCCTCTTCTACCTGCCGGGCCACTTCGTCGGGAGCTTCGTCGGGAAACAGCACCACCCACAGCCACAACCCTTCCTGCGCCTGCCGCCGCTCGGTACGAAACTTGGTCTGCCCGAGGGTCGGCGATAGTTTATAGGCCGGTTCGTAGCGCACCGCCGCCCGGAACAGCGGGTCTTTCCGCAGGGCGTCCAGCGTGGCGGGCGTGAGGCGTTCCAGATACGCAAAAATGGGAATGTAGTACATCAGCGACAGTCGATAGCGGCGTTGCAGCCGTTGCCGTGCTTCGCGGTCCGGCGAGGTGTGGAACTGCACTAGGTAATGCACCTCCGCGTCGGGCGACGCTTTGGCCCGTAAATCGTCAGGCAGATCGGGCGCACCGGTGAGGGGATCGAAACGGTAGCCCGCCAGTTGAATCCATTGGTTTTCTGATTGCATAAGAAGGAAGGTTAAGAGAAGAAAAGGTCAGGGTGTCAGGGAGAGAGCACGTCGACGAGGCATCGACGCAAGCATGAAGCGTAGGCTCCGGGAGCGGAGGAAGGCAGAAAGGCGACGCGCGGGCCGAGCACGGCCGGTGATTGCAGAAGCGCCTACAGAGATTTCGGATACGGGGGATACAAACGGGTATCCGAAACTATCAATTCGTACGCAAGTACTTGAAAATCAAGCATACCTTCAAGCGAGGAACTACGGTTTCTTCCGCGTAGAACCACGCACAGCCCCCTATCCCCTCCTTCAATGATTCGTGCATTCTATTACTTCTGACGCTCCGCATACGCCCTCTGCACCATTCACGCATTTCCCGGCGTCCCACGCCATTCTATGATGCGCTACTTCCATCAGTCTGTGATTCCGTCCTGTCCCTGTCCTATTTCGCACAGCCGGTGTCCGGTTTAGAACGGTTTTCGTTGCACTATTCCTCTCCTGTGCACACCAGAGGCGGTTTCGTACGGTTGGCAAGCCATTTGTTCTACAAACATGGAAAAAACCAACCCCATGCGCGGAAGCTATTTAGGCGAGTTCGAAGAGCTGGTTCTCCTGACGGTCGCGGTCCTGTACGACGAGGCCTACGGCGTAGCGATCTCGGAAGAGATTGAGCAGCAAACCGGTCGGGCTGCCAGCATCAGCGCCGTGCACGCCGCCCTCAACCGCTTGTCGGACAAGGGGATGGTCACCAGCCACCTGGGGGGCGCTACTGCCGAACGGGGCGGGCGACGCAAACGCTTCTTCACGGTGACGCCGGCGGGCAGCAAAGTGCTCCACGAGATTCGCCACCAACGTCAGCAACTCTGGGCGCAAATCCCGCCGCAGGCCCTCCGATGGAAGATGGGATAGCGGAGAAATGAGTGAATTACTGAATGAGAGAATGAGTGAGTAGTGCAGGGCGCTTGGCGCAGAGGGCATAGCGCAAAGGGCATGGGGCAGAGCGTGGGATAACGTCCGACGGCTCGAAGGTAGACAAAAGCGGCCGTCGGTCGGCTGAGGGCTGAGAAATGGAATGTGCATAGGGCATAGCGCTGAGCGCAGAGCGTCAGAAGAACTAATAGAATGATTGAATTACAGAATCATTGAATAAAGAAGCGAGGGCGTTTGGTATGAGCGCATGAACTTGATAACACGATGAAACAGCGGGATGCTTTGCCGCCGCATGGGGCGGATCGTTTGCTGGAACGTTTTGGTGCACCGGACGCGGAAGAGGTGTTGGGCGATCTGCACGAACTCTACGGCACGTGGGAAAGGCGCTACGGATGGCGCAAGGCCCGCTGGCGCTACTGGCAACAGACCCTCCGGTTTTCCGTCCGCTTTGCTTTCCGAAAAAATCACACTTCCCGCTTCTCCAACTCAGCCGTTATGTTCAAAAACTACCTCAAAGTCGGCCTTCGTAATCTACTGAAATACAAAGCCTTTTCGTTCATCAACGTGTTCGGATTGGCCACGGCCACGTCGGTTTGCCTGCTGATCATCCTCATGCTGGCCGACCAGAAAAGCTACGACCGGTTCCATACCCAAAGCGACCGGATTTACCGCATCATTTCAGACCCGCCCGATACGCGGGCCCCTTACGCGACGACCCCGGCCCCGGTGGCGGACGCGCTGGCTCATACCTTCCCGATGGTGGAGACGGCCACGCTGCTGACGCCCGGTGTCGAAGGCGATCTGATCTATAACCAGCGGCTGGTGCAACTGAAGGGTTATTTTGCCGATACCGCCTTTTTCGAGGTGTTTAGCTTTCCGCTCGCGGAAGGCAGCCCGCAATCAGCCCTGACGGAACCGAACGCGCTGGTCATCACCCGCACGCTGGCGGAGCAACTGTTTCCGCACGAAGACCCGCTGGGCAAGTCCGTAGACTTCCTGGGCGATAGCCTCGGGCACGCCGGTTTCGCCTGGGGGCCGTTCACGATCACGGGCATCATCGACGATGGGGCCTACAAATCCCACCTGAAATTCGACGTGCTGTTGTCGGCGGCTACACTACCGACGCTCTATGCACGGGACTACCGCACCGATCTGACCCAGGACTGGGCGAATTACTTCCAGTGTGCTACGTACGCGCTACTGTACCCGGACCGGCGGCAGGACGAAATGGAAACCGCGCTGCACGCGCTGGCCGCACGACAGTACGCCGACCTAAAAGACCGGGAAGGATTTCAGTTGGCCGTTCAGCCGCTGCTGGCCATTACGCCGGGGCCTGCCCTCGGAAATTCTCCCGTAAGCCTGCCGCTGGTCGCGTACTACGTCCTAGGTGGGCTGGCGGGGGTGATCATGCTGCTGGCGTGCCTCAACTACACCAACCTGTCGGTAGCCCGGGCGCTAACGCGGACGAAGGAAATCGGTGTCCGGAAGGTAACGGGCGCGCGGCGGCTGGACCTCGTCTACCAGTTTTTGAGTGAATCGATCCTGACGGCATTGCTGGCCTTGGTGCTGGCGGTACTTCTGCTCGTGTTTCTCAAATCCGCCTTCATGAACCTGTGGGTGAACCAGTTCCTGAATTTCGACCTGCGGGAAAACGTCCCGGTCTACGTCTTGTTCGTCGGGTTTGCCCTTCTGATCGGGGTCTTTGCCGGGGTCTATCCGGCGCTGCGACTCTCCGCCTACCGTCCCATCAAAGTCCTGAAGCAACACGAAGGCGACCGCCCCGGCAAGCTCGGGTTGCGCAAGGTGGTGAGCGTTTCGCAGTTTGTGGTTTCGCTGCTCTTCATCGTCGCCTCACTACTGATCTACAACCAGTTCCGTTACTACATGGCGTTCGACTACGGCTTCGCGTCGGAACAGATCGTCAACGTTCCGTTGCAGGGGAACGAGTACCCGCGGGTCGCGGCGCAACTCGGAGCCGTGCCGGGCATCGCACAATTGTCTGCCTCCGAATACATCCCCGCGACCGGCACCAACAACGGCGCTTCGCTGCGCAAGGCGGACAGCGACGACGACTACACGTACCTGATTTCGCTGCCGACCGACGAGCACTTTACGGAGAACCTGGGCATTGCCCTGATCGCCGGTCGAAACCTCCCTCCCACCGGACCTTCTTCGGAGCGGTTCATCGTGGTGAACGAAGCGGCCGTCCGGGCCTTCGGCTTCGCGCGTCCCGAAGAGATGCTGGGCCTGACGCTCGACAACGAGTGGAGCGACCAGGACTTGGAAGTGATCGGCGTGGTGGCCGACTTTCGGGTGGATCTGCCCATCAGTCAACGCGCCAAAGAGACGCGGCCGATGTTTCTGTGCAACCAGCCTGACCGGTTCCGATACGCCCAAGTGAAACTTGCCTCGCCGGACCTGACGGGTACGCTGGCGGAACTGGAAACGGCCTGGAAAAAGGTCGATCCGCTGCACCCGTTCCAGTACGAATTCTACGATCAGCAACTGGCCGACACGCATCAGGCCGTGCTCGATGTGGTTCGGATCGTGGGGTTCCTCGCGTTCCTGGCGATCACGATTGCCTGCCTGGGGTTGCTGGGCATGGCCCTCTACACGACCGAACGCCGCACCAAAGAGATCGGCATCCGCAAGGTGCTGGGCGCGGAAAGTTTCCGGCTGGCGCTGCTGCTCTCCAAAGGCTTTCTCGCCATTCTGGCCCTTTCGGTCCTGATCGGCGCACCGCTCAGCTATTTCCTGAACAACCTCTGGCTACAAAGCTTTCCGAACCGCGTGGAGTTTGGGCCGGGCACGGTGTTCCTGGGATCGCTCGTGCTGCTGGTGCTGGGCCTCTTGACCATCGGCTCCCAAACCCTGCGGGCGGCGCGGCAAAATCCAGTAAACACGTTGAAAAGCGAGTAAAGCGCAGGGCGCAAAGAAATGAGTGAATTACTGAATGAGAGAATGCGTGAGTAGCGCGGGATGACGTCCGACGGCTGCTCGAAGGCGGAAAAAAGCGGCCGTCGGTTGGCTGAGGGCTGATAAATGATAGGATAATTAAATCACAGAATTATTGAATGGTATGCACGGGTAGCGGGGCGTTTGGCGCGGAGAGTGAAAAGAAAAGAGGGATGGGGCTGTAACGTTTGGCTCATTCGGTGGTCTTCATCCGAAGTACCTTGGATTACGTTTCACGGACTTATTTCAAAACAGATCAACTGCAAACTGCCAACCGTCCACTTCGTATTGCACCCGCATTCACTCATTCTCTCAATTGCTATTTCACACATTACCTACTGCCCACTGAACACTCGAATACCATGCTTAAGAACTACTTTCTCGTCGCCCTGCGGAACCTGGTGAAACACCGCTTTTTCACCGGCATCAACGTCGTCGGATTGGCCATCGGCATGGCCGCGTGTCTGCTGATGACCTTGTTTGTGACCCACGAACTGAGCTTCGACCGGTTTCATGAGAAGAACCTCTACCGCCTCTGCGAGGTGCAGCAATGGGAAGGGATGGTTGCGCCGCAGAACGTGGCCCTGTCGATGTTCCCGATGGGCCCGACGCTCCAGGCCGAGTTCCCGGAAATCCAGCACTACGCCCGCATTTTTTCCAACGGAGAAGTTCCGCTTCAGTATGAAGACCAGCGGATTTACCTCCCGCAAACGTTCTGGGTCGACACCACCTTCCTGCAGCTTTTCGACTTCGAACTTATTTCCGGCGATCGGGCGACGGCCCTGCAACGCCCGTCCAGCGTGGTGCTGACGGAGGAAAGTGCGCAGAAACTGTTCGGTGGGGCCGATCCGCTCGGGCAAACGGTGGTCCGCTACGGCAACGACACCACGACCTTCACCGTGACGGGCGTACTCAAGAACGTTCCGGCCCATTCGCACCTGCAATTCGACGGGCTTTTCTCGGTCACCACCATCGCTCAACCCGACTGGATGGAAAACTGGGGCGGCAACTGGGTGAACACGTACCTGGAACTGACCGAAAATACCGACGTAGCCGATCTGGAAGCCAAGTTCGACGCCTTTCTGGTGCAACACATGGGCGAAGAGCGGGCCAAAGGCTACACGCTGTTCCTACAACCCCTCCGCGACGTGCACGGCGGCTCGACCGACATTACGCACGACTACCACAACGCCCAGAAATTCGACCGGAGTTACACCTATGTATTTTCCATCCTGGCGTTGTTCGTCCTGGTGATCGCCTGCATCAATTTCATGAACCTGTCGACGGCCCGTTCGGCCACGCGCGCCAAGGAAGTGGGCATCCGCAAGGCCATCGGGGCGTACCGCACGCAGATTGCCCGGCAATTTCTCAGCGAATCCATTCTGCTGGCCCTGGCCGCGCTGGTGCTGGCCGTGCTGGTGGTGAAGCTGACGCTGCCCTTTGTCAACCAACTCAGCGAACGTTCGCTCAGCCTACCGCTCTTCAGCCGTCCGGCCCTGCTGCTGGTGCTACTCGGCGCGGCGCTTCTGGTCGGTGTGTTAGCGGGCCTCTATCCGGCCGCGTTCCTCTCCGGCTTCCATCCGGTCAAAGTGCTGAAGGGCACGTCGTTTACGCCGGGCAAAAAAGTAACACTACGCAACGTGCTGGTCGTCGGCCAGTTTGCCACGGCCATTTTTCTGATCATCGGGACGGGGCTGGCCGCCCGGCAGTTACGCTTCATGCAGGAACGCAACATCGGCTTCAACCGCGAACAGGTGGTGATCCTGCCCCTCAGCCGTGTCGCCAACCAGAAGTACGACGTGCTGAAACAGGAACTGCTGCGCCACCCGGCCATCACGGAGGTCACGGCCTCCAACCAGCGCCTCGGCAACAACCTCCACCAGACGGGCGTAAAGTTTGTCGGCGAAAAAGAGACCCGGGAGATTGTCACTTCGCAGGTGGTGGTCGATCCCGATTACCTGTCGCTGTACCAGATCGAACTCGTGGCGGGGCGGAATTTCTCCGAAGCCATTCCGTCCGACAAGGGACATGCCT
The DNA here is from genome assembly GCF_900100765.1 of Catalinimonas alkaloidigena. Classification (NCBI taxonomy): domain Bacteria; kingdom Pseudomonadati; phylum Bacteroidota; class Cytophagia; order Cytophagales; family Catalimonadaceae; genus Catalinimonas; species Catalinimonas alkaloidigena. The sequence continues at coordinate 880,292 of NZ_FNFO01000001.1, read as the reverse complement.
ACATCGTGAACGAATCGATGGCGAAGGAACTGTTGCAGGATCTGCCGGAAGCGCCCGTCGAATCCCTGATTGGTCGCCAGTACGGCTTCGGGTGGGAAGATACGCTGGGGACGATCATCGGGGTGGCGAAGGATTTCAACTTCAACTCGCTGCACCACAAAATCGAGACCCTCACGATCCACTACCGCACGGAATACGGTTTCAGCGAACTCTCGATGCGCGTGGATGCCGCACAGGCACAGGACGCGATTCAACACGCGGAAGCCACCTGGGCCAGTCTGGTGCCGGACCTTCCCTTCTCCTACTCGTTCCTGGACGAACATTTTTCCCATCTGTATCAGTCGGACCGGCAGGTGAGTCAGGTGATCGGGATTCTGGCCGGGCTGGCCGTGTTTATCGCCTGCCTCGGGTTGTTCGGTCTGGCCACCTTCACCGCCGAACAGCGGACGCGCGAAATCGGCATCCGCAAAGTGCTGGGTGCTTCGATCAGCGCCATTACCCTCCTGTTGTCGAAGGACTTCCTGAAACTCGTCTTGATTGCGTTTGTGGTCTCCGCCCCGCTGGCGTGGTACGTAATGCAACGCTGGCTCGAGGATTTTGCCTACCGCACCGACCTCAGTTGGTGGGTCTTCGCGCTGGCGGGTTTCCTGGCCTTTCTGATCGCCGGACTGACCGTCAGCTATCAGGCCATCAAAGCTTCGCTGGCCAACCCCGTGCGGACGCTGCGGAGCGAATAGGGGTAATGAATGAATCAGTGAATGTGCAGGGAGCGGGGCGTTTGGCGCGGAGCGTGAGGAGAAAGACATACTAATGACGTCCGACGGCGGGGCCGCCCAGGAGGGGCCGCCAAGGCTTGAATGCGAACGCAAGCGGCCGTCGGTCGGCTGAGGAGGGAGCAATGACAGAATGATTGAATTACAGAATCATTGCATAAAGAAGCGGGGTGTTTGGGGCGGAGGACAGAAGAATATGAGTATCACTGCATACATAAAATAAGTGCATACATGCGCAGCATAGAGGGCGCACAAAATGGATTCCTATGAAACAGCCTGATTTTTTGCCGCCCCGCGGGGCGGATCGTCTGCTGGAACGCTTTTGTGCCCCGGACCTGCGGGAAGAGGTGCTGGGCGATCTGCACGAGCTGTATGGCACCTGGGAAGTGCGCTACGGACGGCGCAAGGCGCGGCAGCGCTACTGGTGGCACGTCCTCAAATTCCTGCGACCCTCTGCGCTCAAACGCCGCCGCCCGATCCCTAACCAGTCTTCCACCTCTTTACCCTTGATGTTCGATATGATCCGCAACTACCTTTTGGTGGCCTTCCGGCACCTGCAACGCCGCAAAGGCTTCACGCTGCTCAATGTGCTGGGGCTGGCCCTGGGGTTGGCCGCGTTCCTCCTGATTCTGGAATACGTCGCCTTCGAATGGAGCGCTAACCGGTTTCACGCGAACCGCGACCGGCTGTACCGCGTCCTGTTGGCGTCGCCTACCAATGAGCCCGACTTCCACATTCCTCCCGGTGTAGGGCCTGGCTTGCAGGAAAATCTCTCCGGCATCGCATCCAGCGTACGCGTCGCAGAGGGGATTTCCGGCGGGGTCGTGACTTACACCGCGCCCCGGTCCGACGCCCCACCCGCCCGCACGGAGGCCGCCCTTAAATCGTTTCGCGAGGAACGTGCGGCGTATGTCGACGGCAACTTCCTGGAAGTATTCTCTTTTCCACTTGTGGCAGGACAGGCCTCACTCGCCGCCCCGAATGCGCTGGCGCTATCGGCCTCAGAAGCCACCAAGTATTTTGGCGAAACCAACCCGATCGGTCAGATCCTGACCGTCCATAACCAGTTCGGCAATACCGACTATACGGTGACCGGCGTGTTTGAAGACATGCCCGCCACGTCGGACCTGCAGCTGGACATGCTCTTTTCGCTCCAGACGCTGTATAACCCGGCCAATCGGAACGGGAACGACTGGGCCGAACCCAACAACTGGGACAATGGCTTCCTCCACACGTACCTTCTGTTGCAGCCGGAGGCCAATCCCGCCACGCTGGAAAAGGAATTTGTCTCGTTCCGGGAACGGATTCGCCCGCAAGACGAAATCCGTATGGTACTACAACCGTTTACCCAGATTCACCTGGCGCCTTCGTTCGACTACGCCCTGCCGACGTTCGGCAACCTGGCGCTGGTGGTATTTCTGCTCGGCGTGGCGCTGCTGATCCTGCTCATCGCCTGGGTCAATTACATCAACCTGTCGACCGCTCAGGCGCTGCGGCGGGCGCGGGAAGTGGGCATTCGCAAGGCCATCGGAGCGCAGCGAGGGCAGCTTGTCGGGCAATATCTGCTGGAAACCCTTCTGCTGACCAGCGGGGCGGCCGTGCTGGCGTTCGGGGCGGTACAAGCGGGCCAGGGCGCATTCAACGCCTTCACGGGACAGCCACTTTCGCTTCGGGTCCTCAACCAGGGCTGGTTCTGGGCGGGCACGCTCCTGATGATCGGCAGTAGTACCCTGATGGCGGGCGGCTACGTGGCCGGGGTGCCAGTTCGTTTCAGCCGGTGCGGGTCCTGCGCGGTACGCTCAAAGGTACGGTGGGCAGTCTGCTGCTGCGCAAAGGGCTGGTCGTGTTTCAGTTCGTGGTTTCCTGCTGCCTGATCATCGGTACGGCTGTGCTCTACCGACAATTGGACTACATGCAGACGCAGGATCTGGGCATGAACCTGGAACAGCTGCTGGTGGTGCAGGGGCCATCGATCACCAGCGACGATCAGGGCGAGCGCGTGCAAGTCTTCAAGGAAGCGCTGGATCGGCTTCCCTTTGTTGAACAATACAGTGCCTCCCACAGCGTGCCCAGCGGTGGCTACAATTTCTTTGCCGCCGGGTTTACGTCCCTGCATCCGGCACCCGGCGACGAAAAGAAAAGCTACGCCATGGCGATCGTCGACGGTAATTATTTCGACACGTACGGCATTACGCTCGCGGCGGGCCAGCCCTTCACGCCTGAGATGGTACAACGCGGCTGGCAGGGCAACCACCTGATTCTGAACGAAAAAGCGGCCCAGGCACTCGGATTCGAACCGGCAGCGACAGCCGTGGGGCAACGCATCCTGTGGGGCGATGGGGATTATGAAATTCAGGGCGTCATCAAAGATTACCACCATGCTTCCCTGCGGCAACCCATCGACCCGATCATCTTCCTGCCCAACCCCAGTTCCGGGTATTTCACTTTGCGCATGACGACCCACAACCTGCCGGCGAAACTGGCGCAGATCGCCCAGCAGTTCGGCGACATATTCCCTGCCGAACCGTTCGACTACTTTTTCCTCGACGAGCAGTTCGACCAACAGTACCGCAGCGAGCAGCAGTTCGGGCAGGTGTTTACCGCCGCGTCGGCGCTGGCCATTTTCATTGCCTGCCTGGGCCTGTTTGGTCTGGCCGCCTACGCTGCCGAAGCCCGCACAAAAGAGGTGGGCATCCGCAAGGTTTTTGGCGCTACCGTGCAAAACGTGGTGCTGTTGCTCTCGAAAGATTTTCTGAAACTGGTGGCCCTGGCGTTGGTGCTGTCCGTTCCCCTCACCTGGTACGCCGCCGACCGCTGGTTGCAGGATTTTACGTACCGCACCGAAATCCACTGGTGGCTCTTCGCCCTGACCGGGGCGCTGGCACTGGGCATTGCTCTGGTAACCGTCAGTTTCCACGCCATCAAAGCTGCTCTGGCCAACCCGGTGCAGTCGCTGCGGGACGAGTGAGGCACGGGCGTCAGTACTGAAACAACAGCCGGGCCGGATCTACCGCCCGGCTTTTTTATGGCCGTTGGCTGTATCTTTTCGCGACGCCAGCATTAAGGGTGCTAGAGGTCGATTCCTCCTTCTTTTTATCACTAGTCTTCAAACAACTACGCTATGAAACACCTACTTGCACCCTCGCTGGCCCTGCTCTGGTGCGCAACCGCCTGCCAGCCGGACGAAAACATGACGCTTCGCACACCTGACGCTGCCTCGGTCCTGGTCACGACGGTGGCGGGCGGCGAAGAAGGCTATCGGGACGGTACCGGCACAGACGCGCAGTTCAACCACCCGATGGACGTCGCCGTGGGACACGACGGCACACTCTACATGGCCGATGCCTGGAACCATTCCGTGCGCAAAATCGCCGCTGACGGCCGCGTCAGTACACTGGCCGGACAATGGGATGCAGCCGAGCGTTTCGCCGATGGCCCGGCCGCGGCGGCCCGCTTCAACAACCTGATGGGCCTGGACGTCACCGCCGACGGGACCCTTTACGTTGCCGATTTGTTGAACAACCGCGTGCGCCGGATCAGCCCGGCCGGTGAAGTGCGGACCATTGCCGGGGACGGGAGTCAGGGCGAGTGGGTAGATGGGCCGGTAGCCGACGCCAAATTCAACCTCATCTTCGACGTGGCCGTAGCCAACGATGGCACGCTCTACATCGCGGACACCTACAACCATTGCATCCGGAAAATTACGTCCGATGGCCTGGTCAGCACGCTGGCCGGGAACGGGCAGACGGGTTTCGCCGACGGTACGGGGCAGGCCGCGACTTTCAACCAGCCCGTCAGCCTGTGCCTGGCGCAGGACGGAACGCTGTACGTGGCCGATGGGGGAAATCACAGCCTCCGGAAAATCACACCCGACGGGGAAGTCTCGACGCTGGCCGGCAGTGGCGATGCGGGGTTTGCGGATGGGACCGGTGCGGAAGCCTTGTTCAACGGTCCGTCCGGCATCGCCATTTCGCCGGAAGGAATGCTCTACGTCACCGACTTCGCCAACCACCGCATCCGCCGCGTGACGCCCGACGGTACGGTCAGCACCCTGGCTGGAAACGGCACCCCGGGCACTACCGACGGCACGGGCGACGAAGCACAGTTCAATCAGCCCGAAGGCATTGCCGCGGCCGGGAACGACGTTTTGTACGTGACCGACACCTACAACAACCGCCTCCGCAAGCTTAGTCTGCGCTAATCAGGCATAGTGGTCTGGATTATACTACCTGCTGAATCCTGTCCACCGATCCTCCCCTTCAGTACACGCCTCGATCACCCACAGGGAGGTCGAGGCTTTTTGATGACAGCACTCCGGTACGGCACGAAGGCGTCATTTTTGGCACGGTATTTCCTTATACATCGGCAGATCGTTTGATACGTAAATATCCTCAACAGGTCGTTGCGCGATCAGGCACTGTCTTTCTTCGTTAAACCGCTACAGTTATGAATATTATACGCACCCTCGGAGCTGTCGCATTGCTGGCCGTTCTTTCCACCGGTTGCACGTCTGCCAGAACGGTGACGACTACCCGGACGGTCACGACGGCTCAGCCGGTAGGAAACGTTTCTTACCAAATGTTTTACGATCAGCTTTCGCCCTACGGCCGCTGGATCAACGATCCGGTCTACGGCTACGTCTGGTCACCTTATGTCGATGCGGGGTTTGCCCCCTACGCCACCAACGGGTACTGGGTGATGACCAGCTACGGCAACACCTGGGTTTCGAACTACTCGTGGGGTTGGGCACCCTTCCACTACGGCCGCTGGTACTACGATAACTTCTACGGATGGCTCTGGATGCCCGGCGATGTCTGGGGACCGGCCTGGGTTTCGTGGCGGAACGGCGGCGGCTACTACGGATGGGCACCGCTGGGTCCGGGCATGGCGCCTGGTGTGCACATCAACATCAACGTAGGATACTGGAACTTCCTGCCCTACCGCTACATCACGCACCGCAATCCGTACCGTTATTGCGTGCCGCGTCGGCGGGTAACCAACATCTACAACAACACGACCATCATCAATAACTATTACAACGATGGTGGACGGCGGTACGCAGCCGGCCCCCGGGCAGGCGACATCCAACGCTCGACCGGACAGCGGGTTCGGGTATACGACGTGAGCCGTGACGGTGCACCGGGACGGACCGTAGTCCGGAACAATTCGGTGAACATTTACCGCCCGGACGTGGCCGCGCGGGGCAACGCGAAACCCAGCCGTGCAGTAACGCCGACCACCACCGGCGCACGTGGCAGCCGCGGAAACGATGCCAACACCTCGGGCACCCCGTCGCGTGGTCAGATGCAACCCGCCCCGAGCCGGAGCGTCGAGCGGTCGACGTACGAACGTTCGCCTTCGCCGGAGCGTCAGGCCTCACCCGCCCCGAGCCGTTCGTCGCGCAGCGTGGAGCGCGTTCAGCCGCAGCAGCAACGCAGCACTGAGCGTAGCACCCCAACGCCGCAGCGTCAGTACTCGCCGAGCCCCAGCCGTTCGGTCGAGCACAGCGCACCCCAACGGTCGGTCGAGCGGCAATCTGCGCCGAGCCGTTCGATGGAACGGAGTGCACCTGCGCCACAACGTTCGGTGGAGCGCCAGTCGGCGCCGAGCCGCTCTTCGACCCCGAGTCGTTCGTTTGAACGCAGCGCACCAAGTCGGTCGTCGACGCCAAGCCGGTCAATCGAGCGCAGCGCCCCCAGCCGATCGTCGACCCCGAGTCGATCCATCGAGCGGAGCGCCCCCAGCCGGTCTTCAACGCCGAGCCGGTCCATCCAGCGGAGTTCGTCTCCTTCCCGGAGCCGGGACTCCCAGTAAAACTAATCCGGGTTGTTTCTGACAAACACCCATCGCTATAGATCAAAAGCCGCGTCCTGTTCTGGAACGCGGCTTTTTTATGCATTATCGGTATTGCTTGGTCAGGCCCGCCTTACAGCGCATAAAACTTTACATCTACTTATTTTTCATATACTTTATTCCAATTCAAACTATTTTTTAAGAATAAAATTCTGCACATACCGTATACTTGCCTTAGCTTATTCTACTCCTCTCCTATGCATCGTTTTTTCACCTCTACTCTTCTCTGTCTCGGCCTGGCGGGGAACGTACTCGCACAGGCAACGATCCCTCCATCGGTTTCACTGCAAACGCCCGCAGTCACGCAGGCGCTGGAGGCCATTCGTCCCCACGGCATCGAGGCGCACATGACGTTCCTGGCGGACGATCTGCTGCGCGGACGGCAACCCGGCACGGAAGGCTTTGCGCTGGCGTCCCGGTACATGGAATCTCAGTTCAAAGCCCTGGGACTCACGCCCGCCGGGGAAGAGGGCACCTACCTCCAGGCGGTTCCCCTGCGCAAGGCGGAGGTGGTGGAAGCGGGCTGCGCCATGCAAGTCATACCGAAGAAAGGAGAGCCGGTGGTCTTCACGTACGATGAGGAGTATCTGGTCAGCCCCGACCTGGCCGCCACCGCCAGCGAAGTGACGGCCCCGGTCGTATTTGTGGGATTTGGGGTGACCGCTCCGGAACTACGCCACGACGACTACGCCAAGCTGGACGTAAGCGGGAAAATCGTAGCGATGCTGAGCGGTGCCCCCGCATCGTTTCCCTCCGACCAGCGTGCTTACTACTCCTCCACCAAGCTGGAAAACGCGGTGGCGCACGGCGCCGTGGGCGTGATCAACCTCAGCAGCCGCGACAGTCCGCGCTCGTGGGATTCGATGGTGCGGCGAACCAAACAAGGGGCGTTTCGCTGGCTCGATGCGGAGGGGCAGCCCAACCGCACCCATCCGGAACTGAAGGCGGTGGTGTCGGTGAGTTCGGCCGGGGCGGCAGCCCTGTTCGCGGATCTGCCCAAGTCCAAATCGCTCGACAAGGTACTTTCGGCGGAGGTGCCGCCTCGCTTTGCCTTGCCCGTGACCTGCACCATTCGCACGCAGAGCCGTCATACGCTGATTCCGAGCAACAACGTGGTAGGCCTCCTGCCGGGAAGCGACCCGGACCTGAAAGACGAATACGTGGTCTATGTCGCTCACTTCGACCATTTTGGGGTAGGCGTGGCCGTCGACGGCGACTCGATCTACAACGGCGCACACGACAACGCCTCCGGCTCGGCCATTCTGCTGGAGGTGGCCCGGGGATTTGCGGCCCTGCCCACGCCGCCGCGTCGCTCCATCCTGTTTCTGGCCGTGACGGCCGAAGAGTGGGGACTGCTCGGTTCCGACTATTTTGCCAGCAACCCGACGGTGCCGCAAGAGAACCTGGTGGCGACCATCGCGATGGACATGCCGTTTCTCTTTCTGCCGCTGCTCGACATCGTCCCCTACGGTGCCGATCACTCCAGCATCGCCACGGCGGTAGGACAGGCCGCCGATTTTTTACAGTTGGGCATCAGCCCCGACCCCATGCCCGAACAGGTGCTCTTCATCCGCAGCGATCACTTCAGCTTTATCCGGCAGGGAATTCCGGCCCTGTTCGTGAAGGCGGGGAGCCAGACCGACGATCCGGCGATCGACGGCAAGCAGGTGAACCTCGACTGGCGCGGGCAGGTCTACCATACCCCGAAAGACGACATGACGCAGGCCTTCGACTTCGAGGCCGGGGCCAAGCACGCTCGTCTCGATTTTCTGACCGGTTACCTCATGGCACAGGAAACGCCCCGCCCGACCTGGAACGCCGGCGACTTTTTCGGTGGAAAGTTCGGGCAGCGGCGGCCGGAGTAAGCACCGAACCCACCGCATTACCGGCTTTTTTGACCTTCCCTCGGCAGGCTCCGTCGGCGACCGGGGCAGGGACGACCTCCGTGCGTCTTGTCCACGACGCATGAACAAGGCCATTCCACACAGGTATTTCTAAAAAATGCTTGCGTTTTATTTGGCTTTATCGCTACATTAGCCGCTCTTTGTTTCGCAAAAATCCCGCTTTTTGAATTCACCCACCCACGGTCAGGGGTAGCGAAACGCCGCTTGTTTCCACCACATTCCGAAGCCGCGCGCCACCGCCATTTTTCCGGCGCAGACGCTTCTTCCACCACACTTCGCGGGCTTGTACCGCACGCCCTTTGTATGTCTTGGTGAACCAACGGCGCCGGTTTCGTGCGCCGGACGTCCCCCCTTTTTCCATACGCTTTTTTCTCAACTTTTCATTTTTTCATGAAACACACACTATTCTTTCTGCTCCTTTTCCTGCTTGCGCTTCCGCCCACCGTTGCCCGGGCGCAAACCACCCCGACCGGTGGCAGGACGGTCTCCGGAACGGTCCTCTCGGCCGACGACAACCTTCCCGTGCCGGGGGTCAACGTGCTGGTAAAAGGCTCGACGGCGGGCACCATCACCGACATCGACGGCCACTACCAGCTTCCGGTTCCCTCCGACGAGGCGACCCTCATCTTTTCGTTCATCGGGTTCATCAGCCAGGAAGTTCCGGTGGGCAGTCAGTCGACCCTCGACGTAACGATGCAGACGGACACGCGCCAGCTCGACGAGATTGTGGTGACGGCACTGGGCATCGAGCGGGAGAAAAAAGCGCTGGGCTACGCTGTGCAGGAAATCCAGGGAAAATCGCTGACGCAGGCGCGCGAGACCAACGTGGTCAACTCTCTCTCCGGAAAATTCGCGGGCGTGCAGATCACCTCCTCCAACGGGGCACCGGGTTCTTCGTCGCGCATCGTCATACGCGGGGCGTCGTCGGTCGGTAGCAACAACCAGCCGCTGTTTGTGGTGGACGGCATCCCGATCAACAACGAAAACTACGGTTCCTCGACCTCGGTCGATTACGGCAACGGCGCGTCGTCGCTCAACCCGGACGACATCGCCTCGGTCAGCGTGCTGAAAGGCCCCAGCGCTGCCGCCCTGTACGGGTCGCGCGCGGCCAACGGTGTCATCCTGATCACGACCAAAAGCGGCAAGGGCACGCAGGGCATCGGCGTTTCGGTCAACTCGACGGCCACGTTCGAGGAACCCTTTCGCCTCCCCAATTTCCAGAACCAGTACGGGCAGGGCGGCAACCTGCAATTTGCGTTTGTAGACGGCAAAGGCGGCGGCGTCAACGACGGCGTCGACGAAAGCTGGGGGCCGCCGCTCGACGGCCGGCTGATTCCGCAGTTCAACTCGCCCATCGACCCCACGACCGGCGAACGCATCCCGACGCCCTGGGTGGCGCACCCCGACAACGTGAAGGACTTCTACCGGACGGGCACCACGTTTACGAACAACGTAGCCCTGACGGGCGGCAACGACAAGGCCAACTTCCGGTTGTCGTTTACCAACCTGGCGCAGCAGGGCATCCTGCCCAACACGGACTACAAACGCAACACCATCGCGCTGAGCGGCGGCGTGCAGCTTACGCCCAAACTGAGCGCGAAGGCTTCGGTCAACTACGTGAAAGACGGCAGCGACAACCGCCAGAACTTCGGCCTCTACTTCATCTGGTTCGGGCGGCAGGTCGACATCCACGAGCTGAAAGAGTACAGCCCCCGCTCCGACGATCAGGTGCAGTACAACTGGAACTACAACTACTGGAACAACCCCTATTACGCGCTGACCGAAAGCACCCGCGCCAACCAGAAAGACCGGCTGTTCGGGAACGTGATGGTGACGTATGAGTTTACCGACTGGCTGAACCTGTTTGTCCGGACCGGTACCGACTTCTTCGGCGACCGGCGGCAGAACCGCATTGCCCGGATGAACAAGAGCCGTTTCAGCAGCTACAGCGAGGACGTGTATGTGGCGCAGGAAACCAACTCTGACTTTCTGTTCTCGATCACGCCGAAACTGGGTGGCGACTTCGAAGTGTCGGCCAACCTGGGCGGCAACAACCGCATGAACGAGTACCGTCGCGACTACATGTACGCCGCCCAACTGGCCATCCCGGGTGTTTACAACATCGGCAACTCGCTGCTGCGCCCCGAGGTGGCCAACTCGTACACAAAGAAGGTGGTCAACAGCCTCTACGGCTCGGCCCAGCTGGCCTACCGCAACGCCATCTTCCTGGAACTGACCGGCCGCAACGACTGGTCGAGCACACTGCCGGCGGCTAACCGCTCTTACTTCTATCCGTCGGCGTCGCTGAGCGCGGTGGTCACCGACCTGATCCCGATGTCGACGCGCGTGTTGTCGTTTGCCAAGGTGCGGGCCAGCATCGCACAAGTAGGGAACGACACCGATCCGTACCGCCTCCAGCAGATCCTCTCGTACGAAGATCCGTGGAACACCAATTCGTCGGTATCGGTCAGCAACACGATCAACAACGCCGACCTGAAGCCGGAAATCACGACGGGGACCGAAGTGGGTGCCGACATCCGCTTCTTCAACAACCGGATCGGGCTGGATGTAACCTATTACAACCAGATTTCACGCAACCAGATCCTGAACGTGAACGTCTCGCAGGCCTCGGGCTTCAACGACAAGATTCTGAACGCCGGCGAGATCCAAAACAAAGGCGTGGAAGTGCAACTGAACCTGACGCCCGTCAAGCTCGAAAACTCGTTCCAGTGGGACATCGGGGTCAACTTCGCGCGCAACCGCAACCAGGTAGTGTCGCTGGCCGACGGCCTGACCACCTACCAGCTGGGTAGCATCCGGGGCATGAGCATCGAAGCGCGCGTCGGGCAGCCGTACGGCACGTTCTTCGGCACGCCTTACCTGCGCGACCCGGACGGCAACATCGTCCACGTCGACGGCATTCCGCAACTCGCTTCCGAGCGGGCCATCCTCGGCAACTTCACGCCTGACTGGCTGGGGGGCTTTGCCAACACGTTCACTTATAAAGGGCTGACGCTTTACACGCTGATCGACGTGCGCCACGGCGGCGACCTGTTCTCGCAAACGGTCAACATCGGGCGCTACACGGGCGTGCTGGCCGAAACGGTCGAAGGACGCGAAACCGGCATTGTGGGCGAAGGCACGATGAATACCGGCACCGACGAGAATCCGCAGTACGTCCCGAACGATGTGCGTGTCGACGGGCAGCGCTACTACCAGACCCTCTACGGCCTCTACAACAACGAAGCAAACATCTTCGACGGCAGTTTCGTGAAGCTGCGCGAGGTGCGGCTGGGGTACCAGATTCCCGATCGTGTGTTCGGCAAACTGCCGTTCCGGAACGTGACGCTCTCGGCCGTAGGCCGCAACCTGCTGCTGCTGCACAGCAACGTGCCGCACATCGACCCGGAAAGCAGCTACTACAGCAGCGACAGCAACGTGCAGGGCATCGAAAGCGGCCAGATCCTCTCGACCCGCAGCGTGGGCTTCAACCTGAATTTTTCACTGTAATCAGACGCAAAAAGCTTAGAAGCTTAACGCTCAAAGTAGATCGATGCCTGACTTCTTGGTATTTCGTTAAGCGTTAAGCGTTAACCCTTAAGCCATTGGCTTAAACTTGAAAACCGAATTTTATGAAACGACACTTGATACGCATCTCTTCGCTGGGCCTGGTGGGTTCTCTCTGGCTGGCGAGCGGCTGCACGCACAACTTCGACGAGATCAACGCGAACCCGAACGACCCGGTCGAGGCGTCGGCCGACCTGTTTCTGCCCTACGGCATCAAAAGCGCCGTGGACCTGTACTGGGGCACCGGCACCTACAGCCTGGCCGACGTGGGCAACCTGTTTGCGCAGCACTGGGCCCGCATCCAGTACACGTCGTCCGATCAGTACAACCTGAGCAACGACATCATCGACAACACCTGGCGCGACCTTTACATCGAGTCACTACCCAACCTGCAGGAAGTGTACGACCTGGGGGCCGAAAACGGCAACCCCAACTACCAGGCCGTGGCGATGATCATGCGCTCGTGGGTCTTTTCGCTGCTGACCGACATTTACGGCGACATTCCCTACACCGCCGCACTGGAGGGCCTGGAAGGCACGCTGAGTCCTACATACGACGCCCAGAAAGACGTCTACGCCGGGATGGTGCAGGAACTGAAAACGGCCAGCGACATGATTGTGGTGGGCGGCCCCACCGTCGGCGGCGATATTCTTTACGGAGGCGACATGCTGAAATGGAAGAAGTTTGCCAACTCGCTGAGCCTCCGCCTGCTGAACCGGCAACTGGGCGCGCCCGATCCGGTGATTGACGTCGTGGCGGAGATGACGCGCATCCTGACCAACCCCACGCAGTATCCCGTGTTTGAGTCGGTGGCCGAGCACGCCGCCCTTAATTACCTCAACGCCGCGCCGAACAACAACCCCGTGAACCAGAACCGCCTGACGCGCGACGACCACCGGGTGAGCAAAACGCTGGTGGACCAACTCAAAAGCCTGGACGATCCGCGGCTGGCGATCTACGCCAACCTGCCCGCCGACGGCGGCGACTACACCGGCGTGCCGAATGGCCTGTCGGGCAGCGATGCCAACGCCCTGGGCCTGACCAAAACGTCGAAGGTGGGGTCGTACTTCACGGCGGCGACGGCCCCGGCCGTCATCATGTCGTACGCCGAACTGTGGTTTGCGCTGGCCGAAGCCGCCCACCGGGGCGTGGCCGCCGCAGGCGATGCCGCCACAAACTACGAAAACGGGATTCGGGCGTCGTTTGCGCAGTACGGCCTGACGCCCAGCGACGCGTACCTGAGCAGCGTGGCGTACCAGGGCGGCGAAGCGGGCTACGCGCAGATTCTGGAACAGAAGTGGATCGCGTTGTACGGACAAGGCATGGAAGCCTGGACGGAACAGCGCCGCACGGGCATTCCGGACCTGACACCCCCGGAACTGAACGTCAACAACGACGTGATCCCAACGCGCCTGCCTTACCCCTCGTCCGAAGAGGCGCTGAACAACGCGCATTTCCACGAAGCGCTCGATCACCAGGAGGCCGAAAACAACAAACTGTTCAAACTCTGGTGGGCTAATTAGTCGGTGGGTTTTCCGTTGAGTCTTCAACGACAGGTGCCGGAAGAAGAATGGCCTTCCGGCACTTTTTTGTTCCTGGCCAGTTGGTTCAGCCACTGTCGGGTGTGGGCACGCGCTGTTTTTTCTTATTTTTTAGTACATGTCCTTATTCCCCCGTCAGGGGCTCTTGGTCGACAGCTTTTGGATGCTGGTGGAGGTCTACCGACCAACACGGCGGATCGGCAGATGAAAAAAAATCACCCTTCTGCCACCAGTACTTGCATCGAATTTTGTTTTACCATACATTCAGCAATTATAATTCCGCCCATCACTCACTTCACCATACAGAGACTCTTTTTCCTCTTCTTTTAGCCAACGAGTCTCCCTTTTTCGGCCGTAACGTGCTCCGCGCCTGAGTACCCTCGGCTCCACCACACCATAGCACCTACTGCGGGGTGTGCTGTGCTTCAGCGCATGCCTTCCGAACCTCCATGTTTCGGCCTGCTTCGGCAAGTCGACCAGGCTTGTATTGCATTTACCTAACCCTAGATTTTTCGCATGAAACACACATTACCCCTTCTGTTCTGGCTCCTGACAGTTGGCGCACTGATGGCCCAGGAACGCACCGTGACCGGTACGGTGACCCTTGCCGACGACGGCTCCGCCCTGCCCGGGGTGAACGTGCTGGTGAAAGGCACCCCCATCGGCACCATTACCGACCTCGACGGGCACTACACCCTGACGGTGCCGGGCCCGGACGACAGACTCATTTTTTCGTTCATCGGGTTTCTCAGTCAGGAACTGCCGGTGGGCAATCAGTCGACCCTCGACGTGGCGATGCAAACCGATACCCGGCAACTCAACGAAGTGGTGGTCAACGCTCTAGGCTTCGAGGAGGACGCCGACCACCTGGGGTCCACCAGCTCGAAAATCAACGGCGAGGCGCTGGCCAAGTCGGGCGAAGCGGGGCTGATCAACAGCATGGCCGGACGCGCGGCCGGGGTGCAGGTGACCCGTTCGGCGGGCGATCCGGGCGCGGGTTCCTACATCCAGATCCGGGGGCAAAGCACCATCACCGGAAATTCGCAACCGCTGATCATTCTCGACGGCATCCCGATCAGCAATACGTCCGAAGGCTCGACGTCGGGAGGCGTGGTGCAACAGTCCCGCCTCAACGACATCAACCCGAACGACATTGCTTCGATGCAGATTCTGAAAGGTGCCTCGGCGGCGGCGCTGTGGGGCTCGCGGGCGGCCAACGGCGTGATCGTCATCACCACGAAAAAAGGACAACAGAACGACAAACTCAACATCACATACTCGTCGACCTATTCGTTCGATCAGGTCAACCGGTTCCACCCCCGGCAGAGCGCTTTTGGGCAGGGCAGCGGCGGTGCGTACAGTCCGACCGCGTCTACGTCGTGGGGCGACAAGATCGCGGACCGCACGGGGGGTGAGGATGTGGTCAAGACCGACGGCGAATTCTTCGAAGGGTACGCCACCGGCACGCGCTACTACCCGATTCTGGAAAAGAACACACAGGATCTGTACACCGACTCCAACTACGACAAGGTGTTTCAGACCGGCCGTTTCTGGGAAAATTCGCTCAGCATGAGCGGCGGCGGCGAAAAATCCAGCTTTTTCTTTAGCCTGGGTGACCTGAAGCAAAACGGCGTGATCCGCGGCAACAGCGACTACCGCCGGACCACAATCCGCTTCAACTCCGAACGGAAGTTCAACAAGATCGTCAAACTCTCGACACAGGCCAACTACGTCCGCAGTACGTCCGACCGGGTGCAGCGCGGGAACAACACCGCCGGGGTAATTGTGGGCCTCTTGCGCAACCCGCCCGACTTCGACGTGACCGACTACATTGGCAGTTACTACGCCACGCCCAACGCCTCGCCCCTCCTGAACCGGCAGCGGTCGTACCGGCGCTACCTGGGCAACAACGCCAACCCGATCTACAACAACCCGCTCTGGGCCATGTACGAACAGGAAAACAGCTCGGCGGTCGACCGCTTCATCGTCAGTTCGGAACTGAACATCAAGCCGGTTCAGTGGTTCGACCTGACGGCCCGGGGCGGCGTCGATTTCTATACCGACGAACGCATCAACGATTTTCCGGTGGGTGACGTGATCGGAGCGGCCAACGGACAGTTTGAGAACGTCATCACGAAAGAGACCGAGAAAAACTTCGACCTGATCGGGCGGGTGGTCAAAAGCTTCGGCAACGTGGTGTCGTCTACGCTGGTAGGCGGCTTCAACATCAACGACCGGCAGTACCGCAACCTGGGGGCCACCATCAACAACTTCCTGATTGCCGACGGACCGCAGAATTTCTCGAATGCCACGGCGACCAACAAAAATCCGCAAAACGTTTACAGCCACATCCGCACCACGCGGCTCTACTCCACGCTCAACCTCGGCCTCTACAGCTCGGTCTTCCTGAACCTGTCGGGCGCGGCCGAATCGGCCTCTACGTTCGGCGAAAATGCGAGCAAAACGTTTTTTTATCCCTCGGCCGACGTCGCCTGGCAGTTCACGGACCTTGCGTTTCTGCGCAGCTCGCCGGTGCTCTCCTTCGGCAAGCTGCGGGCTTCGTACGGCGTGGTGGGCGTGCAACCCCTGCCCTACCGTACCACGACTGACTTCGTGACGGCCGAGTTCTCCAACAGTCCCTGGGGCGATGTGCTGGTCGGCTCCCAGTTCGGCAACGGCGCTTTTATCCAGAGCAAGGAACAGGGGGACGACCAGTTGAAACCGGAACGCAAAACGGAATACGAACTGGGGGCTGATTTGCGCTTCCTGAACGACAAACTGGCGGTGGCGTTCACCTACTACCAGAACAAGGTAGAAGATCTGCTCGTGCCGGTAACGCTGGCCGCCTCGACCGGGTTTGCCTCCAAGTATACCAATGCCGCAACGCTGGAAAACAAAGGGGTAGAACTGGACCTCTCTTACAGCCTGCTCCAGACCAACCACGTCCGGGTGACGCTGAACGGCAACTTCAACCGCAACCGTAACCAGGTGCTCGACCTGGCCGGCACGGAGTCGATCTTCCTCGACGGCATTCTCGACTTTATGGACAGTCGCGCCGTCGAAGGGCAGCCGGTGGGCGTTCACTGGGGCGGGCGCTACGCCCGCAACGACGACGGCTCGCTGGTGCTGGATGCCAACGGATTCCCGACGGTGGCACCGACCAGCGGCGTGATCGGCAACCCCAACCCCGACTGGCGCGGCGGCTTCGGCGGTACGATCGACTACAAGCAGTTTTCGCTCAACGTGCTGTTCGAGACCTCGCAGGGTGGCGACATCTACAGCGGTACGCGCAGCATCATGTACAACTTCGGCACACACGCTGACGTGGGCAAGGAGATTACCCTGAGCGAGCCGCTGGTCAATTACGCGGGGGCAACGTTCGACGCCGGTACGACGGTGCGCGGTAACATCGCCGACTACGGCGCCGGTCCGGTACTGCTCGACGAGTCGTTCTACACCACGCTGGGCAGCGGCTTCGGCTCGCTGAAAGAGCAGTTTATCGAAGACGCCAGCTGGACGCGGCTGCGGCAGGTGGCCCTCAGCTACCACCTCGCGTCCGAAGGTTTCCAGAAAAAAACCAAACTCCACGCGCTCGACATCACGGCGACCGGACGCAACCTGCTGCTCTGGACCCAGGTGGTCGGGGTCGATCCCGAAACCAACCTGACGGGCGTTTCGAACGGGCGGGGCATGGACTACTTCAATACGCCCGGCACGCGCTCGTACCTGCTCACCCTGACGATTACCTATTAAGCGCGGGGCGCGGGAAAATGAAGGAATTCTTGAATGAGAACATGAGCGAATAGCGCAGAGTGAAAAGCGCGGAGGGTATGACGTACGACGGCAAACAAAAAAGGCCGTCGGTCGGCTGGCAGGAAAAAAAGAGAAATGGGAGCACATTCCTCTAAAGGAGCTTCTCGCCGTCCAGTTCGGTGTAAACCCTCAACTCTTTAGCACTCCACGTTCTAAAAACCTCTCGGAACGCATCGTCTCCTCAGCACTGTACGCTTTACCTCTTAAACTTTCTACTTCCCGCATTCCGAACCTGCAACCTTAAAACCGATCACCCAACTTCAAACGCTTTTCCATGAAAAAAGTCATTACCTATAGCCTCCTGGCACTTCTGGCACTTAGCCTTCCGGCCTGCGAATCGCTGGTTGAAGGTCTGAACAAAGACCCCAATAATCCCACCGACGCCTCGGCCGAACTGATGCTCACCGGCGCCGAACTGGCCAACATCACCATCCACGAAGGGCACACGGCCCGCCTGTCGGGGCTGTGGTCCGGCTACTTCACCGGCGTCGATCGTCAGTACAAGGACCTGTATACATACAACGCCAACGGCGCCACGTTCGACCAGATCTGGCAGAACGTCTATTACGGGGTGCTGGAGCAGACCAACCAGATCATCGCCAAGTCGGAACAGGTCAACAACCGCCTGGTGATCGGCATCGCCAAGGTGTTACAGGCACACGCCATCGGAACAGCGGCGGCCTGTTGGGGCGACGTGCCCTACCGCGAGGCGGCCCAGATCAGGGACTTTCCCAACCCCACGTTCGACCCGCAGGCCCAGGTCTATGCCGATGTGCAGGCACTGTTGTCCGAAGCCCTCGAAGAGTTGACGTCGGGCATCGGAACTTCGCCCGGCGTGGCCGACATCCATTTCGGGGGCGACGCCGCCAAGTGGGCCGAAGTGGCGCATACGCTGAAAGCCCGCTTTTATCTCCACACCCGCGCCTTCGACCTGGCGTATCAGGAGTCGTTGCAGGGCGTCAGTGTGCCGGCCAACTCCATGATGGCACCGCACGGCAACACGGTCGGGGCCAACGAAAACATGTACTACACATTTGTGGCGCGGTCGCGCGCGGGCGACATGAACTCGGAAGGGGCTTACGTGACGACGCTGCTCAATCCCGACCACGCCAACTACCGCGGCGATGCCAAGACCGACGAGTCGGCACGGTTTAACTACAACTTCATGAACCTGGGCGCCCTGAGCGTGACCGATGGGCTGGTGCCGAACTACCGCCCCATTGCCGCGACCGACTCCATGCGGGGCTTCATCGCGCAGAGCGCCGCCTTTCCGTTGGTGACGTATCAGGAAAACCTGCTCACCCAGGCCGAAGCGGGCGCGCGGAGTATGGATTTCGCCACCGGACTGGCCGCACTCAACGAGTACCGCGCCTACCTGAACGCGGGGGGCTACCTCGACGCGTCGTACCAGCAGCATTACCCCCTCCGGTACGACGCCTACGCGGAGGCCGACTTCGCGGCTGGAGGCATGGCGAATCCCGACGGACTCAGTGCTGCCGATGCGTTGCTGGACGAGATTCTGGAGGAACGTTACGTGAGCTTCATCGGTCAGAAGCTGGGCTTTTACGACCTCCGGCGTACGCAGAAGGAGACCGTGGGCATCAAGCTGACGCCGGTTACCGGCTCCGTCATTCCGCAACGGATGATCTACAGCCAGAGTGAGATCAACTCCAACACCAGCGCGCCCAGCCCGGTGCCGGATCTGTTTGTCCCAACCCCTCTGAATCAATAACGAAACCCGATCCTCCGTCGGCCCGGTCTGGCGGAGGATTTCACCCGTCTTGTTCGCCTATGGAGGTTAGCCTGCGTGCCGCGGCAGCGGAAGATCTGCCGAACATCGTGGAGATCATCAACGATGCCATCCTGCATACGTCGGCCGTCTACGACTACCACCCCCGGTCGTTGGAAACCCAACACGCCTGGTGGTTGAAGAAACAGGCCGACGGAATGCCGGTGGTGGTGGCCGATCACGAACGCCGGGCCATTGGTTTCGGCACGTACGGCATCTTCCGGCCGTGGGACGCGTACCGCTTCAGCGTGGAGCACTCCCTCTACGTCGCGGATTCCTTTCGCGGGCAGGGCGTCGGCAAACTGCTGCTCGGTCGGTTGATTGCCCTGGCAACGGCGCAGGGTTTCCACACCATGATTGCGGGCATCGACGGCAGCAATGCCGGGAGCTATGCCCTCCACCGCAAGTTCGGTTTTGAAGAGATCGGTCGGTTCCGGGAGATCGGTTACAAGTTCGACCGCTGGCTCGACCTGATTTTCATGCAGCGCTTTTTGCAGACGCCGGCTTCCAAACCGCCGTCTGCCTCCTCGCACGACACACTATCTCATTCGTCACAATAAACCCTAAGCATCAACCCTTTTGAACTCACTCCTCCTGTCCATGAACCCATTTCACTTTTCGCGCCCACCCTACTACTTTTTCTTCCTTTGGATGGCCTCGTTCGCTACCCTGGCCCAGCCCCGACCCGATTCCGTCACCGTCACGCTGACCGAAGGTACCAACATGGCCATGGCCCTTTCGCCCGACAAAAGCACGCTGGCACTCGACGTGCAGGGCACCATCTGGAGCGTTCCCGTTGCCGGTGGCAAAGCCGTACCGCTGACCGACCCCTACAACGACGCACGGCAACCTACCTGGTCGCCCGACGGCACCTGGGTCGCTTTTCAGTCGTATCGCGACGGCAACTTTCACCTCTGGGCGGTGAAAAAAGATGGCTCGGGGCTGAAACAACTTACCTACGGCATTTACGACGAACGCGAGCCACACTGGTCGCCCGACGGCACGCAACTCGTTTTTTCGTCGGATCGCGTTTCGGACAACAGCAAAGGCAACTACAACATCTGGACGCTCGACGTCGCTTCGGGCGCGTTGACGCAGGTAACGCACGATCCGGCCGACGAATACTTTCCTTCGTGGTCGCCGGACGGAAAACAGATCATCTTTGCCGCCGAACGTGAACAACCCGGCATTTACACCGTGGTGCCCGGCCAGGAAGCCACGCTGCTGATTCCGAAAGCCGGCGAACTCTCCGGGGCCTCGTGGAGTCCTGACGGAACAACGCTGACCTACAACGCCTCGACTGGCTCGACCACCCAGTTGATTCGCTACGATCCGGCCACCAAAACCGAGACGGTACTGAGCACGACGGGCGAAGACGTGTTCCCCTTCAAGGCCGCGTGGCTGACCGGAAACGAACTTATTTACACCGCCGACGGGCAACTCAAGCGCAAGCGGATCGACACTAAACGCAAGCCGAAAGCCATCCCGTTTCAGGCGGACGTGACGCTGGATCGGACGGCCTACGAACGGAAGAAATACGATTTCGACGACACCACACCCCGCCCCGCCAAGGGCATTATGGGACCGGTCGTCTCGCCCGACGGCACCAAGGTGGTCTTCACGGCGCTGGGCAACCTCTGGCAACTGACGCTGGGCAACCCCACACCCGAGAAACTGACCGACGACGTGTACGTCGAACTCGATCCGGCCTGGTCGCCCGACGGAAAATTCCTGACGTACGTGTCGGATCGCAGCGGCAACATGGATTTGTGGGTGCGCGACCTGAGCACCGGCACCGACAAGTGCGTGGCCGACCTGCCGGGATACGCGATGTTCCCTTCGTGGTCGCCCGACGGTACGCAGATCGCCTTTTACGAGAACGACGCCCGCAACGTGTGGGGCAAAGGCGCGCTGCACGTGGTGGCCGCGACCGGGGGCGAGCCGAAGAAACTGCACGAAGAGCTGTTTGTTCCCAGCAAGCCTACCTGGTCGGCCGACGGCAAAACCATCGCCCTCTCGGCGCTGGAACATTATTCGGGCCGTTACCGCGAAGGCGTCAGCAAGGTACTGCTCGTCTCCCCCGAGGGGAAGCCCGACCGCTGGATGTCGCCCCTGACCAACCGCACCCTCGGCACGCGCGGCAAAAACGGCCCCGTCTGGTCGCCCGACGGCCGGAAGATGGCCTACATTCAAGACGGCTTGCTCTGGACCGTGCAGGTCGATCCGCAGGGCAACCCGGTCGGGCCGCCACGCCGCCTGACGAACGAGCTTTCCGACGTACCGACCTGGACCGGTGACTCCCAAACGATCGTCTTCTTAGCCATCGATCAACTCAAACGAGTAGACCTCCTGACCGGCACCGTTGAGGAAATCCCGATGAACTTGTCCTGGTCGCCTGAGAAGCCGAGCGGCACCGTCGTGATCCACGCGGGTCGGCTGTTCGACGGCAAAAACGAGCACTACCGGGAAAACGTCGACGTGGTGCTGGAAGGCAATCGCATCCGCGACATCCTCCCCCACCAGGACGGACGCAACGGCACGCTGGTCGACGCGTCGGACAAGGTGGTGATGCCCGGTCTGTTCGAAATGCACTCCCACCAGTACACCGGCGTGGGCGAAATCCTGGGCCGCACGTGGCTGTCTTACGGCATCACGTCCGTGCGCGAACCCGGTGCCGATCCCTACGACGCCCTGCAACGGAAAGAGGCCTGGAGCAGCGGGGCGCAACCCGGCCCGCGGGAGTTCTTCACCGGCAACCTCACCGACGGCGAACGGGTGTACTACGGCCTGGCGAACAGCATCTCGACCGGCGGGCAGGTCGAACTGGAACTGGAGCGCGCCGCCCGCCTCGACTACGACATGATCAAGACGTACGTGCGCATCTCCGACCTGATGCAGGAACGCATCACCCACTTTGCGCACGAGCACGGCATTCCTGTCTCTTCGCACGAGATCTACCCCTCTACCCACTACGGTGTCGACATGGTGGAACACATCGGAGCCACGAGCCGCCGGGGCTACTCGCCCAAGCTCACAGAGCTGAATCATTCGTATCAGGACGTGATCCAGATCATTGCGCAGTCGGGCATCAACATCACACCGACCGTGGCTCTGACCGGCGGGTTCTACACCGAATACACGCGCGACACCACGATCCAGACCAACCGCCAGTTTCTGGCCCTTTATCCGGCCGCATACGTGGCGGGCATGCAACAGTCGGCCGCGATGATTTCGAAAATACGCCCCGGCTACCTGGAAAACTACAAAGCCGTCGGCCCGACCATCCGCACGCTGCTCGACAACGGCGCACGCATCACCCCCGGCACCGACTCGCCCTTCATTCCGTACGGCACCAGCCTGCACGTAGAGATCCACAACTTCGTAGAGGACGGGAAGTTTACGCCCTTCGAGGCATTGCGCTCCGCTACCCTCTGGTCGGCCGAGGCCATCGGGGTCGGCAAGGACCTGGGCAGCCTGGAACCCGGCAAACTGGCCGATCTGGTCATTGTCAGCGGCGATCCGCTCCAACGCATTGAAGACACCTGGAACGTGGAGACCGTTTTTAAAAACGGCATCCGCTACGACATCGACGCGCTGCTCACCAAACCCTGAGCCAGCGCCTCCCCCTTTAGGTTAATGAGTGATTAGGAGGAAAAGGCCCCGACGAATGTCGGGGCTCTTTCTTTTTCCGGAAGCCAGAAAAAAGTTTTCCGAGCCCCCGCACTTCTACGATTCTTTGCGTCCTGTAGAAGAACTCGCTTGCTATGAAACGCTTCCACCCACTCGGGCTGGGGGGGCTACTAGCCCTCCTAGGATTTTTTTGCGCGCCTGCCTTGGCTCAGCTAGAAACGGCACACTGGTTACTGACAAACCAGGATCAGCTGGACTTTCAGACCGATCCGCCCCAACTTACACCCTTTCCGGGGGCGGTGGCGCTCCATTTCAGAAACTCGTTTGCATCCGTTTCCGACGCGGAAGGAAATCTCCTCTTTTACTCAGATGGATACCACGTCTACGACCGGGGGGGAACCATCATGCCCAATGGAGCAGATCTTCATCTAAATTCTGTCAGCGCGGTCATGATTGTGCCCCGACCGCAGCACCCTGGTTTGTATTATGTCTTCGTCAGTATTACTACAGGTGTGAATCTTGAAACGGCCCTCGATTATACGTTAGTTGATATGCGTGCCAACGAGGGCAAGGGCGACGTAGTGCAACGCCCGGCTAGGCTACGCGGATACGGAACTTCCTACATCACCGCCACGGCGGGCTGCGCGGAAGATACCGTATGGGTGATGGGCAGTACCCGCTTGGAATCGTATGCCGTGACGGAGGCAGGAGTCGATACGCTTCCGGTAAGTTCCAACGAGACCATGGCAGCGTTGGGTTTGACGTACTGGAGTTTCAGGCGCTTGTCACCAACCGCAGACCGGCTCGTCTTCGCCAATGCTCCGGGCAGCTTTTTCCTTGCTGACTTCGATCTGGCGACCGGGAAAGTGATGCGTCCCAGACAGCTGTTCTATTCCGACATAAGAAACATTCCTACCAGTCCCGCCGCAGAATTTTCTCCTTCCGGAAACTTGCTTTACCTGAGCATCGATCGTCAGATTTTCCAATTTGATATTCGGGCGGGTTCAGAGGCTGCCATTCGCGCCTCGCAAACCTTGGTGTGGGAGGCACCGGAACCGCTGAGTAACCCGATTCAGCTTCAGCTGGGGGCCGACGGGCGTATTTACTTCCGCTGGCTTCCGCTGGACTTGCAGCAGTACAGCCTGGGAGTTATTAGCCTTCCGGAACAAAAAGGCCGGGCGTGCGCTCCCGATGCCCAAACCTACATGTTTCCAATGCCAAACAGTTTCTTTGGGCTACCACTCTTTCCGTCGTACCTGCTGGCGCGCCCCCAATGGTCCTTGGCCGGCAGCCAGACCGTATGTCCCCGGATAGAGGGCGTCCGGTACTGGGTTCAAGAAGGAAACGCCGATTTGTATACCTGGACCGTGGAAGGCGGCACCATCGTATCCGGGCAGGGCACCGACACCATTACCGTCAACTGGGGCCCAACCCACCCGGCAGCTTCGGTACTCGTGGCCGGTGTAAGCAGGTACGGTTGTTTTGCAGAGGGAGTACTGCCAGTCAAAATCAAGGTAAGACTGGAGCCTCCCGTACCTCAAGGTCCGACGCTTCTCTGTGCGAACCGAGTCGACGGGCAAGCCTACCATGTGCTCCCAACAACCGGTTCGGTGTATACCTGGGAGGCTGTGGGCGGCACGGTTGTCTCTGGACAAGGCTCGTCTCACATCACCGTTGACTGGCAGGGTACAGGGGAACATCTCCTGTGGGTACAAGAACAGAGTACCACAATCGACACCGTCTGTGCGGGCCTGTCTGATACAGTACGAGTACGAGTTGTCGACGACCCCACGACACTTTCGTTACGTTATGCCTCGTTCGATACCATACAGACCGATGTGGTACACGTGGTCTGGTCTACCAACCGTCCTGATTTGTTACAATCCCCCGCCCTGGAAACCTCCAGAGCCGGTGCTGTGCGCGTAACTCCCTACGGGCAAGGGGACCTTTTTATTGATACTCCCTCACTGCAAGAAGATCTACCCCGGTATCGCATCCGTGGCTTCAACACCTGCGGTGACACAGTCTTTAGTCTTTTTCACCGCCCGGTTTTTCTGACGGGCACTAATGACACCACGAACCAACTGATTACGCTCACCTGGACTGCCTACGAAGGCTGGCCGGTCGATCATTACGAAATCTGGCAACGCGTGGAACAGAGTGCAGGATGGCGTAAGATCGATGCAGTAGCGGGCTCTCTGGCCACCCCGTTAACGTACACGGCACCACGGGGGCAGGACGGCTTTTTTCATCAGTACATGATCCGGGCAGTAGGTACCGACAACCTGGGGCCCGTGGCAGCCTGGTCCAACCCGGTATACCTGAACTTCCCTCATCCCTTACTAATCCCAAACGTGTTTTCGCCCAACCACAAAGGGCCTAACGAAACGTTTACGGTCAAAAATCTAGAGTTTTACCCGCAAGCCCGGCTGGTCGTTTACAATCGCTGGGGCAAGCAAGTCTACGCACAGACGCCTTACCGTAACGACTGGCAGGGTTTAACTAATCAAGGAAATCCCTTAGCGGCTGGTACGTACTATTATTTCTTGGATGTGCTTTCCGAATTCTACATTCCTGCTTGCGATGTGCTGCCCTGTAACTACGCCCTACGTTCGAATTATCGACAGACGTTCCGTGGTTGGGTGCAGATCGTGCGGTAACCCTCACTCGAAGTTGCGGAGCACCCCGAAGTCGAAAGGGGTCCAGAGGGGCGTTTTGAGGCCGATCTTCTGCAAGCCCGTATTGCCCCAGGTGTTGCAGGTATTCAGACAAGAATAACTGCCGCGCGCTTTGTAGAAGTCATCGCGCGGACCGTAGCCCTCGCCGGGCAGCAACACCTTTCCGGCGGCGTCGGTGGCGAACGATTGGTCGATGTAGGCCATCAGCTCTTCCAGTTGTTCTTCGCACAACGGCACGGCGATCCAGTGCGTCTGCGGCTGGCGGTAGCGCGTGACGTGCATCAGCGTGGCGCTTTTCCAGAACAACGCCTGTACGGCGGTCTGCAAGGTCAGGTCGTTCCAGGTAGGCGTGTGCAGGTAAAATTCCCGGTCTCCCCACCCGAACGCCAGAAACCGGTCGTCGCCTTGCAGACGTAGTCCTGTTTTCAGTGCGGCACTGGCGTGGTCGACCGGCACGACGAGGTCGAGGTGCACGCCGTTGGTGGTGAGGTAGAGGGTCCGCGTGGGCGGGCATGCGCGTGGCCGTTCGACCGTCCAGAACGTCAGGACCAGCGCCACCACGCTGTAGATAACGCACAGCGCCACCAGGGCCAGCAGCAGGCGACCAGCCGTTCGTAGTAAGGTCATCGTGATGCTTTTCATGGGCAGGTGCTGAAGATACGCAGCCGTTGTACGTGGACAGTCGGTCGGGCCGGCGGGCAGCGGTGGCAGGGCGTAAGCCGTTTGGCTTTTTTAGGCCAAAAATCGTCACTTTGGCAAACACCCGGGCCTTCCTTACGTCTATAGGGTGTGACCTCTTGTCCGAGACGGAGGCTCTGAACGATAACCCGTGGCTGGCGAAAAGCCACACTTCCTAAACGCGCCTTTGCTTATGGAGTCTTTGGTAAGACTGAAAGTAACTGAAATCCTCGACGAAACTCCCGATGCCCGCACCCTCCGGCTCCTGCCCGAATCGCCCACAACCCTCCCGTACAAAGCCGGTCAGTTCCTGACGTTTGTGTTTGAAGTCAAGGGCGAAAAAATCCGCCGTTCGTATTCGCTGAGTACCGCGCCGGGGCTCGACGCCCACCTGGCCATCACGTTTAAAAAAGTACCCTTCGGGGTGGTTTCGCACCTTTTGTTCGAAGATGTGCAAGTCGGCGATGTGCTGCAGGCCCTCCCCCCAACCGGCCGGTTTACCCTCCCCGCCGGGTCCCAGCCACGCGATTTGGTGATGATCGCCGCCGGCAGTGGCATCACCCCCCTCTACAGCCTGCTGCGGACCGCCCTAGCGAAAGAGCCGCAGAGCCGCATTACGCTGATTTACAGCAACCATAATGAGCAATCGACCATCTTTTACGAGTCGCTGCAAGCGCTGGCGCGCCAGCACCCCGACCGGCTGAAAATCGTGTTTATTTTCAGTGATCCCGCCGACAAAACCCACGGGCACCACGGCCACCTCAACGTGTTTCTCCTGAAGAAACTGCTGCGCACCAACGTGCATTTTGCCAAAGAAAACGCCCAGTTCTTCCTCTGCGGACCGTTCACGTTCATGCGCATGTGTCACATGATCATCCGGGTGATGGGCTTTCGCGAAGACCACATCCACCGGGAGAATTTCGTGGTGGTGACCGAGAAAAAAGGCATTGAAAAAACGCTGATCCAGGACAAGTCCGACAAAACCGTGGCCGTTACCTACCGGGGAAAAACCGACCGGGTAGAAGTACCCTACGGCAAGCCGATTTTGCGGGCGGCCCTCGATCAGGGCCTTACGCTGCCGTACAGTTGCCTGGGGGGCATCTGCAGCACCTGCGCCGCCGTCTGCACGTCGGGCCGCGTGGAAATGTCGGTCAACGAAGTGCTGACCGAAAAAGACCTGAAAGAAGGCTGGGTGCTCACCTGCGTCGGCTATCCTGCCACCCCCGACGTAGCCGTGGCATTCCCGGAGTGAGGGGCTTGGAGGTTGAACGTTCGGCGTTGAAAGCGTAAGACTTAAGGAGTGATAGCGTTCAGCATTGAGCGTTAAGAGTTTATACGTCGCGCCGAAAAGACGACTTTCGACTCGACTGCGGGAAGCGCCTTTACCAGAGAACAGCGCTACCCTTTCTCTTGCGCCCCAGCCCGCCGACCGACGGCCTTTTCTATCCGCCTTCGAGCCGTCGGACGTCACCCCCTACCTACCTCGTGTGCCTCGCGCCACGCCCTCCGCGCTCTTCGCTCATTCCTTCATTCAGTATTTCACTGATTTCCTCCTGTCCGTTCCCGCACAGCGACCTGTCCACAATCGGACACCATACGACCGCTCCATCCCCCCTTTTGCGTGAAGAGGCCCGGTTTTCGATTTGGCAGATTTCTTGGCACCTTGTCGGTAAACTTCCCTGTTACGCATGCTCCAGAACTACTTCACCCTAGCCCTCCGAAATTTCGCCAAGCAAAAAGGCTACTTTCTGCTGAACGTCGTCGGGCTCTCCATCGGCTTGGCCGTGGCCGTGCTGATTCTTCTCTACATTGGTCAGGAACAAGCCTACGATCGGCATCTGCCGCACCAGGAACGTATCTTCCGCGTCTATCGTCAGTGGGGCGACAAGGCAGGTGGCACGGTGTTTACCCCGTTTCTGGTCGCCCCGACGTTGCCTGAACGGCTGCCCGATGTGCAGAAGGCAGCGTGGGTGATGGGCTATGGGGAGGTGCTACTGGCGCACGAAGAGAAGTCGCTGTACGTGGAGGGCGTGGCGATGGTCGATACCAACTGGCTCGACGTGATGCCGCTCACCTTGCAGGCGGGAAATCCGCAGACGGCCCTGCACCAGCCCTACGCCGCCGTGATCTCGGCCGACCTGGCTCACCGGTTTTTCGGCGATGCGCCCAACCCGGTGGGGCAGCTTCTCCGGTTCAACGGCGAACACGACTACACCGTAACGGGCGTGCTGGCGCCTGCGGAAGGCCCTACGCACCTGACGCACGAAGCTTACCTGACCGACCCTGAATTTTACGGCGACAACTGGCAGCACTGGACGGGGAACAACGCCGCTACGTACGTCGCGCTGCAACCCGGTGCCGACCCGAAGGCCGCCGAGCAGAAGATCACTGAACTCTGCAACGGCTTCATTGCCAAAGAGTACCAGTCGATCAGCATGCAATACGGCGAAGACGATTTCCCCACGTGGCGGCTCCAACCCGTCGCGGACATCCACCTGCATTCTGCCCAGTTACGCGAACCCGAACCTTCGACAGGCGACGCCCGCAACCTTTACATCTTCGGGCTGGTGGCGGGCGTGGTGCTGCTGATCGCGGGCATCAACTACATGAACCTGGCCACGGCACAGGCCGCGCGGCGCGCCCGCGAAGTGGGCGTACGCAAGGTGACCGGCGCAACAAAAGAGCAACTCCTT
The DNA here is from genome assembly GCF_900100765.1 of Catalinimonas alkaloidigena. NCBI lineage: Bacteria > Pseudomonadati > Bacteroidota > Cytophagia > Cytophagales > Catalimonadaceae > Catalinimonas > Catalinimonas alkaloidigena. The sequence goes on along the minus strand of NZ_FNFO01000001.1, from coordinate 851,373 downwards.
ACCCAATTCCTGGTCGAGGCGGTGGGGCAAACGCTCGTGGCCCTGCCGCTGGCGTGGCTGTTGGCCGAGGCCGCCCTGCCGCTGTTCAATCAGGTGACGGACCGCGCGTTTACGCTCGGCTGGGCGGCGCTGGTGCACCTGCTCCCCTGGATGCTGGCGCTGGTGTTGGTGGTCGGTGTGGGGGCAGGACTCTACCCGGCCTTTTTCCTGGCGGCCTACCGCCCGGCCGACGTCCTGAAGGGTGGCAAACAGGCGCGTCGCTCGGCCAGCGGCACCTTGCGCAAAGGGCTGGTGGTCGCCCAGTTCACGCTGGCCATTGTGCTGGCCGTGGTGATGACGTTCATCTACCGGCAGGTGCGGTTCATGCAGGATCAGGAACTCGGTTTTCAGGCTAGTCAGCTGCTGGTGGTGCCGCTCAATTCGGAAGAGGGGCTGCAACGTATCCAGTCCCTGCGCTCGGAGCTGCTCCGCATTCCGCACGTCGAACAGGTCACGACAACCAGCACGGTGCCCGGCCAGCCCCATGCCGACTACACCATGGACATTGCCGGTCGGGAAGGACACATCAACGCCAACATCTACTTCACCGATACAGAATTTGCCTCGACGCTGGGGCTGTATGTCCAGGAAGGACGCTACTTCTCGGCCGACCATCCGTCCGACACCGGCAACGCCTTTGTGGTCAACGAAGCGTTCGTGCAGGAGCACCAACTGGCCAACCCGGTAGGCCACGGCCTCAAGTTCGTCGGCGACGACCAATTTGGGACCATCATCGGCGTGGTGAAAGATTTCCATTACCGGGGGCTGGACCGCAAAATTCAGCCGCTGGTGTTCAGCGCCAAACCCTGGCAGTATCAGGTCGTCATGAAAGTAGCGGCGCAGGATCTGCGGACCACCCTTGCCTCGGTTGAGGGGTTCTGGCGGCAGATCGAGCCCGCCCATCCCATGCGGTACTCGTTTCTGGATGATGATTTCGCGGCCCTCTACGGCGAACAGGAGCGCTTCGGACAGACGTTGCTCTACGCCACGCTGCTGACCCTGTTTGTAGCTGCCCTGGGCATGTTCGGGCTGGCGTCGTTCCTGGCGGCGCAACGCACGAAAGAGATCGGGGTACGGAAGGTGCTGGGCGCTTCGGTGCCCGAACTGGTCGTGATGCTGGGGAAAGATTTTCTGAAACTTGTGGGCATCGCCAGCCTGGTGGCTGCTCCGCTGGCCTACTGGCTGGCGCAACAGTGGCTCGCCGACTTCGCGTACCGCACCCGCCTGAGTGCCGTGCCCTTTCTGCTGGTGGGCGGCGCCGCGCTGCTCATTGCCGCGCTGACCGTCAGCTACCACTCGCTCCGCGCGGCCCATGCCAATCCGGTCGAGAGCCTGCGGAGCGAGTGAGCTGCCGTTACGTTATTCAGTCGTCAGACGTAAGTCGGTCAGAATCGGCTGGGCGGTAGTTTTTAACACGGACTGCGGGGTCTCGTTGAGTTGCTCGAAGATGACCACTTCGTTGCGGCCTTTCTTCAGCCAGCACCCGGGCAAGTACAACGTCTGCTGCGGACCGATGCCCCAGTAACGCCCTAGGTGGTGGCCGTTCACAAATACAATGCCCTTGCCCCAGCCCCGCATGTCGAGAAACGTATCGCTGGTTTCAGAAGCCTCGAACGTGCCGGTGTACAGCACGGGGGCGCCCGATTTCGGCTCCTGCGTGGGCTTGGCCAGCGTCGGCACGGACGCGAAGGGGAATCCGTACATCTCCCAGCCGCCCGTAATCTCGTAGTCGTTGATACGCACCGGGGCGATGATACCCTTGCGGTTTTCGGTAATCTGCGCGCCGTAGTTGATGCGGCCCAGGTTTTCCACCAGCAGTTCGAGCGTACCGTTGAAAGGAATAGCTACGTCGAGTGTATACTGGTTCTGCACGCGGTTCAGCACGCCGACTTTCTTTCCGTTGACGTACACCGTCGCGAAATCGCGCAGTCCGTCCACGTGCAACGTTCCCTGAATGGGTTGCGTGAACCGGCGACGGTACAGTACGTAGCCCATCCCCTGGTTCAGCGCCTCGAACGAAAGCGGGTTCTCGCTGGTGACCGGCGTTACAGACGCTTTCAGGTCGAAAAACGGTGTGCGTTGCGTCAGGGCAATGTCGGGTACGGTCATTACCGGCAGGCGGGCCGGCACGTCGGGAATTTTGTATCCGGCATGCTGCAGCATCTGTTGGCGAATGGCCTCGTACTTCGGCGTAACCCAACCCGCTTCGCTGACCGGCGCGTCGTAGTCGTAGCTGGTGATGTCGGGCTGAATGTCGTGCTCGTCGTTGTAGTTGGCGCCGGACGTAAACCCGAAATTGGTGCCGCCGTGGGCCATGTAGAGGTTGAAGCTCACGCCGTTTTTCAGGTACGTTTCCGTTTGCTGCGCAATCTGCTCCGCGCCCACCTGCACAAAAGGTTCGCCCCAGTGGTCGAGCCAGCCGGGATAAAATTCCGCCACCATGTAGGGCCCTTCGCCGCCGTGGTAGGCATCGACCGCTTTTTTCAGGTTCGCCACGTTGCCCTCGCCGTTGGCCGTGGGCAGCACGCCTTCCATCGCACCGCCTTCGAACAGCCAAGATCCGTCAGACGTGAAAAACGGTCCCCGAAATCCAGCTTCGTCCAGCATCGTTTTGATGGCCCGGTAATAGGCCCGATGTTCGGCCATCGGAACGTCCTTGCGTTGGGCGACGTACGACCCAAACTCGTTTTCGACCTGCACCATGATGATGGGACCGCCCTCGCTTACCTGCAACGACTTTACTTCGTCGGCCAGGTGCTGAATGTACACCCGGCACGAGTCGAGGAAGGCCGGGCTGTTGGCCCGCATCACGATCTCCTCGTTTTTCTGCAACCACCACGGATAGCCGCCGAACTCCCACTCCGCGCAGGCGTACGGCCCGGGCCGCAGGATCACGAACAAGCCTTCGTCTTGCGCGGCTTTGATGAAGCCGGCCAGATCGCGGTTGCCGGTTGTGAAATCCCACACGCCGGGGGCGGTGTTGTGGTAATTCCAGAACACATAGGTCGCCACGGTATTCAGCCCCATGGCCTTCAACATGCGGAGGCGATGGTGCCAGTACGGCTTGGGAATGCGGGCGTAGTGCATCTCGCCCGAATGAATCTGAATGGGCTTCTGGTCATAGAGAAACGCGCCCTTTTCGATCTGAAAGGTATGTTTCGCGCGTTTCTGTGCGTGGAGCGTCGTCGAGCCGAATCCCAGCCCACCGACCAGCGCCAGCGTTAGGGCATACTGAAAAAATCGCATTGTTGTTAGTAAATCGCCAAGTGAGAAACGGTCGGACAGGCTTGTGCTTCGCGGATCGTGACGCGCAACTTGTCGGTCGTGATGCCGCCCAGCGGTAGAATCCGCTTGTAGCCGATGGTGCTAGCTTCCGCCACGGGCTGCCATGCGCCCTCTTGCCACGCTTCTACGGCAAACGACGCCACGCGCTGGCCGAGCGGAATGTATTCCTGCAACTCCAGGTAGTGGAGCGGCGCAGCGTTGGGCAACGTAATGGTCAGGGCACCGGTCGTGACGCTGTCGTCGGTGGCCCAGTACGTTTCCGGATCGTCGTCCAGCACCTGCCCTGCCGCATACGCGTCGGCCTGCCCCCGGTAGGCGTCGGCCGTAATCTCGGCGCCTTCGGCCAGGTTGGTGGCAAATGTAGAGTCCAGCAGTTTCCGCCACCCTTTCAGTGCCGCCACGTCGTTTTCGTGGATGCGCCCCCGGCGGTCGGGAGGTACGTTCAACAGCAGGTTGGAACCCCGCCCGACGGAACTCAGGTAGATGTCGAACAGCTGCTGCGGTGTTTTGACTTTCCCGTCTTCCGAAGCGTGGTAGAACCATCCCGGACGGATCGACACGTCCACTTCGGCCGGAATCCACTTCGTCCCGTCGGGCGAGCCGGTTGCCAGCAGATCTTCCACGCCCGCTTTACCGGCGTAGAGCGTATCGTTCGAAATGGTGTTCCAGTTGGTTTCGCCGGCGACGCCCCGTTCGTTGCCGACCCACCGGATGTCGGGACCGGCATCGCTGAAGAACAGCACCTGCGGCTCGGGTTGCAGGTCGCGCACCAATTGAATGGTGGTAGGCCAGTCGTAGTACGTCTGGCGATCGATGTTGCGTTTCTCGCGCGCGCCGCCGTAATAGCCGTCGCCGCCGTTGGCACCGTCGAACCACATTTCGAAAACCGGTCCGTAGTTGTTAAAAATTTCGCGCAACTGGTTGCGGTAGTATTCCACGTACGACGGTTGGCCGTAGTCGGCGCGGTTCCGGTCCCAGGGCGAGAGGTACACCCCGAATTTAAGCCCCTGCGCACGGCACGCCTCCGATACAGCTTTCACCAGATCGCCGTTGCCTCCCTGGAAGGGCGAGCTGGCGATGTCGTGCTCGGTGTACTGACTCGGCCAGAGGGCAAACCCGTCGTGGTGTTTACACGTCAGGATCACGCCTTTGAAGCCCGCGTCTTTCAGTGTCGTGATCCACTGCGTCACGTCGATGTCGGTCGGGTTGAAAATCGACGGATCTTCGTCGCCATAGCCCCACTCTTTGTCGGTGAAGGTGTTGGTCGTGAAGTGAATGAACGCATTCAGTTCCATCTCGTGCCAGTTCTGCTGGGCTTCGGACGGCACCGGCAACAGCGGAGCCGGCGGGGCCACGGGGCCCGTTTGTTCAGTGGACTGAGGCGACGAACAGGCCGCCGCAAGCAGCGTACAAGCAAGTGCCCACGCGGGGGCGGAGGATCGAAGTATCATAAGAGAACGCAAAGTGATGCTAATGAAGTAAGGATATACAAATCAATGAGAAAACCAGGAAGCCGGTACGGGCTGAGGGGCCTGACCTTCCGGCTGCACTTCCAGCTTGAGGGTGTAGCCCCCGCCGGCCTCCAGAAAATCGACCGCAAACGGATGTCGGCCTTTTTTCAACGCCACCTGGCCGCTCTTTTCGACCGGGCCGTGCTGGCCGTCGTTGTCGACCACCACGCGGTCGGCAATGCGCAACACGCCACCGTCGTCGCAGGTAAAGAAAAAACTGTAGATGCCGGTGGCCGGTACCTCCAGGTAGCCCCGGAACTTCAGACCGAAGCTCGGTGCTGTGACCAGGGCCGGCACCTCCAGTTGAGGGGCAGTGGTGACCTGCGTCGCCGTCGAATCGGCAAACCCTTTTGTGTTGCGGAAGTAGGCCGGAAAGTAGGACACCTGCAAGCCCGGCTGCGGCGCAGCAACCGCCACCGGCTCGGCAAAGGTTTCTTTCCGGTAGCGGATGGTGTACGTCTCGCCAATCAGTCCCTCGGGCGTGGTGGCGGCCACTTTAATCGTATCCGACCGGGTGATGCGCAACGGACCGGTCAGCGTGGGTGAGTTGCGGTCAGGACGGCTTCCGTCAGTGGTGTAATGGAGGGTCAGGTTGTCCAGCGGCTTGTGTACCGTCAGCGTTGCCGCCTCGGTAAAAACGTTGCTCTCCGTAAAGCCGGTCAGGTCCGGCACGCGGTAGTGCACGCCCAGGCGGGCCAGCCGGGGGTAATGGGCCACCAGGCGCTGTTCGTACGAAGTAAAGAGATCGCGGTTGGTCCAGACGTTTTCGGCCAGGGCGGTCATGCGCGGCATGTACATAAAATCGGCACGCGCTTCCGAGGGCACGTACTCGGTCCAGAGGTTGGCCTGCGCCCCGAGCACCTGAGTAGCCTGCTGGGCCGTGAAGTCTGCCGGGACCACGGGCATGTGGTAGACCTTGTCGAGCGAGTTCTGGTCGGGCGCATAGTCGAAGTAGAGCGTGCCGACGGGCGTCATGATGATCGGATTGCCGTTCTGTGCCGCCTTGAGCGGTGCATCTTTCACCCAGCTTCGCCAGTACATGATGGTGGCCGACGAGTCGATCCCGCCCTCCAGCACTTCGTCCCAGCCGATCAGCTTTTTGCCGTTGGCATGAAAGAAGCGCTGCATGTGGTGCACAAAGTAGCTTTGCAGTTCCTCGACACTTTCCAGTTGTTCGCGCTGCATCAGCGCCTGACAGGCCGCCGACTGCGCCCAGGTGGTCTTCTCCACTTCGTCGGCCCCCAGGTGGATGTACGACGACGGAAACAGGTCGATGATTTCGCGGTAGACGTTTTCGGCAAAGGTCAGCACGCGCTCGTCGCAGGGGCAGATCGGCACCGAGAAGGTTTTGCCCCACCCGGCCGACTCCGTGCAGGTCAGAAACGGATACGCCTGAATGGCCGCCATCATGTGGCCGGGCATGTCGATTTCGGGGATGATTTCGATGTGACGCGCGGCGGCGTAGTCGATGATCTGCCGCATCTGGTCCTGCGTGTAAAAGCCACCGTACATCACCTTCCCGTCGCGCTTCACGATGTGCTGAGGATCGATCTCAAAATCGGGATTTTCTTTTGCGCGCTCCATCACCACCGAATCCTGGTTGTTGAACGTCCGCCAGGCCCCTTCTTCGGTCAGTTTCGGATACTGTTTGATCTCGATGCGCCATCCCTGGTCGTCGGTCAGGTGCAAGTGCAATTTGTTAAATTTATAGAGCGCCATCAGGTCCAGCAGCTTGTAGACGTACTCGACTCCGAAAAAGTGGCGGGAGACGTCGAGGTGCAACCCACGCCACGAAAACCGGGGCGCGTCTTCGAGGGTCACGGCGGGCAGGCTCATCTGTGCCAGTCCCCCCTGTTCGGCCTCGACGGGCAACAACTGACGCAGGGTCTGTATCGCCCGAAACATGCCGGCCGGATCCTGCGCCGACAGCACCACCCGCTCGGGCGTGATCTGGAGGCGATACGCCTCGGGTTTGGTCAGGTCGGTGGCTTGTTGCAGCACCAGCACCTGGGTGTTGCCTTTTTTGGCCGTGCGCAGGGGCTGGCCCAACGCGCGCGCCATGAGTTGTTGCAACTGATCGGCCTCGCGGGCAAAGAGGCCTTTTTTAGGAATCACCAGACGGGTCTCGGCCGAAAGGATAAACGTTCCCCTCCCGGTTTGCACGGAGGCAGGATACGGAATGAGGGGTAAGGGGGGCGACGCAGGCGACTGCGCACGGACCCCGGCACCACACCACAGCAACAGGCACAGCATCGTGCCGATGCGAAAGACAAGAAATCTCATGGATACGAAAAAAAGAGAATCGGTAGTTAACGGAAAAAGAATACGGTTAAGCCTGTGGTTCGGAGCGCGTCGGGGCGGCCAGCACCAGCCGGAACAAGGCCGCCCGCTGTATGTCGATATCCGACTGCCCCAGCACCAGCCCGGTTTCGCTGATCAGCTCGACGCCCATCAGACGCCCCTTTTCCTTTTGCATTTTGTCGAAAAGTTCGGTTTTGCGGCGCTCCAGCGTCCACTCTTTCAGAAAGTAGTACAGTCTATTCATACGTGTTCGTGTTAAAGGGCATTGCGGTCGGGGTGCGCCTTGTGCGGATCTGTTTCTCCGGTCGGGCGCATCCGGTAGAGACCGGGGGCGGCGTTGTTGCGTGACACCAGCACCCGCGTGCCGCCCCGTTTCGAGCGGACCAGGGCCACATCCCGGATGTCGCCGGTGAGCCACAGCCGCACCTGGGCATCGGCCTGCAGCGCCCCTTCCTGGTAGCGGAGCAAGGTTCCTGTGCTGGCATCGGACCGGCCAATCTGCACCCGGTAGGGATAAAAGTTGCCGGCGGCCAGCACTTCCGGACGGCCGTCGTGGTCGAAATCCTCCTGCACAAAGCCGTGGATCATCGACGTCTGCGCCCCGGCCGGCAGGGGCCGCAGGTGCCAGCGTCCGCCCTGGTTTTCGAGCCACGAAGAGGTTAGCATGGTGGCGGTCAGCACGTGGGCTTCTGCCATCTGGTTCTTGCCCATCACGTCCTCCAGGGTAGCGTCGGCGTAGTCGGAATAGCGGATAAATTTCTTGCGGAGCGGATTCACCTGCTGCAACAATTCGTCTCGGCTGGGCAGAGGATACGCTTTTCCCTGCACGTAGGTACAAACGATCGGGTCCAGGTTGCCGTCCTGGTTCAGGTCCAGGGTATGGCACGTGAGGGGCTCCTCGGGCGAAGCTTGGAAAGGGAGGTTGGTTCCGGCGTTGCCCAGCAGCAGATCGGGGTCGCCATCGCCGTCCACGTCGCTCACCGCCACGGCACTCCACCAGCCCTGGCTTTCGTGCAGTACGGCTTCGTCGGCCCGTTGCAAACGTCCATTTTCGTTCCGGAAGACCATCACGGGCATCCACTCGCCCACCACCACCAGTTCGGGCCACTGGTCGGCGTCGAGGTCGGCCCAGACGGCGTCGGTCACCATGCCGGCTCCGGCCAGGGATTCACTCATCGTGGCGGCCACGTCGGTAAAGCGCACGGTGCGGCCGTCGGAGTCGTTCCGCAACAGGAAGCTTTTGGGGGTGTACGGATAATAGTCGGGTTGCAGGCGACCGCCCACAAACAGATCCAGGTCGCCATCGTGGTCGAAGTCGGCCGCCGTCACACAACTGCCGCTCACGGTTTCGGCAGGCAGCGCGCCCTCGGCCTTCACAAACTGCCCCCGCCCCTGGTTCAGGTAGAGGCGGTCCTGGTAGCGGCGGTCTTCGATCGGAAATTCGCTGCCGCCACTCACCACGTACAGGTCCAGCGCCCCGTCGCCGTTGGCATCGAAGAATGTGGCTCCGGCATCTTCGTGCGCGGCATCGTCGGCCCAGGGCTGGTCGGCCTGTCGTCGGAACGTGCCGTCGTCCTGCCCCCAGTAGAGTTGCCCCGATTGCCCGGCCGCGCCCCCGAAAAAGACGTCGTCGTTACCGTCGCCATCCACATCGCCGACGGCCATTTTTCCACCCAGCCGCGACAGTTGATAGAGCAGCAGTTGGTCGGATTTAAAATCGACGTACTCATTTTCCTGATGCACGAAGTCCAGTCCCGACGTAGCGGTGATGTCTTCCAACAGCGGCGCGGGCGGCACCGGAACCGGCGCGGTGCCGGGGCGGGCGTCGGCCTGCCGCACCACCAGGGTCTGATCGGCCGTTACCTGCGTCAGCACCGAAACCCGCTGGTCGGGCCACACCACCTGCACTTCCGGCACGGTAGTCGCATCCCCCACCCCGATGGTCAGGAGCGGCTCCACCGACGACTGGTATCCCCGCGTAAAGTAGGCTTCCTGGTAAATTTCCTGGTCGGGCGTGGTCACGCGGACCGTTGCACCAATGCCGCCGGTGTTGGGCGCCAGCCCTTCCAGCTTCACTTTCAGGTAATGATTTTTCTGGAGCTGCTCCTGGTTGTTCCGGTAGAGAGAAACCTGATCGTTCAGATGACTGACCACCAAATCGAGGTCGCCGTCGTTGTCGAGGTCGGCGTAGGCAGCGGCATTCGAAATAAAGGCCTGGTCCAGGCCCCAGGCTTTGGTCTGGTTCGAAAAGCGCAGGCCCGCTTCGTTCCGAAACGCATAGTTGCTCAGTTTGGTAGAAGGCATTCGCTGGATCAGGCCCAGTACGTCGACCGGATGGTTCTCGCGATTGGCTTCGGCCACGACGTCCTGCACCGTATACTTCAGGAAGTCCATGTTGGTGTAATCGTGGAGGTACCCGTTGGTGATGAACAGGTCCTTGCGCCCGTCGTTATCGAAGTCGGCAAACAGGGGAGCCCAGCTCCAGTCGGTGCTCGCCACGCCGGCCAGTTGCCCCAGTTCGCTGAAGCGCGGCAGGCTGTCGGGGGCCAGCCCCTGGTTGAGTTGCAGCGTGTTGCGCATGTACTGATGGTGGTAGCCGCTGTCCACCGCCAGGGTGTGCTTGTCGTATTCGTCGGGACCCTTCAGCAATTTTTGCCGGTGGTTGTCTTCGGGCAGCATGTCGTTGACGAATACATCGGGGCGGCCGTCGTTGTTGATGTCGGCGATGTCGGACCCCATGCCGTACTTGGACAGGTGGCCGAACAACGTGTGCGACACTTCCCGGAAGGTGCCGTCCTGGTTGTTGAGGTAGCAGAAATCCTGCTCGTCGTAGTCGTTGGTGACGTAGAGATCGGGCCAGCCGTCGCCGTTCAGGTCGCTGATGCCCGCACTGAGCCCGAAATTGAGGCCGCTGCCGTGGATGCCGGCGGCGTCGCTCACTTCCACAAAATGCTGTTGGTCGTTGCGGTAGAGTTTGTTGCCGAAATACGGGTGCCGCAGCGACCGTAGTTTTTTCACGTTGAAGAACGTGGAGTAGAACATGTTGGCGTGGTTCAGGAGAAAGAGGTCCAGATCGCCGTCACGGTCGTAGTCAAAAAAATATGCCTGGGTAGAGAACGTTCCCGGTGCGTCGAGGCCGTACGCTTTGGCCTGTTCGACAAAGGTGGGCACGCCGTCGGCGTTTACGCCCTGGTTGATGAAAAGCTGGTTGGCGCGCTGGGGCCGGTCACGGATCACGGGGCGGTTCACGCCTTCGCCCGGCGTATTGCCCGAGTAGCACACGTAAAGATCGAGCCGCCCGTCGCCGTTGACGTCGGCCATCGTCACGCCGGTTGCCCAGTCGCGGCGGCCGGCCACCTGCGCGGCGGTCGTCACGTCACGGAACTGCCAGTTGCCCTGGTTCAGGTACAGTTGGTTGGGCACCGAATTGCCCGAAAAGTACAGGTCGGCGAGGCCATCGCCGTTCACATCGCCCACGGCCACGCCCCCTCCGTTGTAGGTGTACTCGTAGGTCATGATGTTGTTGTGTTCGGTCTCGGTAATCTCGTTGCGAAACCGCACGCCCGTCTGCTCCGGGTCGGTCTCCTGAAACTGCGACGGCGAAGTGCAGTGCTGCAACAAAAGGCCCATGCTGCCTATCCACGGCAACAGGTGCCGAAACCCACAAACTCGAATCGAACGAAGCCTCATCATACTCCTGAATTTAAACAAAGAGACGAACAGAGGCCGTAGCCTCCGTTCGTCTGTAGTCTACTACGCTATCACAATCAAACACGGCAAAGTGTTTAGTAGCCGGGATTCTGGCTGAGGCTGGACCCACTCCGCTGAATCTCTCCCGAAGGGATCGGCAACAGGTACAATCGGTCGTTCCATTTGCGTTGATCGGTGGCTACTTTTCCAAAATCGTAGGTCAAGGTAGTACCATCTTTGATAACCTGCACACCGAGCGCAGGCTTATTCAGCACTTCCGGCCCGATCATCCAGCGCCGGAAGTCGAAGAAGCGGTGGTCTTCCAGCACCAGTTCGATGCGCCGCTCGTTGCGGTAACGCTCCACCAGCGCCTCGCCCGACTCGGTGACGGGGGGCATGCCGACCCGCGTACGCACGGCGTTGATGGCCGTACGGGCTTCTTCCTCTTCGCCCAGCGCCAGTTGCGCTTCGGCGTAGTTCAGGTAAAATTCACCCAGACGGAAAACGATCCAGGGGCCGGTGTTCCCGGAATATTCGCCTTCGCTTTCTAGCGTCCACTTGCGGAAGTTGTAGCCCGTCCGGGAGGCATTGTGGGGAGAGATCGACGAGTAAGGCGAGTCTTTGCCCGACAGTTCCGGGTTGGTCGGATCGTCCGCATCCACAAAGTATTCGTACTCCTCTCCTTTGAACGGCGCGCCGTTGTAAAGCACCGATTCGTAGAAACGCGGATCGCGATTCACGTACGGGTCCTGCGGGTTATAGCCCGACGACGGATCTTCGGGCAGTTTGCCGTTGGTCAGCTCGTAGTGGTCGACCAGATCCTGGGTAGGCGTGGTGTTGGCCCAGCCGCCGTTGCTGTTCGGGAAAAGCCAGAGGTTGGCGCCCCATCCCTGGTTCACCACCTCGGTGAAGTACCGCGCGAAGATCACCTCCTGCGAATTGTATCCCTGAAACATCTCCCCGTAGTTTTCGGCATCTTCTACCAGCGACACGCTGCTCAGCTCCATCACTGCCTTGTTGGCATCGCGGGCGGCCGTCCATTTGGCCTGGTCGCCCGAGGCGTTGAAGAGCGGGCTGGCGGCGTACAGCAGCGTCCGGGCTTTCAGGGCCATGGCCGCTTCTACCGACGCCCGGCCGGTCACGTAGCCCGGGTCGGACATGGAAGGCAGCTTGGCGATGGCTTCGTCGCATTCGCTCACCACAAACGCCGCTACCTCGTCGGCCGTGTTCCGGTTTACGGCATACGACTCGTCGTCCAGTCCGAAGGTCGAGGTAATGAGGGGCACCCCGCCGTACCAGCGCATCAGGTCGAAGTACTGGTAGGCGCGCAGAAACTGCATTTCGCCCGACAGTTGCGTAAGCGCTTCCGGATCGATGGACGACGCAGCCGCCTTTTCGAAAAACAGGTTCGAGCGCCGGATAAACCCGTAGGCGTGCGACCAGAGCTCGTTGGTGACGGCCTCGCCGTTGTCCTGGTTTACTTCCGCCCGCGTGTAATTCCAGACGGTGCCCACGGCGCTGCCGTGCTGGTTGTAGGCGTTGTCGGTCAGGCCATCGGTCAGCGTATTTTCGTCGCGAAACGGGTGGCGCAGGCCCAGGTAAGTGCCGTTGACGAAGTTGGTCAGCAGAGCCTCGTCGGCAAACACGTCCACTTCGCTGTAGCCGTCGAGCGGCTTTTTGTCGAGAATATCGTCGGAGCAGGACCACAGAAGTGTGGAGAGGCCTGCCACCGAAAAGTATAGTATGTGCTTGAGTTTCATCACAGAGAAAATTAAAGGGTTACGTTCACGCCCAGGCTCACCGTTTTGGTGTGCGGGAACTGCCATGCTTCAATGTTCACCGATTCAGGATCGGTCAGCCCGTCCTTCTTCAGTTGGTCGAACGTCAGGAGGTTGTAGCCGTTCACAAAGACGCGCAGGTTCTGGATACCCGCTTTCGACACCAGCGTGTTCGGCAGCGTGTAGCCCAGCTCGACGTTTTTCAGGCGCAGGAAAGCCACGTTACGCAGCCACAGCGTGCTCAGCACCGTGTTGCCCCGGTTGTAGGCCGGCAGCGGCGCGTCGGGGTTGCTTTCGCTCCAGGCGTTTTCGAGGAAGTAGGCCAGGCCGTTGTTGCCGTTGTTGAACGTGTAGCGCAACTGCGACTGCACCCGCGCCTGCCCCTGGAACAGCGCATTGAAGTCGAATCCTTTGGCATCGGCACCCAGCGAGATGCCGTATTGCAACTCAGGAATGGCCGTGTTGTTCAGGCGAATGCGGTCGGCATTGGTAATTTCGCCGTCGCCGTTCACGTCACGGTAAATCGGGTCGCCTAACACAGCGGTGCCGTTCAGGCCGGGATACGTGTCCAGGTCGTTCTGGTTCCGGTAGATGCCGATGAACTCATACCCGAGGGTATAGCCGATCGGGTATCCTTCCTGCGACTGGTAGTCTTCCGGATACACGCCCTGGTCGTCGATGAACAAGACTTTGTTGCGCGCGAAGGTGAGGTTCCCCCCGATGTTGAAGTTGAACGCGTTGGTGGTATGCCGATAAAGCGCCTGCGCCTCGAAACCACGGTTCTGCACGCTCCCGATGTTTTCGTCGGGCAGGTCGATGCCCGTGTAGTCCGGGATGGTCACGTTGCGCGGTGCCAGAATGTTGTCGCGCTTGTCGGCGAAGACGTCGAGCGACAGGGTCAGCTTGTCTTTCAGGAAGCCGGCGTCGACCCCGACGTTGATGCTACGCTTGGTTTCCCAGGTGATGTTGAGGTTGGGCACCACGCCCGGCACCAGTACGTTCGCCCCGCTGCCGCCAAACACATACCCCTGGTTCGGTGCCGCAAAGCTGAACACGTTCAGGTACTGGAACGGCGCAATGCGGTCGTTCCCCAGAATGCCCCACGAGCCGCGCAGCTTCAGGTTGCTTACCACGGGGTTGCCTTTCAGGAACGCCTCTTCCGAAATACGCCAACCCAACGTTACGCCGGGGAACGTCCCAAACTGCTTGCCCTGCATGAAGTTGGACGAGCCGTCGTAGCGCAGGATGAACTGCGCGATGTACCGGTCCATGAACGTATAAGAAATACGCCCGAAGTAGTTCTGACGGGCTTGTTCGAAGGCCCGTCCGTCGTTCTGCTGGTTGTCGCTGTTGGCGCTACCGGCAAAAAGCTGGTCGATCTGGTCCGACTCGTAGCCTTTGCGCTGTACGTAGAAGCTGTCGATGCGCAGTTCGCTCTGTTCGTAGGCCACAAAGGCAGAGATGTCGTGCAGCCCGAACGTCCGTTCGTACGCGAGGCGGGTGTTGAGCGTCACGCGCTGGCTGTTGGCATCGGCTACGCGCAGGTACGTGTCGCCCAGCGAAGGCCCGGCCTTGTACGGTTCCGGTTGCCCGTCGCCGTCGTTATCCTGGTAATAGGTGTACTGCTGGAACCACTTTTTGTAGTTGCTTTCGATGAAGTCGATGGCCGCAAAACCGCCCAGCGACAGGCCTTTCACGCCCGGAATCTGGTAGCTGGCCGTCATGGTGCCGTTAAATACGTTCCGCTTCAGGTTGTCGTACCCGGGGCCCTGCGCAATGGCCAGGGGATTTTGCCGCTCGCGTCCGATGGCCGGCAGGCCGTTGAGGGTCGCGGGCAGGTCGGGGGCCGCACGGATGGTCGACGCATAGATGGTCGCGTCGTCGTACTGCAGCCAGGTCCGGTTTTCGCGCCGGCCGGCCAGATCCAATCCCACCTTGAAGCGCTCCGAGATTTGCGCGTCGATGTTGGAACGCACGTTGTACTGGCGGTAGCCGGTGGTTTCGTCGCTCTGAATCAGCCCGTTCTGGTAGGCAGTTCCGGCCGAGAGGAAGTACTTCACCGCTTCGGAGCCACCGTTGACGGTCAGGCTGTGGCGGTTTTGTACCGAATGCGATTTGTACACTTCGTCGATCCAGTCGGTGCTGGGGGCCGAGCCGTTTTCGAATGCCGCAATCTGCGCATCGGTGTAGATCGGGGCCTGGCCCTGCTGCTGGCTCCAGGTATTGACGCTGCGTGCGTACAGCGCGGCATCGGCCAGTTCAATTTTGCGGGTGGGGCTCACAAAGCCCTGCGTAAAGGCGTAGTTGATCACCGGTTTGCCCGTTGCACCACGCTTGGTGGTAATCAGGATGACCCCGTTGGCCGCCTGCGCACCGTAGATCGCCGCCGACGCATCTTTCAGGACCGTAATGGTTTCGATGTCGTTCGGATCGATGCGCGAAATGCCGTCGCGGTTCGCCACGCCGTCGATGACGATCAGCGGTGCCGTGTTGCCGGTCGTTCCCTGGCCGCGGATCAGGATGCGCGCGTCGTCGCGACCGGGTTCGGCGTTCGTCTGGTTCACGATCAGGCCCGGCACCCGCCCCGACAGGGCATTGGAAACCGAAATGGCCGTGCTCTCTTTGATCTCCTTGTTGGAAATCTGTGCGATGGAGCCCGCCACTTCTTTCTTTTCCTGCGTTCCGTAACCGATCACCACCACTTCTTCCAGTGCTTTCACGTCATCTTCCAGCGTCAGGTCGATCACGCTACGGCCGCCTACTTCCACTTCCTGCGACAGGTAGCCTACGGCCGAAATCTGTAGCGTGGCGTTGTCGCCCACGTTCAGGGAATAGCGCCCCGTTACGTCGGTGATGGTTCCGTTGCTGGTGCCTTTTTCGATGATGTTGACGCCCGGAATCCCTTCGCCGCTGGCGTCGGTGATGACCCCGCTGATGGTGGCCTGTACCTGCGTCAGGGCCGAGAACGCCACCGACGGACGCGCCGGAACGGACGTCAGCGCCAGCTTCCGCACGTCGGACGACCTGGCGCTGCGCGAACGCGGTGCCATTTTGATGACGTAGTTCTGGTTGTCGATCTTCTTGAATTTCAGGTGAAATTCTTCCAGCAGAAGTTCAAGGGCGGCTTCGGCCGAAGGCTGTTGCAGCCAGTTGCGCGAGTTGACCAATTGCCCCTGCACCACGTCGTCGGTGTAGGTAAAGTAGACCTGGTGGCGGTCCTGGAGCGTCGAAAGCGCCTGCTTCAACGTCAGTTGCTTTTCCGGCTGCGCCACTTCCGGCTGTTGGTAGGCCAGCGTTTGCGCTACCTGCTGCGCCATACTGCCCGTGGCGGGTAACGCCAGCGCCATCCCCCACAGGAGCCACCGGAATGGGCGATAGATGGGTATTGATTGCTGCATAAAAGACTAGAAATTTAGATGATTAAGTACTGATGAGGTAAGGTTATTTTGAAGAAGAAGCCGAGACAAAATGCAGGTGCTTTCCGTCGCGCTGCACTTCCACGTCCAGCGATTCTTCCAGCAGGCGGAGCAGCAGCTCCACGTCGTTGCGAATGGCCCGGGTGGTGATGCGTTTTTCCAGCAGCGTCGAGTCCTGCACCGACACCTCGAAGCCGTAGTTGTCTTCCAGCACGGCGATGACGTCCTGCACCGGCGACTCCTGGAAAACCAGCTGTTGGTTCTTCCAGGCGATGTGCGGCAGGGTGTCGACCGGCGTCGCGTGCGAGTATTCGCCCCGCACCACTTCGACCAGCTCGCCGGGGTGCATCACGAGGGGGGCCTGGTTCTGTTCCGACGTCAGTTCTACCCGCCCGGAGTTCAGCACCACCCGCGCCTGGCGTTCGCGCTGCCAGACGTTGAACCGGGTGCCCCGCACCGCGACGGTCACCTCGTCGGTCAGGACCTGGAACAGTTGATGATGTGTTGTATGCACCACGTCGAAGTAGCCTTCGCCGGCCAGCCACACCTGCCGTGGGGCGTCGGTGGGCCACGCTTTCGGCATCCGCAAGCGCGAGTTGGCGTTGAGAATGACCGTTGAACCGTCGGGCAGTTGGATTTCCTTCTGCTCGCCGAAGGCCGTCTGGTACTCGACCCAGCGGTACTCGACCCGGTAGTAATACAGCGCCACGGCTGCCGCCAGCAACAGCGTTACGGCCGCCGCCAGCGGTTGCCACCGGCGGCGCCACAGCGACACAACAGGGCGGGCGGGCTGCGTACGGGTTTCGATGGTCTGCCAGAGATCGGTCAGGTCGGCCTCCGAAAAGGCGTTTTCCTCTTCGCCGAAGGCCAGCACCAGTTGCCGGGCCTCGTCGAGCAAAGATTTTTTCTCCGGGTTACGGCGCAGCCAGGCGGTCCAAAAGGCCTGGGTCTCTTCGTCGGGGTGTTGTACCCACCGGATAAAGAAAGGATCGGTCACGAAGTCGTGTACCGAGAACTGCAAATAGTCCATTCAGTTAGGAGGAGCGTTTTGTACGGGTAGAGAGCAAGGGGCGCGTTTGTGCCCCTACCTTATGCAACTTTTTTTTCGAGGCGCTAAAAAAGGGCTGATCTAGGGCACGAAAGGCGGTCGGGATACGGTTGCACGCGTCCGGCTGCGTACGCTAGCCCAGCAACAGACACAACAGAATCAGGGAAAAGGTGAGCGTAGGAAAGTTTTTGCGCATGTGCTCGATGGCCTTGTACATCAGTTTGTAGACCGAGCGGGTGTTGATGGCCATCACTTCGGCCACATCAGGAAAATCCAGTTCGCAGTAATAGCGTAAAAAAATGGCCTCGCGCTGCCGGTCGGGCAGCGCCTCCATGGCTTTGGTCAGCCGCTGCAGGGCAAGGCCCCGCTCCTGTTCCTGAATCAGTTGCCGCTCGACCGACATTTCGGTAGCGGACTCGTCGGTCCGTTCCAGGCCGAGTGCCCCGTAGCGCGACGTACGCGCCTGCAACAGTTGCCGCCGCAGGCTGATGAGCAGGTAGGACGGCAGCGAGCGAACCGCGCCCAGGCGCATCCGCTTTTCCCACAGGTAGACGAACAGGTCCTGGACGGCATCGCGCACGCGCTCCTTGTCGTGCACCAGCCGCATGCCGTACTGCGTCAGAAGTTTGCCGTAACGCTGGTAAATGGCCGCAAAGGCTTCCCGGTCGCCCGCCTGAAACCGAGCCCACAGGTGTGCATCAGACAGCAAAGGGGAATGATTCGACACGTCTCTAGCAGTTTGCCCAGCCACAAACAAAAAGGTCTTTTAGAATCGGGTAGCGTTGCCGCGACTTTCAACCGTGAAAGATCTTCAATATTATCAAAATTTTACCCAACTGCATAAAATGTGCGCTCGCCGGGCATTCCAAAGGTTTGCGCACACCTGCTGTCCGTCTGCGCACACCCGGCGTTCGAATCTGGACACTGGCCGACCGACCGAACAGGGTTTGGCCCGTCTGCGCCCCCTCCACGCAGATTGGCAGACTTCTTGGCATGGCCCTAGCGCACTCGTCCCCTAAACCGCGTTCTCTATGCTGCGCAACTACCTCGTTACCGCCCTTCGCAACTTCTGGAAACAGAAAGGATACACGTTTCTGAACCTCGCCGGTCTGACCCTGGGCCTGGCCACCAGCCTGCTCATCCTGCTGTGGGTTCGCGACGAACTGCGGTTCGACCGGTTCCACACGAACAGCGATCAGCTCTACCGGATCATGGAGAACCAGACGTACTCCGGGCAGTTGTTCACCTTCGCCGCGACGCCGGGCCTGCTGGCGCAGGCGCTGAAAGACGAGCTTCCCGAAGTGACGCACGCCACACGCACCACGTGGGGCGGCGACACCAAACTGTTTCGCGTGGGAGATCAGCGGTTTAAAGAAGAAGGCATGTATGCCGACCCGGACTTTCTGGAGATGTTTACGTTTCCGTTCGTGGTGGGCAATCCGAAGTCGGTGCTGAACGACGTTTCGTCCATTGCCCTGTCGGAAGCCCTCGCCGCAAAGTACTTCGGGAGCGCGCAGGCAGCTCTGGGCAAAACGCTTCAGCTGGACAACAAAGAGGTCTACACGGTGCAGGGCGTTTTTGCCGACGTGCCCAAAACGTCTTCGTTCCAGTTCGACTTTCTGCTGTCGTTCGAAGTGTACATGAAAGAAAACACCTGGTTGGAAGAATGGGGCAACAACGGCATCCGCACGTTCATTCAACTGGCCGACGGCGCTTCGCCCGAGGCCGTCAACGAGAAGATCGCCGACTTCGTCAAGCAACGGAACGAAGGCTCGGTGGTCACGCTGTTTGCGCAGTCGTTTCCGGAATCCTACCTGCACGGCGAGTTTAAAGAAGGCCAGCAGACCGGCGGGCGCATCGTTTTTGTGCAGCTCTTCGTGGTGGTGGCCCTTTTCATTCTGCTCATCGCCTGCATCAATTTTATGAACCTGGCCACGGCCCGCTCCACCCGCCGGGCCAAGGAAGTGGGCGTCCGCAAAGCCATCGGGGCCGAGCGCGGCCTGCTTGTCGGGCAGTTTCTGGGCGAGTCGATTCTGCTTGCGTTTCTCTCCACGCTGCTGGCCCTCCTGGTAGTGGAAATTATGCTGCCTTCGTTCAACGAACTCACCGACAAAGCGCTGGCGGTACCGTACGACAACTTCGTTTTTCTACTGATTCTGGCCGGGATTGTCCTCTTTACCGGACTGCTGGCCGGGCTCTATCCGGCGTTCTACCTCTCCTCGTTCAACCCGGTCAGCGTGTTGAAAGGCACCTTCCGGGTCGGGTCCGGGGCGGCGTTTCTGCGGCAGGGGCTGGTGGTGTTTCAGTTCGTCCTGTCGATGGTGCTGATCGCCGCGACGGTGGTGGTCTACCAGCAGATCCAGTACATCAAGAAAAAGGACCTGGGCATCAACCGCGAGAATCTCATTTACTTCCCGGTTACGCCGGGGGTGCAGGAACACTTCGACGCTTACAAGGCCGACCTGCGGCAGATGCCCGGCATTCAGCAAGTGGCGCTTTCCAACCAGAATCCGCTTTCGGTCGGCAGTTCCACGCAGGGGCTGGAGTGGGAAGGGAAAGATCCCGAGACGAAGATTTTGTTTCAGGTGGTGCAGATCAGCTACGATTTTCTGCCCACGGCCGGCATTCAACTGAAAGCGGGGCGCGACTTTTCGCAGGCGTTCTCGACCGATACGTCCAACATCCTGATCAACGAAGAGGCGGCGCGGCTCCTCGGTTTCGACGACCCGGTCGGGCAACCCATCACGTTCTGGGACCGGAAGGGGCAGATCATCGGCGTGGTGAAGAACTTCCACAGCAACAACCTGCACGCGGCCATTGAGCCGCTGGTACTGACGCTGCGCCCGGAAAACACGTGGATGGTGATGGTCCGCACGCAACCGGGCGAGACGCCAGCCGCCCTGGCCAGCCTGGAGGCGCTGCACAACCGTTACGATGCCGACTACCTGTTCGAATACAACTTTCTGGATCAGGAATTTGAGCGCATGTACCGCTCCGATACGCTGGTCAGCAAACTGGCCTCTTACTTCGCCTTCATCGCCATCTTCATCTCGTGCCTCGGGTTGTTCGGGCTGGCCTCCTACACCGCCGAGCGCCGCCGCAAGGAAATCGGGGTCCGCAAGGTACTGGGCGCTTCGGTGCCGCATCTGCTGGTGCTGCTGTCGAACAGCTTCACGAAAATCGTGCTGATTGCCTTCGTCGTCGCCACGCCGCTAGGTTGGTGGCTGACGCAACAGTTCCTCGATCAGTACGAGTACCACATGCCCCTTTCGCCGCTGGTGTTTGTCCTGACCGGTATCCTCGCGCTTCTGATCGCCTGGCTGACGGTGGGCTACCAGAGCGTCCGCGCCGCCACGTCCAATCCGGTGAATTCGCTGAGAAGCGAGTAGTGAAATGAGTGAATCACTGAATCATAGAATAAGTGAATAGCGCGAGGCGCAGAGAGTGCGGGGGGCCGTATTCAGTGGGCAGTGAATGCATAGGCTTGAACGGTGAGGTAGCTGAGTTGATGCTTGGCGATGAGCTGGGTTTGGCTACTTCCTGCTTGCATTCAGCCTTATTTTCAACGAATTCCTGATTCTTTCCATCATAGTCCATCACCTTATCCGCTACATCCTAGTTCAAGACCATGTTCCGCAACTACCTGCGCGTGGCGCTGCGCAACCTGCGCAAACACCGCACCTTCTCGTTCATTAATCTGTTTGGGCTGGCCGTCAGCATGTCGGTCTGCCTGCTGTTGATCCAGATCGTCAACAACCAGCGGAAATACGACTCTTTTCACGAAAAGGGCGACCGGATTTATCAGGTGCTGGCGAAGCCCTCCCCGCAAAACGCCCGCTCCAACACGACGCCCGGACCGCTGGCCGAAGCCTTGACGCAGGACTACGCCGTGTCCGAACGGGTGACGCACCTGATGACGGGTTTCGGGGGCGATGCGCTGGTGGGCGAACCGACGACGTTGCGTGGCCTCTACGCCGACTCGTCTGTCTTCGAGGTATTTAGTTTTGAACTGGAACGGGGCAATCCGCTGACGGCGCTGCGCGAACCACGTTCGATTGTGCTAAGTGCAGAAGCGGCGGCGTTGCTCTTTCCGGGACAGGACCCGATGGGCAAAACCTTCGCCTTCGAAGACCGGCACCTGCATCCGCTGGCGGTGGAAGATACGGAAGGCGAAAGCGTGCCGCTGGGTGCGTTTACGGTGACGGGCATCCTGAAAAAGACGCCTCGTCCCTCGCACCTGCCGATGGAGTCGCTCGTGTCGGCGTCCACACTGGCGTCGCTGGAGCGGGAAGGCATCCGCCCCTCCCTGCTGAACGACTGGCGCAATTTCTTTCAGACGTATACCTACGTGCTGCTGCGCGAAGACCAGACGCCTGACCAGTTGCAGGCGGCCCTCGACGGGGTGGCGAAGCGGTACCTCCAACCGCTGTCGGATCTGAACGAATTTCAGTTTTCGTTCCGGCCGCTGGCCGAGATCACGCCCGGCCATCTGTACAACAACCCCATCAGCATCGCGCTGCCCATTGAGGCGTACTATTTTCTGGCGTTCTTGGCCTTTCTGGTGATGAGCGCCGCCGCGCTGAACTACACGAACCTGACCGTCGCGCGGGCGCTGACGCGAGCCAAAGAGGTAGGCGTACGAAAAGTGACCGGTGCGTTGCGGAGCCATCTGTTCGTGCAGTTTATGGGCGAAGCCGTGCTGACCGCGCTGCTGGCCCTGGTACTGGCGGTGGCGCTGCTGAATGCGCTCAAGCCTGCCTTCACGCAACTCTGGTTCAACCAATACCTGAAACTCGACCTGACGGCCGAATGGGACGTATACGGATGGTTTATTTTGTTTGCCGTGGGTGTGGGCATCCTGGCCGGGATTTTCCCGGCGCTTTACCTGACGCGCTTCCAGCCCATCCAGGTGCTGCGGCGGTTCAGTGCGCAACGTCCCGGCAAACTCACCCTGCGCAAGGTGCTGACCGTGGTGCAGTTCAGCCTCTCGCTGGTCTTCATCATCAGCACGCTCCTGCTCCGCCAGCAGGTGCAGCACTTCCTCCACTTCGCCTACGGCTTCAATCAGAACAACGTCGTGAACATTTCGCTGCAGGGCAACGACTACGAGCGCGTACGGACCGCACTGCTGAAGTCGCCGCAGGTGGCGGAGGTGTCGGGCAGTTACTACGTGCCCAGCACCGGGTTTACGTCGGGGCTCGACGTGCGCGGGCCGGGCAAGACGGAATTCGAGAACCTGAACGATTTTGCCGCCGATGCCCGGTTCTTCCACAACCTGGAGATTCCGTTGGTGGCCGGTCGCCTTTACGACGACGCGCAACCCGAAACGGCGGCCCATTACGCGCTCCTGAACGAACAGGCGGTGCAGCACTACGGCTTCGCGAGTCCCGAACAGGCCCTCGGGGCCGAGCTTGTCGTGCGCGACATGCCCGAAGGGGCGGAAGAGCGGACCTTGCAGGTAATCGGGGTGTTGAAGGATTTCCAATACGGCACGCTGATCGAACCGATCCGGCCGCTGATCGTGCAGTACCGCCCCGCGTTGTTCCGCTACGCACAGGTGCGGCTGCAGGGAGATGCCCTGCAAAGCGCCATTGCCAGCCTGCAGGCGCAGTGGCAAGAGGTCGATCCCGTGCACCCGATGAAGTACCACTTCTACGACGAACAGTTGAAAATCAACTACGGCCTGTTGCAGGACGTGACCGCCATCGTCGGATTCTTCTCGTTCCTCGCCGTCGTAATCGCCTGCCTCGGTCTGCTGGGCATCGTCACCTTCACCGCCGAAACGCGCGTCAAGGAAGTCGGCATCCGCAAGGTACTGGGGGCCAACGTCACGCAAGTCGTGCTGCTGCTGTCGCGCGGCTTCCTGCAACTGCTCGGCATCGCCGTGCTGATCGCCACGCCCCTCGCCTACTTCGCCAACCAACTGTGGCTGCAAAACCTCGCTAACCGCGTCGACATCGGTGCGGGAATCTTATTTCTCGGCATCTGCATCATGCTTCTGCTCGGACTGCTGACAGTCGCCTCGCAGACGTGGCGGGTGGCGCGGGCCAATCCGGTGAACTCGCTGAAGAGTGAATGACAGAATACGTGAATCATAGAATGATTGAATAAATGAATAGCGACGAGGCGCAGAGGGCGATGCGCTTGGCGGAGAGGACGGAGAGCATTGCCGCTGGTGCATCCACACATTACTGTCATCTCGATCGCCTATCTGTCATCTCGAACGTATGTGAGAAATCTTCTAACTTCTGAAAATAGATCTCTCACGTTGTTCGAGATGACAAAATCGTGAGATCTAGAAACGAACTAACACCGACCTGCCACCTGAAACGTTTGACCTGAAAGCCTTTTAACCATGTTCCGAAACCATCTGAAAGTCACCCTTCGCAACCTGAAGAAACGGAAAGTCTTTTCGCTCATCAATCTGCTGGGCCTGGCGCTCGGCATGGCGTGTTGTCTGCTGCTGGGCGTACTGCTGCGCCACGAGTGGGCCTACGACCGCTTCCAGGAAAAGGGCGACCGGCTGTTTCGGGTGGTGACGCAGGTGCGGCAGACCGGCGAAGAAAGCTATAGCACCAACTCGACGACCGGCTGGCCGCAGGGGCGGGCGCTGGCCGCCGACTACCCGGACGTGGAAGCGGTGACGTATCTGCGGCCATGGCACCCGTTTTTCCTGCACGAAGGCGTGCATGCGGCGGAGGAGCTGCTATTTGCGGAACCTACCTTTTTTCAGACCTTCACTTACCCGCTGGCAAAGGGTGATCCGGCCACGGCGTTGCAAGCGCCGAACTCGATTGTGCTGACACCCGCACTGGCCGCGAAATACTTTCCGGAACGGGAGGCGCTGGGCCAAGTGCTGACGGTGAATGATTCCACGGCCCTGACGGTGACGGGCGTGCTGGACCCTACTTCCGGTCCGTCGCACCTTGCCTTCTCTGGACTGGTGTCGTTCGGTACCCTGTGCAGCCTCAGCCCGGGCTACTGCGAGGAGGAGTTTGCGTCGGGTTGGTTCGACCTGAACATCTGGACCTACGTGCTGCTGCGACCTCAGGTGGACGTAGCCGCATTTGAAGCCAAGATACAGGCCCTACCCATGCGCAAGGTGGGCGACGACATCCGCGCCATTGGGTACGAAATGAACCTGGGTCTGCAGCCGGTGCAGGAGATCTACTTTTCGCCTTGGGGCAACGGCCTCGGGCCAAGCGGCGACCGGCGCTACCTCTACCTTTTGGGAGCGGTGGCCCTGTTCGTGCTGACCGTGGCGGCCATCAACTACATGAACCTCGCGACCGCCCGGTCGGTGGAGCGTGCCAAGGAGGTAAGCCTGCGAAAGGTGGTCGGTTCGAGCCGCCGTGCGCTGATCGCGCAGTTCCTGACCGAGTCGGTCGTGCTGTGCGGCCTGGCGGTGGTGCTGGCGTTTCAACTCATGCTGCTGGCGCTGCCTTACTTCAACCAACTGACCGAACAGGCCTTTACGTCGAGCGATCTACTGGCTCCGCCCCTTCTCCTCTTTACCTTCTGCCTCGTGGTCGTCCTGGGTGGTCTTGCGGGGTTGTACCCAGCGGCGGTGTTGTCGGGTTTTAAGCCCGCCGAAGCGCTGAAAGGCTCGTTCTCGACCAGCCGACGCGGCGGGCGGTTGCGGCACGGACTGGTGGTGTTTCAGTTTGCGCTGTCGGGTGTGCTGATCGCCGCCACGCTGGTGGTGCTGCAACAGGTCGATTACATGCAGGGGCAATCGCTGGGCTTCGACCGCGAACAGGTGCTGATCTTAGAAGCCGGCACCACGCCCGGCCCGCTGCGTTATCAGCAACGCGACGCCCTGATGGCATCGCTGCAACGGATTCCCGGGGTGGAAGTCGCGTCGGCGACCGGCGCGCCTCCCGGCTACGCGGGATGGGGCGGGCAAATCTGTTTTCCGGAAGGACGGCCGCGCGAGGCGGGCATGTCGGTCGAGTTCGTCCCGGCCGATCACGACTACGTCAAAACCTACGGATTGGACCTGATGGCCGGACGCGACTTTGCCGTGGGCCGTGACCGCGTTCCGGTCGATACGATTACGATCCAGAACCCGCTGCTGATCAACGAAACGGCCGTGCGGGAGATGGGCTGGGAAACGCCAGAAGCGGCGCTGGGCAAAACCATCGAGTCGCCCTCCGGCGCACCACGCGGCACCGTCATCGGCGTGTTGCAGGACTACCATCAACACGGGTTGCAAACCCGCATCCGTCCGGTGGTGCTGAGCCTCTATCCTTACTCCGAATACTACGCACTGCGGCTCGCGCCGGGGCAAATCCAACCGGCCGTCCGGCAAGCCGAACAGGTCTGGCAGGAATTCTTTCCAGGCTACGCCTTTCAATACGAATTCCTCGACGACGCCTTCGATCAACTCTACCGGTCGGAAGTGCGGCTCGCGCGCATCTTCTCCACCTTCGCGGGGCTATCGATCTTCGTGGCCTGCCTGGGCCTGTTCGGGTTGGCGGCCTACGCCACGCAACAACGCACGAAGGAAATCGGCGTCCGCAAGGTGCTGGGCGCGACGGTGACCGATCTGGTGGGGATGCTCTCCAAAGACTTTCTGAAACTGGTGGGGCTGGCCTTTCTGGTGGCGGCTCCCCTCGCCTACTGGCTCCTCGACCGCTGGCTCGACGACTTCGCCTACCGCATGCCGCTCGGTCCGGGGCTGTTCCTGCTGACGGGCGTCCTGATGGTGCTGATCGCCTGGCTGACGGTGAGCGTCCAGAGCCTCCGCGCCGCCCAGGCCAATCCGGTGGACTCGCTAAAAAATGAATGAATCATTGAATGAGAGAATGAGTGAATTGCGCGGAGCGTAAAGAAATGAGAGAATGAATGAATCACTGAATGAGTGAATAAGGCGGGGCGTAGGCCTTAACAGAGAAGGCGTCCGACGGTGGGGCCGCCTAGGTGGGGTCGCCCAGGCTTGAAAGTGAACAAAAGCGGCCGTTGGTCGACTGGGACATAACCAAAAGTGAAGTGCGAAGTCTGAGGTGCGAAGTAAAAAAGAAAGCTTTTGCTGTAACGTTTTGCTACTTCCGTTGTCTTTATCCGGAGCCCTTTCCTAGATCGCTAACGCCAACAGTCGTTGAGCTTTAAACTTTCAACTCTTCTCTCATAATTTATTTCAACAATTCACCGCTCTACCTGCAACCAAAGGCCCACCCGCAGCATCTTATGTATAACCTGCCATCCGCTTACCTGTAATCTTTCTCCTCATGCTCAAAAGTTATTTCCTCGTCGCCGTCCGCAGCCTGCTGAAGCAGCGGTTTTATTCGCTCATCAACTTATTCGGGCTGGCCATCGGCATTGCCTGTTGTCTGCTGATTTTGCAGTACGTGCGCTACGAACTGAGCTACGACGACTTCCACACGAAGAAGGAAAATCTTTACCGCGTGCAGCAGGATCGCTACGACAAAGGGGAGTTGAGCACGCAATGGGCCGCCGGCGCGTATGCAGTGGGCAACTCGTTCAAAGACGCCTTTCCAGAGGTGGAGGAGTACGTAAAAGTAGTGCCGACCGGCTCCCTCGTGGTTGGGTACGGGGAGGATAAGTTGAAGGTGGAGAAGATTTATTTCGCTTCGTCCGCCTTTTTCGAGGTGTTTTCGTATCCGCTGGTGCAGGGAAATCCGGCGACGGCACTGACCGAACCCAACACGGTTGTGCTATCGGCCTCAACGGCACGGAACATTTTTGGCGACGAAGATCCGCTGGGGAAAACCGTGCGGCTGAACGAAGAAGTGGATGCCAAGGTAACGGGCGTGTACGCCGATCTGCCCGCCAACACACACCTGAAGTTCGACATGCTGCGTTCGTACGCAACCTTCGTGCAACAGGTCGGCCCCGACAACAATCCCGACGAAGCCTGGATGTGGGACGGCTGCATGACCTACCTACTGCTGCAACCCGGCACCGACCCCAAAGCCCTGGAAGCCAAGTTTTCGGATTACGTGGAAGCGAATATCGGCGAGGATCTGGCGCAGTACGACGCCGACGCGGTGTACCTGCTGCAACCGCTCCCCGACATCCACCTCTATTCACACTACATGATGGAGGCCGAGCCGAACGGCGACGGCACCGCCACCTACCTGCTGCTGGGCATCGCCTTTTTCATCATCATCATCGCCTGGGTCAACTACATCAACCTCGCCACCGCTCGCGCCATGAACCGCGCCAAGGAGGTCGGCATCCGCAAGTCGGTGGGGTCGCTGCGTTCGCAACTGATCCAGCAGTTTCTGATGGAATCGGCCGTGTTGAACGCGCTGGCCGTCGTGCTGGCGATTCTGCTGGTGGTGGTTGCCCTGCCCGCCTTCAACCGAATCTCCGGGCAAGAGCTTTCGTTTTCGTTATTGAGCACCCCGCTATTCTGGGTGTCGCTGCTGGCGCTCTACCTGGTCGGGGCGTTTCTGTCGGGTTTGTATCCGGCGTTTGTTCTGTCGGCCTTCAACCCGGCAACGGTGCTGAAGGGCTCCATGAAAACGTCGCACCGGGGCAACCGCCTGCGGCAGGGGCTGGTCGTCCTGCAATTTGCCGCCTCGCTGTTTCTGCTGATCGGGACGCTGGCCGTGTTCCGGCAGATTTCCTTCATGCGGGATCAGGACCTGGGCATCAACATCGACCAGACGCTCGTGATTCAGGCACCCATCATCCGCAGCCGTCAGGACTCCATCTACGTAGGCGACAAGCAGGCCTTTAAACAGGAAATGCTGCGCTACCCCGCGATCCGGAGCATCACGGCGTCCAGTGCGGTGCCCGGTGGCGCGGTGGGCTGGAATGCGGGTGGCATCCGCCTGAAAGGACAGGACGCGAGCGACAGCAAACAGTACCGGGTGATCGCCGTCGACTACGATTTCCTCGACGCCTACGGACTCAAACTCCTGGCCGGCCGGAAATTTGGAGAAGAATACGGCAACGATCCCGGCACCGTCGTTTTCAGCCGGACGGGCGTGCAGCAACTAGGTTTCGACAACCCGGACGACGCTTTGAATAAAGAGATTGAGTTCTGGGGCGCGACCTACACAGTCGTCGGCGTGGTGGACGATTTTCACCAGGAATCACTACGCGAAACCTACGAGCCGCTCATCTTCCGCTGCATCCCCGGCGTCCACGGGGCCTTTTCGGTGAAAGTGGCGACCAGCAACCTGCAGGAAACCATCGCGCACCTGCATGCGGGATGGGATCAGATTTTCCCCGGCAATCCGTTCGAGTATTACTTTCTGGACGACCACTTCGACGCGCAGTACCGGGCTGACCAGCGCTTCGGGCAAGTCTTCGGCGTGTTCACCGGGTTAGCCATTTTCGTGGCCTGCCTCGGGTTGTTCGGACTTGCGTCGTTCACCACCGCGCAACGCACGAAAGAAATCGGGGTCCGCAAGGTGCTGGGGGCTTCCGTCCCGCAGATTCTCCAGCTCCTCTACCGCGACTTTGTCAAACTCGTCCTGGTCGCCTTCGTACTGGCCGTCCCCCTCGCCTACTTCGCCATGCACCAGTGGCTGCAACACTTCGCCTTCCGGATCGGCATCAGCTGGTGGCTGTTTGCGCTGCCGTGCGTCCTGGTCGTGCTCATCGCCATCCTGACCGTCAGTTTTCAGTCGATCAAAGCGGCCGTAGCCAATCCGGTACATTCACTCAGGAGTGAATAAGCGCATAGAGTAGCGCGCTTGGCGCGAAGGGCGGGGAAGTTTGCCCCGCGAAAGAATTGATCCTCAAAGCGCCCGATAACCGCTAGCCTATCGCTGTAACATCACTTCGGCGAATAGTTAGCGGTTATCGGGCGCCTTATCATGCGCAATCGGAAACGGGTTGGTAGATTCGCACTCGCAAGCACCGGCGTAGAAACCGTGGCGGTGCCTGGCTTGCATAACCTAATTTTGTATATTGTACATTCCTAGAGGCCCTGTGCCCGTAAAGTGGACCGTCAGAACCTAATCTTTTCAGCGATCACTCCTCTTTTCAGGCATCTGTATCCAACTCAACATCAACCCATTAACCGGCAACACCTATGATTTCCAAAAAAGGAAAAAAGCGCTATGCCATCCTGGTGATTGTTCTTTTCCTGCTTCCCAATCTGTTTGTGGTGGTCACGGGGCTGGAGAGCTACCCCTTTACCTGCGCCCCCATGTTCGGGCACTACATCGGAGACGGCACCGAATTTTATGCGTTCCGTTACATCGGCGAGACGCCCGCCGCCGCCGAAGTTGACCTTCCGTTAAACCTCGGGAAACGTGACCTGGTGCCTTCGGGCCGGTACTTCTTCTCCAAAGTATACGGTTCGTGCTACGACTACTCGCCGTTCGGCAGCCGCCCGAACGACAGTCCGGCCAAGCTTGAAGAGCGCCTGTCGTCTTACTTCACGGCCTATACCGAGGCGCTTCCGATCGCTGACACCAGCACGACCTACGACCTGAAGTCGATTCGGCTGGAGGTCTGGAGACTGGACGAAGCCCGCAATCCGGTCGAAAAACGGGTGGTGGGTACGTACGACGTCAACGCTAAAAAATTCACTCACACCTACACGCCCAACCTGGAAGCCCATGAATACCTGGAAGGAACGACTCTCTAATTACTTCTTCAGCGAAACGCGCGTCAATACGCTAGGCATCCTCCGCTTCTTTCTGTGCATCGGGATTGTTCGTCAGGTCTACGCCCGCTCGCGGAACATGCTCAACCTGGAGTTGACCGACGGCACGTACGACCTGCCGCCCATTGCGCACCTGCTGCCCTTCCCTTCCATCGAAAATGCCGCGCAGTTCGAGATTTTCTACCTGCTTCTAACCGCGTCGCTGTTCATGGCGGCGGTGGGGTTTCTGACGCGTTTCAATCTGATTTTCAGTGGATTGGGCTCTATTTACGTAAGTGCGATTCTGTACAGCGTCGGGTTTTTCGATCACGAAATGGCCCCCATCAGTCAGATCCTATTGATTCTGGCCTTTGCACCCGGCTCACTGAGTTTTTCGGTCGACCGCCTGCTGCTTTACTTCTTCAAGAAAGACGTGCGTCAGAAAACCGATGTGCTCACCTACTTTGCCGACATGCACGCGTCGCTGTGGGGAAAGCGCCTGATTCTGCTGCTGCTGGCGGTCGTTTACCTTTCGGCTGGACTTTCCAAATTCCGGTACACGGGTTTTAAATGGCTCGATGGACAGACCCTCGGCTACTACCTGTCGGAAGAACCCCGCGCCGCCAACGAAGACCGGCAGCTTTTCTACGGGCAGAATACCATTACCGAAGAGCACAAGTGGAAGGACGGCTTCGGGATGCACGCCCACACGTACGGTAACTACCAGACCAGTAATTTCTGGAACGAGGTCGGGCTGTACTTGTCCGATCATCCGTTCCTGATGATGCTCCTGTCGATCATGGCCGTCTCGACCGAACTGGCCCTGTTTTTCATCATCCTGGGCAAATGGTACCAGAACGCGCTGCTGGTGCTGGCGTACATGCTGCATACGGGCATCGGGCTGCTGATGGGGCTCGACTTCGGGACGTATCGCATTCTGATCATTTTCCTCCTCGACTGGGAGTTGATTTTCGACTTTGTCCTGAAGAAATCGGCCCTGGCCCGGCGAACGTTCGAAGGCCTGGTCAGTCTCAAACTCAAGTACTTCAGTTAACAAAAAGGGGAGGTTGCACCGCGCAGCCTCCCCTTTTTCGTGAGGTATTCCTGCACGATTTTATGCTTTGCGCAGTTGCCGCCAGGTGTGCGTGGAGCCGGGATTGGGATCGAAGCTCGGATCTTCGGACCCGACAACGTCGCCCCGCTCGTTCATAAACACGACCGCGTCGGTACTGCGGTGGTAAATGTAGTTTCCCTGTGTGCTGTTGGGGTCCTGGTAGGCAGTTTCGCCGCCGAGTTCGTTGCGCCAGCGTTCCTGTTCGGTCATGCCCGGTGCGCCGGGTTGCTGACGACGTTGGTCCAGTTCCATCTTCCAGGCCAGGTCGGCATTCTGCCGGTCGCGCTGGTCCTGGTAATAGCCTTTCAGTTGTTCCTGGAAATTCACTTCGTTCTGTAGCTTGGCCCGCCACGCGTCGATTTTGGCACCGTGCTGTGTATTGAGTTGTTGCACGATCTGGTTGAACAGCGACTGCCACTGCGGATTGTGCTGCACGGAGCGCGCCATGTGCCAGCACGTTGCCCGGATCGGGTCCAGTTGCCCGCGCAAGGCCCGGAAGCAGAACAGGCGCGCAAAGCCCCAGTTGATCTGCACACTCGTGCCGCCCCCGGCCTGCTGCTGCGTTTTCACGCCATAAAACTCCTCCTCAAATGCATGGCCGTTTTCTTCGTAGTCGAGGCGTACCCCGACGCTTTCGCTCGGAGCCTGGAGAAGGGCCGTGTCGTTCAACACCTGGGGCAGATGCGGCATGGGCTGCACGCCGAGGATGCGGAGGTTGGGCCGGTTGCCGCGGTATTTGGCGACGATGAGCCGCGTCATGGCATCGGCAGCCGGCATCGGTGGCATGCACGTCAGGCCGTATTTGCGCTGGCCTGCGGCCTCGAATCCGTAATTGGGCTCCAGCCAGTAAAAGGCTTCGACGGGCAAAAACTCAAAGGAAGCCCCGCTGGCAGGATGGTTGGCCGACGCATAGGCCCAGACGGGCATCGCGCTGTCCTGAAAATTCCAATGGACCTGGCTTTGCGCACGCCACTCCTGCGGGTACTCAAAGATCGACACCACCATGCCCTGGTGGTGCGGATCGGTGATCTGGTGCCGGGCCATCCGCTGCGCGAAGGGCGGAGGAGCCCCTGTGGTGTGGTGATTCATGGTGGTTAACGGCATGATGGACGAGCGGGTCACGGAAGAAGGACCCGTGGTCGGGGAAGGTCGGTTGTCAGACAAGATAAAAAAAAGGCACACGTGCGCGGCAGTCGCACACAACTATTTTCCGCACGCGGCGGCGCACGCCTCGGCTTTGCTGCGGCACGGTCAGGCACTCCGGTTCCGGTCTAACCTTGTATATTCGCATTTGCCCGACTCACCCTTCTAACGTCGTTACGCCATGGGAATTTTCGATCGCCTGATGGGCCACGCCAGTGAAGTTTCGCCGGAGAAAATTGCGCAGCAGTTTACCCCGATTCTGGTCGAAGGCGAGTACCTGGAAAAAGCCTTTCGGCTGGTGCGCGACTTGTTTGTGTTCACCAACAAGCGTTTGATTCTGGTCGACAAGCAGGGCCTGAGCGGCTCGAAGGTGTCGTACCAGTCGATTCCTTACCACAGCATCACCCGTTTTTTCAAAGAAAGCACGGGGCTGATGGACCTGGATGCGGAATTGAAAATTTGGATTCGTGGCGAGGCCGCACCGATTCAGAAAGAATTCCGCAAAAACAAGCACGTGAACGACGTTTACCTGCTGCTGAGCAAATACACGCTGTAACGAACCGAAGACGCACCCGCGCGGGCCGTTATCAGGGTAGCCCGTTGCACGCCGGGGGCGAGTAGGTCGGCGCGGCCCTGTGAACGTTCATCTCTATCCCCTGCTCCCTCATGCACGGACCCGATCCTCACCAACCCTTTCCGCTGGCGGGCTACGACCGCCTCTGTTTTCTGAAAAACGTGATCCAGAGCCCGCAGATCGAGGTGGGCGAGTATACGTATTACGACGATTTCGAGACGGTCGCCAACTTCGAGAAGCACGTCCGCTACCGGTTTGAGTTTACGGGCGATACGCTACGCATCGGAAAATTCTGTATGATCGCCTCGGGCGTAGAGTTTATCATGAACGGGGCCAACCACCTGTCGGAGGCCGTTTCGGCGTATCCGTTTGCGGTGTTCGGCCACGGCTGGGAACACGCCATGGCGGGCAAAAACTACCCTACAAAAGGCGATACCGTCATCGGGCACGACGTCTGGATCGGCTACCGGGCCCTGATTCTGCCGGGCGTCACCATCGGCAACGGGTCCATCGTGGCGGCCGGGGCGGTTGTGACGCGCGACGTACCTCCCTACAGTCTGGTGGGGGGTAACCCGGCCCGCCTGATTCGCCCCCGCTTTGCGCCCGAACTCATAGCGCTGTTGCAGGCACTGCAGTGGTGGCACTGGCCCGCGGAGCGCATCACCCGTCACGTGCAGGAACTGACCGATCCGCCCAGCGAAACCGCGCTCCAGGCGTTGTTGCAGAAATACGGGCACGCGCCCGAAGACACGCCGTAACATAGGCGCAAACCCGTGGTTTCTGAGTAGATTTGCCAACGTCCATCACCCTCATGAAAAAAGTACTTCTGGCTGGCGCTTCGGGTCATTTAGGCCTTAAAATTGCGCAGGAACTCAAGCAACGTAACTACTACGTTCGCGCCCTGATCCGCACCCCCGAGAAGGCCCCGCTGGTCAGTCCCTATGCCGACGAAGTGGTGGTGGCGGACGTAACGCGCCCGGAAACACTCCGGCAGGTAGGCGAAGGGATGGACGTCGTGATTTCGGCCCTCGGGCGCACCGTCGGGATTCAACAGCCGGAAACCAAGGGCTACTGGGACATCGATTACCAGGGCAACCTGCATTTGCTGCGGGCGCTGGAATCCGCTCCCGTTCAGAAGTTTATCTACATATCGGCGTTCGGTGCCGAACACTTCCCCAACCTTCGGTACTTCAAAGCGCACCAGGCTTTTGCCGACGAACTCAGCAAGTCGGGCCTGCCCTACACCATCATCAAACCGCCCGCGCTGTTTTCCGCATTCCGCGAAATGCTCGACATGGCGCAGCACCGTCCGCTGGCGTACCTCGGCAACGGCCGGCAACGCACCAATCCCATCTGGGAGGGCGACCTGGCCCGCATCTGTGTCGACGCCATCTCCGATACCAAAAAGGTGATTGAGGCCGGCGGCGATACGGTATACACCCGCCGGGAAATCATTCAGAAAATCAGCCTGGCCGCCGGTGCCAAGCCGCCGCGTTCCATTCCGTTCTGGGCCGTACGCCCGCTGCTGTGGGTGCTGCGTTTTTCCAACCGGAATCTGCACGACACGGCCGCCTTCTACGTCGCCGTATCGCGCCATGACCTGATTGCCCCACGTCGGGGCACGCATCCGCTGGAAGAGTACCTGGTCCATTGCGTGAACCGGGGCAAAACCATCCGCGCCTAAACCCTCGTTTTGAGGACGGAACCCCGTTCCGTTTGAGTGCTTTTGCAAGCGTCGCTTTTTTACAACAAAGCGCGGAGCACCACCCGCTACCTTTGTTTTACAAAACCAGCAACAAACGCATTAGCACGCATGAAAATCAATTTTGCTTTAAGCGCTTTTTTAGGCATAGCCCTGTTCGCCTCCTGCGAGAAGAAGGACGATCCGGCCGCCGCCAACCGTACGGAATTGATTAGCGAAAAACAGTGGATTTTGACCGCCGTCACGGTCGACCCGGCCCTGCCCCTCAACGGCACTCTGGTCACCAACTGGTACGCGCAAATGGACGAATGCGACAAAGACGACATCGCTATTTTCCGTAAAAACGGCGTCTACGAGTTCAACGAGGGGGCTTCCAAGTGTGATCCGAACGCTCCGCAAACCGCCCAAACCACCTGGTCGTTCAACAGCACGGAAACGGTCGTGACGGTCGGCAGCAGCAGCTTTACCCTGGTGGAGTTGACAAAAGATAAAATCATCGACACACGGGTGCATACCATCAACGGCATCAACTATACGTTCACGGAAACGTGGGGTATCAAACCTAGCTAGTCGTGTAATCTTGAGTAGAGTAAGTGACTAAAAAGGCTGGCCGTTTGTGCTGGTCTTTTTAGTTTTATAAGGTCTATTTCCTCAACACCAACGGCATTGATGCGCCGTCACTTTTTGAGACGAACCGCAACGTTCGTTACGCTCCCCACCCGCCCCTTCCGCTGCATTGGGTTTCCCTACCGTGAAACAGCCACGCCGCTGGCACGGAGCCTGTCGGAGAATTCTTCGAAGCGCCTCTGAATGGGCAAGACCGAGCCGCGCCTCCCCGGCGGGGCGCTGTTGTCTGCCTACCTCCCATGTTCGAGTTTTTCATTCTTTTTTCAATCCATCACAACTAGTTAAATATCAGTTATTTATGACATAACATTACCCGTATTGCCCAAAGCAATTGCCCTTAATACTAGTGAGGTCTGTTCTGCACGCAACGAAACCCGCACGGCCCCGTACCCCATAAGAATAGAACTCTTTCAATATTTTTTAAAATATTGTAAACCAGGGGTCTGCAACGCTGCAATGGCACGAGGGGATTGCAGTCCGTTACGGGCCAGCGAGTCGTTTCTATTTTTTCACGAGTATCCTTCATTCTACCGCCTGACGGACCGAACGAAGGCCAACCGCGCTTTTTATGTTTCACTTCTATAACTCCTTTCCATGTTTCTTTCTCCTAGCTCTTGGATGGCGAAGGCTATCTTCGGAACGAGCGTGCTCTTCGCCAGTACGTTTCTTCCGCTCACAGCGCACGCGCAAGACCGTCTTTACGGCACCACCACCGACGGAGGTCAGGGGGCGGGCACGCTCTTCTCCTCTAACACGGATGGTTCTGATTTCCGGGTAGAATATGCTTTTCCCGACCTGGGGTCCCGCCCCGCAGATCGCCCCGTTCAAGCCAGCAACCACCTCTTCTACAGCGTCACCACGCTGGGCGGGAACGACGACCTGGGCACCATCGTTCGGACCTCTGCAGCCGGTGATCCGACGCTTTTGCATGCCTTCGCGCCCGCAGAAGGGCAAGCAGCAACCGGCCTGACCGAGGGCGGGGACGGTGCACTGTACGGCATGACGAAAACGGCCTTCTACCGCATCACGTTCGACGGCAGCTTCTCGGTTCAACGCACCTTTACGCCAGAAGAGGGCCTTACCCCCCACGGGAGCCTGATTGTAGGCGACGATGGTTATTTCTACGGCTCCGCCAGCGAAGGGGGTGCCTACGGCCTGGGAACGCTGTTTCGCCTGCGGCCGGACGGTTCGGGGTTTGAGAAGCTCCACGACATGACTGCCGACCAGGGAGGACGCCCGGTTGGTAGCCTGTTCGCCTTGGACGGATACCTCTACGGCGCAGCACGGGGTACTGGCGTCAATGGGTCGGCGGCCTCTGACGGCAGTGTATTTCGCCTGAAATTCGACGGCACGGCTTTCGAAGTGCTTCATACCCTGGAAGCTCAACTGGAGCAGCTTCCCATCGGAGGCCTGGTGCAGGCAGCCAACGGTTACCTGTACGGCGTGTTGGACGAAACCTCCACCTTCGACCACGAGTACATTATCTATAAACTGCTTCCAGACGGCACTGCGTATACCACCCTTGCGTCCCCATCCAGCATTGACAACTACTCCGCCGATGTAGGCCAGTCGATTATGAAGTCCCTTACGCCGGGACCGGATGGCCTTCTGTACGGTTTCATCGAAAATCTCGACGCGTATGATCAGGGGGGAGAAATTGCCTTCTTCCGTCTTGAGAGCAACGACACCTTTACGGTACTCAGTAACGACGCTTACCCTGTGTTTGCACCGGTCGGCAGCCTCGCACGCGGGAACGACGGTTATCTGTATGGCTTGAGTGATACGTATCTGTACGCGGGGCCCGTTCGAGTACCGGGCGCTTTGTTTCGCATCAGCACGTCGGTGGCACCACCCGAAGAAGTGCATCTGCTGGGGGCACACAACGGTGCCAATGGCGATGCCCTCACCCTTACCCTGGTGGGTGAGTATCTGTACGGTGCCTGCCGGGAAGGGGGCCGCGCACAGGGCGGCACCTTGTTTCGTTTTCACCTCCCCACGCGGACGTTTGAGAAACTGCACGAGTTTACAGGTGCCAGCACTCACCCCGGCGGCAAGCTAGCCATTGTTGATGACCAGCTTTATGGCATTGTGGCACGCGGTCCCGCCCGAGACCTCAGCTCGTTTGGGCATGCCATCTCTTTGTATCATGTTGACCTGGACGGCAGCAATTTTGTTGAAATTCAAGACGTTTTCGAACTCAACGACCTTACCGAATCGACTCAAGTGCCCTGGACGGGTCTCATTTTCGGTTCCGACGGGTCATTTTACATTCCCAACGGAGGACTTCTCGATCCGGTTTACGGCTATCCATCGAGCATTGTAAAAGCTTCGTTGGCGGGAAGCTCCGCGGAAGAAATTGCTACCTTTTCGTACGACCGTGAGACCTACGTCGACAGTGGCGAATTAACAGCACCCGAGGGGTTTGAGCCCCACGAGTTGCTTGAAGGCAGCGACGGTTTTCTGTATGCCCTGATGAACCTGGGTGGAGAAAATTACGACCCTGAAGCCTTTCAGCAACGCAACGGAACAATTGTGAAAGTTGCCAAAGATGGCAGCCTCAAGCAGGTACTCCACAGCTTCAACACGACTGACGGCGACGGACCGGTTGGCGGGCTGATCGAAGGACCCGGCAACACGCTGTACGGCATGACCCGAGGCGGTGGCACCAACCACCTGGGCACGGTCTTCTCCATCAAGACGGACGGCTCCGGCTTTCAGAAGCTCTACGATTTCTCCGCCACCAGCGGCGGCGCACCGGTCGGGAGTCTGAGCCTGGGCAGCGACGGCTACCTCTACGGTATGGCCCGCGAAGAAGGCAGCTACGACTACGGTACCTTATTCCGCCTGATGACCGATGGGTCCGGTTTCCAAAAACTGCACGATTTTACCTTGGCCGAGGGCATTTTGCCCCAGGGCGCCTTGGTGCTGACGGGCGATGACGCTACTCCAGACGTGACGCTGGCGTTCGAAGCGGAATGTGCGGAGGCCGGTGCACACTGGCTTACCAGCAACAGCACCATGGCTTCCAACGGTGCCTATGCGTACGGCAACGCCTCGCACTTCAGTCCTACGAATCAGCCTCAAGACCGCCTCCGCTTTACCGTCAACACGTCTACGGCGGATGCCTATACGCTGACGGCGCGGGTCAGAGCCATCGGCTCGGGGCGTAACTCCTTCTGGGTGCGCCTTAACGACGGGGCGTGGCAGCGCTGGGACCTGCCCGTCGGCAACGACTACCAGTGGGTAGAACTTCCGTTCAGTGGTACCACCCTGGCCAGTGGTTTGAATACCCTTGACCTTGAGTTCCGTGAGGCCTACACCCAGTTCGACAAGCTGGTCGTTACCAATGCAGCGGCCCCTGCCGGACTGGGACCTGAGGCAACGAACTGCAACACACCCGCTCCGGTAGCGTTTTCGGTTTACTATGAGGCCGAGTGCGCAGAGGTAGGCGACAGCTGGGTCACCAGCAGCAGCACGTTGGCCGCCCACGATGCGTATGTGTACGGCCCTGCGTCCCACTATGCCGCCACGGGGCAGGCCGCTGACCGCGTCCGCTTTCGCTTCGATGCCCCCCAAGCCGACGACTATACGCTCTCTGCGCGAGTCAGAGCCATTGGTTCGGGGCGTAACTCGTTCTGGGTGCGCCTTAACGACGGGGCGTGGCAGCGCTGGGACCTGCCCGTCGGCAACGACTACCAGTGGGTAGAACTTCCGTTCAGCGGCAGCCCCCTAAGCAAAGGATCTCATACCCTCGACGTGGAATTCCGCGAATCGTATACCCAGCTTGACCAGATTTTCATTACCAATACGAACGAAGTGCCACTTGGCAAAGGCACGTCCCCTTCCACTTGCGCTCCCCCCAGCACCCGCCTGAGTCCTGACCAGCGTGTGGCGGTGGGCGTTTATCCCAACCCTACGCGCGGACGTTTCACGCTTTCGGCGGCGGAAATGGACCTGAGCCAGGCTCAAATTCAGGTAACCACGCTGGAGGGACGCCTTCTGCCGCAGGTTCCGGTAAAGAATCAGGGCGCAGCCTGTGAAATTGATCTGAGCGGTCAACCGAGTGGGGTGTACCTGATCAAAACGATCACGCCGGACCAAACCCTCACGCAAAAAGTTGTGAAGTACTAAAAGATCATTGGGCCCGCGGTGGCGGGCTGTTTTGAGTATATTGTTTAGTGACGCGCTCCCGGATTGGCCGGGAGCGCGTCTTTCTTGTATCTCACTGTAGCAGTAGCACCGGAACTGTCCGCCCCGGCCGCTAGTTTTGCCGCATGCAACGCTCGTTTCTTCCTTTCGCGGAGCTGGCGCACCAGCCCGCTCTCGTGGTCGACAGTCTGTACCCGAACTTGCCCACCTTTTCGCACTGGCGTGGTGCCCCGACGCCCGAGGCGGTCCGCGACGACACCAGTGGCGGCTGTGTGCTTCGGGCGCTGACCCGCACGCCCGAACTGCTTCGCCTGCCTTACGTCACGGCCAACCACTTCGACATCGACGGCTTTGTGGGCGTCTGGAGTCTGCTCCATCCCGAAGCGGCGCTGGCCGCGCAGGACCGGCTGCTCGACATGGCCCGCATCGGCGACTTCCGGGAACTGAACCTGGACCGCCCGGCCGCCCGGGCGGCGTTGCCACTGGTTTGCTGGATCAACGAACGCGAGACGGCGCTGTTCTACCCACCCTTCGCCGCCGGGGGCCGCGAGGCCGTAGCGTCGGTGCCTAAGTTCACGTTTTTTAACGAGGCGTTTGAGGAGGTGCTACGGCAGCCGGAAATGTTTCGCGACCATTGGGGACCGGAGCACGACACCGTTCTGCAGGATGCGGCCCTGGTCCGCCAGCACGCCGATGCCATCGTCCGCTATCCGGAGTTGGGCCTGGTGGTGCTGCGCCTGCCCCGCCCCGTTCACTACTATGCCCTGTTTGGCGTCACCGAAGGGTTCGACATGGTGCTGGCGCAGTATCCTGACCAGCGGTACGAACTGGAATACAAGTACACGACGTGGATCGATCTGGCCTCCCGCCCCACCCTTCCCCGCCTGCACCTACAACCGTTGGTCGAGCGCCTCAACGCCCTCGAACGGGGGCCCTTGCCCTGGCATGCGGAACCGATCACCGACACCGGCCCCATCCTGCGCCTCGATGCCCGGTCGTTGCCCAAGCCCCAGCGCTACGGACACCCTACGGAGCGCCCGATCCACACGTCGTCGATTCCGCCGCACGAACTGGAGCAGCAGGTGGTTGCCTACTTCCGGGAATACTACGCCGGAGTGCAGGCGCGCTGGCGCTGGACCTGGCACGAGATCCGCACGTTAAACCAGCAGATTTTCGGTAAAAAGGCCGACCGCGGAGCCCTACCCAAAGCCTAAGAAACAATCCGGCCGAGCGTGGCTTCTACCTGATGGAGCACATACTGATGGTCGGCTGCATCGTGCAGAAAGTCGCGTTCGTTCACGTCGAGCACCAGCAACGGGCTGTGTGTGTACTCCGCAATCCACGCTTCGTACAACTGATTCAGGCTCTGCAGGTATTCGTCGGGGATGTTGTGTTCGTACGCCCGGCCCCGCCGCCGTATTCCGTCGTGCAGGCGCGGCATGCCGGCCCGCAGGTAGATCAGCAGATCGGGCGGCGTCACAAACTCCAGCATCGAGCGGTAAAGCCCTTCGTACGTCTGGTAATCGCGTTCGGTCATCAGCCCTTCCTGCCGCAGGTTCCGGGCAAAAATGTGGGCGTCTTCGTAAATCGTGCGGTCCTGAATCACCGACTCCGCACTGCGCTGGATTTCGAGCATCTGCCGAAACCGGCTGTTCAGGAAGTAGATCTGCAGCGGGAACGACCAGCGTAGCATGTCGTCGTAAAAATCCTCAAGGTAAGGATTGTACTGCGTGGCTTCCACGAGCGGCGTCCACCCGAAGTGGTCGGCCAGCAGTTGCGTGAGCGTTGTTTTTCCCGCTCCGATGTTTCCGGCAATGGCAATGTGCATAGGGCTTACTACGCAAATTTCCCCGTGCTGGATCAGTCCGTCGCCGATTTTTAGAACTTCTCCCGGAACCTCTACTCGCGTTGCCGATCCGTACCGTTCTCTACTCGTCGGGGGGCGTCAGAAGTTCGACCATCTCGGCTAGCCCCTGCAGTTGAGCGTGTTCCAGAGGCGTTTTCCCACGGTCGTCGGGCAAGGAAGGATCGGCACCAGCCGCCAGCAGCAGGCGGGCAATCTCGACCTGACCGAACGTCGCCGCAAAGGTCAGCGCGGTAGCCCCGTGGAAGTTCTGCTGATTGACCGGGGCGTCGGCCGCCAGCAGGGTTTCGACCTGATGCCGGTAGCCCCGAAAGCACGCTCCCATCAGCGCCGTATTGCCCGACCGGTCCTGCGCCTCGGGGCGCGCCTGATGCGCCAGCAGAAACTCGACGGCTTCGGGCTGATCGTTGTACACCGCCAGAATCAAGGGCGTATAGCCGTGGCTGTCGCTGCTGTTGAGCGTGTCGGCACGCAGGTCGTAGAGTTGCCGCAGGGTGGACACATCGCCGTTTCGGCTGGCCTCAAAAACGTCGTAAGGGGGTTGCGCCCACACCGGTGTCACCGTGAGCAGCACCGAAAAAAGCATCAGGAATTTCATGGTTTTCCAATTTCTCATTCAACATGTGGTAAATGGCGTCGACCCAGGCTTCGCTGTCGTTCAGGCTTTCGGTATAGTGGAACGTTGTGCCGCCTTCCTCCAAAAACAGATCGTTGTACTCTTCTCCGATCTCCAGCACCGTTTCGAGACAATCGGCCACAAACGACGGCGCGACCACCAGCAGGTGGTTGACCCCTCGCCGGCGGAGCGCGCGAATGGTTTGGTCGGTGTAGGGTTGAATCCAGGGATCTTTGCCCAGGCGGCTCTGGAACGCGGTGGTGTAGTGGGCGACGGACAGCCCGACCTGCCGGGCGATCAGCTCCGAAGTACGAAAGCAGGCCGAGCGATAGCAGTAGCGGCGGTGGGCGGAGTGGGGTCCACAGTCGCACGCTGGCCAGGCGCACTGCGCGGCATTTTCCTCTTGCAGGCGCTGCAGGTGCCGTTCGGGAATGCCGTGGTAGCTGAACAGGACGTGGTCGGGTTGATAGCGCTGCAGATCGTGCGCCACCTTGTCGGCAAAAGCCCGGATGTAGCGTGGATCGTCGTGGTACGCATTGATAAATTCGACCGAGGGAATCACGTGCCAGTCTGCCATGTGGCGCATTACCTCTTCGGCCACCGAGCCGGTCGTAGCTGACGCGTACTGAGGAAACAACGGAAACACCAGAATCCGGTCGACGTTCTGCGCGCGTAGTGCCTGGAGCGCCGCCGCCAGGGAGGGATTCTGATAGCGCATGCCCAGGGCCACCACCACGGGCTGCCCGGCGAAACGGGCTTGTAGCGTTTTGACCAGGCGACGGCCGTACACCCGCAGCGGCGCGCCTTCGTCCATCCAGAGTTTCCGGTACTCGCGTGCTACTTTGGGCGCCCGGAACGGCACAATCACGCCTTTCACCAGCAGCGCTCTTTGCACCGCAGGCAGGTCGATCACCCGGGGGTCCATCAAAAACTCGGTGAGGTATTTTTTTACGTCGCGCGTTGCGGGCGAATCAGGCGTACCCAGATTCACCACCAAAATGCCTGTCTTTTTCATAGCCATTGTATCAGCATCAAGAGGTTACAAAATAGGCTGTTGCACGGGTCACGGTTCCGGCTCCGCCGGGGACGAGGCTCCGAAGGCGGCCTCAAGCCACGCCATCGTGCGTTCCGGAAGGGCGTCTGCCGGAGCCGCCTGCATGGCCGTAGCAGTTTTCTTCAACAGCCGCCGGGCTACCTGTTCCAGCAGCTGCTCGGCTTCGTCGGCGTCCAGTTTGTGCGGTACACTCGCGGTCAGCGCCTCGGCCACCGCCGCCCGGATGTGGTGTTTGTAAGAAGCGAGAAATGCGCGGGTACGGGCCTTTTGCAGCCAGGCCGTGTAGGCGGCTACTTCGTCTTTGATGAGTACCTCGACCTGCTCCACCGCTGCTTTGCGGTGCTGATCAGCCTGTGCGATCTGTTCCGTTACGGCATCGAGGTCGTGCAGCCGTATGTGTTCGTGGAAGCGCAGCTTCCGGTCCACGTTGCCGGGCATGGCCAGGTCGACCACCACCGTTTTTCCGGCGACCCGCACACCGGACCCGATCAGCTCTTTCCGGTGGCTGACGGCGGTAATGATGGCATCGAACGCCGTAAAATCCTGGTCCTCCACGTTTTTCCAGGCCCAACAGGTCAGTCCCTGCTGCGCCCCCAGGGCCAGGGCCGTATCTGTGGTGCGGTTGCTGATGGCACAACTCCCGAAAGCAAACTTGGGCAGGTACTTGACCACCTGCCGAGCGATGTCGCCCGCGCCGACGATCAGCAGCTGCTTGTGAGGTAACTGGCCTTTACCAAACTCCTGTTCGATCAGTTGCAGGGCCCTGTAGGCCGTGGAGCGCGAGCCCTGGCGGAACGCCGTTTCGTTGGAGACCCGCTTGTAGCAACGGTGCAACGCCTGGATGGCCCGTTCCAGCAGCGAGCCCTGCCGTTGCTGAGCACAGGCGTCCTGGTACGCTTCTTTGATCTGGGCCAGAATCTGGTCGTCGCCCACCACGGCCGAACGCAACCCATTGCCCACCTGCAGCAGGTGCAGGACGGTATCGGCCGTGCGGTCACTGTGCTGAAACAACCCTCGTTCCCACACCACATCGGCCCCGGCATCCACCCACCTGATGAAGAAGTCGCGCAGGTCGTCACTTTGCGTTGCGGCCGACTCGAAATAAAGTTCGGTGCGGTTGCAGGTCGCCAGCAGCATCAGGCTGCTTACGTCGCCAAAGTGCGCACAGAGCGCTGCACTGAGCCGCCGCCGGTCGTCGGCCGTCAGGTGGTAGCGTTCGCGGTCCTTGAGGGAAGCGGTAAAGTGGGAGATACTGATGTAGCGTAAGGCTCGTTTCACAGTTGGTCAGCGTTGTTTGGTAAAAACCGGGAGGGCCGCCGTGCGACGCCCTCCCGTACCCCGCAAGAGGCGTTAGTGGCTCATGAAGTCTTTCATGCCGAAGCCCAGGTTTTGGGCCAGCGCCATGCCCAGCTTCCGATCCGCACGGTAGAAATGCGTGATCATTTTCTTCTGCACCTCTTTGCTCGTGACCATCGCCAAATCGCCGGTCAGGTTACGAATCAGGTGCTCCTGATCTTCTTTGGACAGCGCTTTGAAGAACTCGCCCGCCTGCTTGTAATCGTTGGTTTTCGCAATTTTCTTCTGCGTGATGGTGACGTCCTTCAGCTTGGTCTCCGTGTATTTGTAAGCCGGAGTCTCCTGCACCGGTGTGTAGTTACTGGGCTGGTAGTTGACATCCGGATGCGGAAATTCATCGTTGCGGGCGCTGGCGTAGCTGTCTGAGTTGTAATTGACTACCTTTTCTTTGGGCTTGTTTACCTCAATTTGCAGGTAGTTGGGCCCCAGCCGGTGGCGGTGGGTATCGAAATACGAGAACAGACGCCCCTGCAACAGTTTGTCT
This sequence comes from Catalinimonas alkaloidigena, assembly GCF_900100765.1. Classification (NCBI taxonomy): domain Bacteria; kingdom Pseudomonadati; phylum Bacteroidota; class Cytophagia; order Cytophagales; family Catalimonadaceae; genus Catalinimonas; species Catalinimonas alkaloidigena. Next base: position 807,051 of record NZ_FNFO01000001.1, on the reverse strand, counting down.
TCGGAGGGCTCCACTCCGGGAATGAGCGAACCCGGCGAGAACGCCAGCGATTCCACTTCCTGGAAGTAATTGACCGGATTGCGGTTGAGCGTCATCGTACCGACTTTAACCAGCGGAATCTGATCTTCCGGCCAGTGTTTGGTAGCATCCAGAGGCCAGAAGTCGAAGCTGTCCAGTGCGTCGGGCGAAATCATCTGTACGTAAAGATCCCACTGAGGGTACTGGCCTGCCTCAATGTCGCTGCGCAGGGCCGCGGTCGCGTGCTGCCAGTCTTTTCCCTGCTGGGCGGCGGCCTCTTCGGCCGTGAAGTTTCGGACGCCCTGCCGGGTTTTCCAGGTGTATTTCACGTACGTCACCTTGCCCTGGCTGTTCACCCACTTGAAGCCGTGCACACTGCTGCCGTCCATATACTGGTAGCCCGCCGGAATGCCGAGGTCGGAATACAACCGCGTCAGCATGTGGGTCGCCTCAGGCACGTTGGAAAAGAAATCGAAAAAGCGACCGGGATCTTGTTTGTTGGTGACCGGCGAAGGCTTCAGCGAATGCACCATGTCGGGAAACTTGATGGCATCGCGGATGAAGAACACCGGCAGGTTGTTGCCGACAATGTCGTAATTGCCCAGCTCGGTGTAAAATTTAACGGCGAAGCCACGCGGATCGCGCGCCGTTTCGGGCGACCCGTGCCCGTGAATCACCGTCGAGAAACGCACGGCTACTTCGGTTTTCTTGCCCGGCTGTTGAAAAGGAGCCGCCTGGGTATAGGCCGACATGTCGGCGGTGGCTTCAAAGTAGCCGAACGCTCCGGCCCCGCGTGCGTGCACGACCCGCTCCGGAATGCGCTCACGGTCGAAGGCGGCCAGTTTCTCGATCAGATGGATGTCTTCCAGCAGCACCGGGCCGTTTTCCCCGACGGTCTTCGAGTTCTGGTTGTCGCCGACCGGGGCCCCGGTATTGGTGGTCAGGCCCTGTCCCAAGGCCCATAGGGAGAGAAAGGAAAAAGCAAGCGATAATGTGATTTTACTCATGCGTTTACAGTTAGTTGGGACGCAAAGGTGAAACGCACGCCATCATTTATCAAATTGATATTTACCTCACCAGTATTTAAAAAATAAATATCCAGTACCTTTGCTGCATGACGCTCCAACAGTTACAATACGTGGTGGCCCTCGACACCCACCGGCACTTTGTCACCGCGGCGGAAAGCTGCTTCGTCGCGCAGCCCACCCTCACCCTGCAGGTCAAAAAGCTGGAAGAAGAGATCGGCCTCAGCCTGTTCGATCGCTCGTCGCAACCCCTGGTGCCCACCCCCATGGGCGAAAAATTCATTGCGAAGGCCCGCCAGGTACTGCGCGAAGCCGAAGGACTCAAAGCGATGGTGAATCAGGAAAAAAATCTGATGGAAGGCACGTTTCGGCTGGGGGTGATTCCTACCCTGGCGCCTTACCTGTTGCCCCGCTTTCTGCACGAATTCAGCGAAAACTATCCTGCCATCCGTCTCGAAATCAAGGAGATGCAAAGCGAAGATTTGCTCAGAGCGATTGAAGAGGACGTGATCGACGTAGGCCTGCTGGTGACGCCCACGTTTCAGAAACACATTCGGGAAATTCCGCTTTTCTACGAGCCCTTTCTGATTTACGCACACAAAGACAGCCCCATTCTAACGCGGGAGGAGCTACAATCCGAAGGGTTTAACGAAAAAGGCCTCTGGTTGCTGGAAAAAGGGCACTGCTTCCGCAATCAGGTTTTGAACATTTGCAGCCAGGCCGACCTGCTCTACGCCTCGGAACAGATCACGTTTCAGACCGGCTCGATCGAGACCCTGAAAAACATCATCCAGAGTCACTCGGGCTATACCCTGATTCCTGAACTGGCCGTCAACAAACAGACTGACGCCAAGTTTGTCCGACGGTTTGCAGAGCCTCAGCCAGCGCGCGAGGTGAGTCTGGCCGTTCATCATAGCTTTACCAAGGAGACGTTTCTTTCGGAACTCAGGTCCGCGATTCTGACCACTATTCCGAACCACTTCCGAAAAAACGGCCGTTTCATCACGGTCAAATGGCGCTAGGGAGATGTGCCCCGCGCACACGCGCCGATGCCACGCCGGGCCGAACACAGGTGGTACCGTTGCGCCTTGGACAAACGCTACACCATAAAGAATGCGCTCTCTGTTGAGCGGTAGCCTGTACCTACTCAGCAGAGAGCGCAATCCGGTAATCTGTTCGGATTTAGAACCTAGACGGCGTGCACTTTACTGGCCCGTTCCCAGAACCGTACCTGACGGCAGGCTTCCACAAATTTTGTGGTATCGGCACCGTCTTTCAGGGCGATGCAGGCTTCGTCCAGACTGTCGGCGATGCAGGCTTTTTCCAGCAGCGGCATGGCGCTTTCCACGTAGCCGATAAACTTCATGTGCGCGAAGGCATCCGCCACAAAATCGCGGGCCGTCGACTCCATCGACAACAGCTTGGCCCCCTCTTTCGAAGGCAGAAGCACGACGGCATCGTACAACACAGAAGGTCCGCCGTTGATCTTTTGCTTGGCTTCGACCCAGGTGCCGTCGCTGGCGGTAACTCCGCCCACTTTCGGAGCGATGATTTCGAGCAACGCGCCTTCCTCTTTAACAGCTTTTTTCAGGGCCTGCAACAGCGCCATGTCTGAGCCGTCGGTAAGCACGACGCCGATCTTACGACCTTTGAAGCTGTTCGGGCTGTTCTTCAGGATGCTCAGTGCGGGCGATTCTTTCAGATCCTTGCGGGTAGGTTTGGCCGCTTCGGCGGGTTTGGGCAGTTGCTTGAGGCCCAGGCCGTCGCCTACCTGTTGTGCCAGTTCCTCGTCGATGTTCAGGAGGTGCGAAACGATTCGCATCCGGATGGCCGGGGTTTCTACCTTGCTCAACTCGAAAATCAGGGCACGGGCAATGTGGTCTTGCTCCACCGGCGTCTGGCTTATGTAAAACTGACGGGCCTGGCTGTAGTGGTCGGCAAAGCTTTCGGGCCGGATGCGCAGCTTGGGCCCCGACTCCTCGGCGGGATACGAATGATACCCTTTGGGCGACTCGCGCGGACCGCCCTGCGCGCCCCAGGAATTGGGCTCGTAGTTGGCACGGCCCTTCGGGTTGGTCATCGCCATGTGTCCGTCCTGCTGGAAGTTGAGGAACGGGCATTTGGGCGCATTGATCGGAATGTGCGTGAAGTTGGGACCACCCAGGCGTTTGAGTTGCGTATCCAGGTACGAGAAGTTACGCCCCTGCAACAACGGATCGTTTGTAAAGTCGATACCCGGCACGATGTTTTGCGTACAGAACGCAACCTGTTCGGTTTCGGCGAAGAAGTTATCCACGCAGCGGTCGAGCACGAGGCGGCCTACGCGGCGTACCGGCACCACCTCTTCGGGAATGAGCTTGGTGGCATCCAGCACGTCGAAGTCGAACTTCTCGGCGAAGTCCTCGTCGAACAACTGCAGCCCCAGTTCCCACTCGGGATAGTCGCCCATTTTGATGGCGTCCCACAAGTCGCGGCGGTGAAAATCCGGATCGGCACCGTTGATTTTCAGGGCCTCGTTCCAGACCACCGACTGCATGCCCAACTTCGGCTTCCAGTGGAATTTAACAAACGTAGACTTGCCCTCGGCGTTCACCAGGCGGAACGTATGCACCCCGAATCCTTCCATGAACCGGAACGAGCGGGGAATGGTCCGGTCGGACATGATCCACATGATCATGTGCATGCTTTCGGGCATCAGAGAGGCAAAATCCCAAAAATTGTCGTGGGCCGTCTGGGCCTGCGGAAAGCCGCGATCCGGCTCCTGTTTGGCGGCGTGGATCAGGTCCGGAAACTTGATGGCATCCTGAATGAAAAACACCGGAATGTTATTGCCGACAATGTCCCAGTTGCCTTCTTTGGTGTACAGTTTTACGGCAAATCCCCTGACGTCGCGGGCCAGGTCGGCCGAGCCTTTGTTGCCGGCCACGGTAGAGAAGCGGACAAACGCCGGCGTTTTTTCACCGGGCCGCTGAAAAATGTCGGCCGATGTGATGTCGGACAGCGACTCGTACAGTTCGAAATACCCGTGCGCGCCGTAGCCCCGGGCGTGAACGACCCGCTCCGGAATGCGCTCGTGGTCGAAGTGGAAGATTTTCTCCCGGAAGTGGAAATCTTCCAGGGCCGTCGGGCCGCGCGACCCGACTTTGAGTGAGTTCTGATCGTCAGCCACCGGTACCCCTTGTTGGGTGGTCAGCACCGGGGTGCCGTTGCCGGCGACCTGGTGGGTTTCGCCCCCTTCGCCCAGGGTCACCTGTTGGTCGGCAAATTGGGCACTCTGACGCTTTTGGCCGTTTGAGTTGTGCTGAGACGCAGCTTTTCCGTTTTCCATAAAAAATAATAATGAGAGGTAAAGATTAGAGTAAGGTCTCGTTATACAGCCACCGCCACCCTCGGGCGGGCAATGCATACACTAGTCCCCTTCTCCCGTCTTAACGAGGAGGTTAAAAAATGGTTGAGCAATTCCGGAGCGGGGGCGAACCCGAGGCGCAAAAGTCTGCGAAGTAGTCGGTGAGGCGGCTCAACACGCCAGAGCACTCGGTCAGCTACTCCGCGACGGGCGCGCGCTGCGCGAAAAACAACAAATCCGGCAGAACGACGGAGAGTAGTTTCGAGTGATCTCCAAAACCCTTAAAAAGCAATGGGTTGGCCACTCGCACCAATGCACGCCAAGTTGCACAGACGTTGCAGGGATAAACGGACGGGGCGTCGGCGCAGGAAGTAACCCTGCGCCGACGCCCCCCATTGGAAGCTAGTGCTCCGTTCCCGAAGGCCGATGAAAGTCAGACGATTTTCAGGGCGAAGGCGTCTTTCGTGATGTGGTCGTGCGAGGGCAACGTCACCGCAAGTCCCTGTTCGTCCCGATGCATCGCCAGTTTTTCGCCCGTCCCGACCCAGGTGACCTGGTTGACCGGCTGCCGGCCCTGCGGCCCTTGCGAAGCGAGGCTTTTGATGAGCACCCTCCCGTTGTCCGGCCAGCCCAGCACCAACGCGTACAGCGCCTCTCCCTTCGTGGTGAAGCGAATGTCTTCGTGGGTGAACGGCTTGCCTTTTCCTTCGTTAAAGCCCTGCGCCGAAAGCGGAGCGGCGTCTTCCAGCGCGGGGCCTTCGCCAAAGAGGTTCCAGGGACGCGTCGCGTAAATGGCCTCGTGATTGGCCTGCATCCACACGCCCAATGCCTCCACTACCTTCCGTGCTTTTTCGTCGATGGAGCCGTCGCCACGCACCGGAATGTTCAGCAGCAGGTTGCCGTTTTTGCTCACCACGTCGATCAGGGTGTGAATCACCGTTTTGGCCGATTTGTAGCCGTCCCGGTCGTACAGGGCCCGGTCGTAGTGCCAGTTCCCCAGGCAAGTGTCGGTCTGCCAGAAGTACGGCTCGATCTGGTTGCTCTGCCCCCGTTCGATGTCCCAGACCATGCACTGGCGCTGCTGCTCGTCAAGGATTTTGCCGTTGATGACGGCCTGCACCGATCCGTTTTTCTGCATGCTCTTGTTGTACAGGTGCGCCGCCAGGCGCAAGCCTACGTCGCTGATGGGCCAGAACGGCAGGGCCGTGTCGTCGAAATAGATCAGGTCCGGTTCGTACTGGTCGATCAGGTCGAGCGTGCGGCGGTAGAACTTGTCGAGGTAGGCCTGGCTGGGGGGCGTCACCCCGTTTCCCCAGTTCCACTGCGCGTGGATCATGCGGTTGTCCTCGCTGTTCTGGCTGAGCGGATGCCGCTGCGCGTAGAGTTCCTGCGGGTCAAGGCCCTCCCACCATTGGCCTTTGCCGTCGGCTTTGGTCAGGTTGCCGTCGTAAGGCACCCCGGCGTACGGCCCGGTTTTGTCGGCGCGCTGCGAAGGCTCGTACCAACTCCAGGCGTGGGCCGCGTGTACACTGACCCCAAATGGCAAGCCCTGCCGCCGGGCGGCCTTGGCCCATCCCCCGATGATGTCCTTTTTCGGCCCCACCTGCGTGGCGTTCCAGTGGGGCTGATGGCGACTGTTGTACAGGTCCAGGTTGTCGTGGTGGTTGGCCATGGCAAAGAAGTACCGAGCCCCCGACTGCTTGTAAAGGGCGACCAGCGCTTCGGGGTCCCATTGCTCGGCCTTCCAGCGATGAATCACGTCTTTGAAGCCGAACTTGGAAGGGTGTCCGTACTTCTTCACATGGTAGTGGTATTGATCGCTGCCTTCCTGGTACATCCCGCGGGCGTACCAGTCGCCCGCTTCGGGCTGGCACTGCGGTCCCCAATGCGCCCACAGGCCCAGCTTGGCGTCCTGATACCAGGTCGGCACCTGGTACTGCTGCAACGAGGCCCAGGTCGGTTGAAAAGGTCCCGGTGCTACGGGTCGGGCCAGGGGCCGCGCGGCCAGCGCTTCGGTCATGAGCCAGGGGCTGGCCATCAGGCCCGGTACGGTGGCCCCCAGGTGTTTTAAAATGCTTCTTCGGTTCATAATTACGGGTAAAATACAAGCTAACGCGCAGCGACCACGCTGCCCACACGCTCCACGGACAGAACCCGACCGCACCCATCGCGCAACGGACTGGTAAGGATGCGTGCTGCTGGGTTTAGTAGCCGGGATTTTGCGTCAGGTTTTTGTTAATGTCTATCTCCGCCTGCGGAATCGGCCACAGTTCGTTGATGCCTTCTTTAAAGTTGCGCTGCTGGTACAGGAAGTACCCCTCGTCGTCGACCGGATACGCCGTGTAGGAAGCCGGATCGTCGGTCAGCTTCAGGCCTGTGTACTGCCGGTTCAGTTCCTGGGCGGCGATGCCCCAGCGCAGGATGTCGTAGTAGCGCACGCCCTCGAAGGCCAGTTCTACCCGACGCTCCCGCCGCACCAGCGCACGCAGCGCCGCTGGGTCGGTCGTGGTCACGGCAGGCATCTGCACGCTGGTCCGTCCCCGCACGGCGTTGATGGTCAGGTCCAGTAGCGTCTGGTCGACCGGCACGCCGGCTTCCAGGGTGGCTTCCAGGTAACTCAGCAGCACCTCGGCGTACCGGATCATGATAAAATTGCCGCCGTAGTTCATCAGGTTGCCGTCGAAGCTGCCGTCCATGAATTTGTTGATGCAGTACCCACTCCAGTTGTATTTGTTGAACCGGTCGGGCGAGTCGGAATCGGGGCGGGAGACAAAGGTCTGTCCTTTGAAAGTGGTCCGGTCCGAGATCATCAGCGTGTAGTCCAGGCGCGGGTCGCGGTTCTCGTACGGCGCGTCGGGGTTGTAGAGCGGCGAGGTTTCGATGGGTTGCCCGTCGGTGCACAGAAACGCTTCGGCCAGTTCGTTGTAGGGCGAAAACTGGTGCCACCCACCCCAGGCTTCGGGGTAAAGGTACTGCAGCATGACGTGCCCGTACACATCTTCCTGGTACTGCGAACTCAGAATAATCTCGGTGCTGAGTTCGTGGGTTTGCCAGAACAATTCCTTGAAGTTCGGGTCGATGGTGTAGACGCCGCTGTCGATGATCTGCTTGTACGTCGCGGCGGCCTCGCTCCACTGCTGCCGGGCCATCTGCAACCGTCCGAGAATCGCCAGGGCGGCCCCCGACGTAAGGCGACCGTTTTCGCTATCGGGACGCGAGGCAGGCAGCGCCGCGGCACTTTCGCTGAGCTCGTTCCCCACGAAGGCCCACACCTCGGCTTGGGGCGTTCGGGTCACCTGGTTGGCTTCGTCGATGCTCAGGACACGCTCCACCAGCGGAACGTCGCCGTAAAAGAGCGCCAGGTTGAAGTACTGGTACGCCCGGATGGTCCGCACTTCGGCCACCATCATGGCCTTCAGTCCTTCGTCCATCGTCACCTCCCCGATGTGGTCGAGGAAGTTGTTGCAGGTCGTAATTTTCTCGTAGGCACGCTGCCAGTAGTTGGTCGTCACCCAGTAAGAGGCCGTCAGGGTTCCGTCGGTGACGTGGTCCGGAATCAGCTCTTTCTCCGACCCGTTGCCCGCCATCAGGTCCAGGTACAGCAGAGACCGCGCCGTCCAGAAGTCTTCGCCGCTCCAGCCGGCACCGGTGTAGTAACAGCCGACCAGCGCCAGGCGCGCATCGCCTTCGGTCTGCCAGAAGGTACCGTCAGAAACGGCATCCAGCGGTTGTTTGTCGAAAAAATCGTCCTGGCAGCCAGTGTGCAGCAGCATCAGCAGCAAGAGGCCGCCCCAGGTAGGTAAATAGCGTTTTGTCATGGTGGTAAGATTCGCGGTAGACGTAAGCAAGGGTTGAGTCATTAGAACCGGACGTTAAGGCCGAAAGTGTACACGCCGGTGATGGGGTAAAAAGGCGAGTTGTCGCCCGTCGACTGGCTCATTTCCGGGTCCCAGCCCTGGTAGAAGCTGTGGAGGGTCAGCAGATTCTGGCCGCTGAAAAAGACCCGCAGCCGGTCGATCCGCAGCCGTTCCAGCACGGCGGGCGAAAACGAATAGCCCAGTTGCACATTTTTCATGCGCAGGAATGAAGCGTCCCGGTTCCAGAACGTAGACGTCTGGATGGTGCCCGCGCCCATGTTCAGGCTGGTCAGCTTGATGTAGTCCGCGTTGGGGTCCGGGTTGGCTTCTGTCCAGCGGTTCTCGGCCTGCCAGCGCTGAATCTGCCCACCGTTGTAGAAGGCAAACGCCTGGTAAGATCCCATCTGCTTTTCGAAGCCGCCGAGGCCTTGCAGAATCACGGAAAGATCGAAGCCTTTGTAGTCGGCCGTGAGCGTCGCGCCGAAGGCGTACTTCGGGTAGGTCGCGCCGATCACGGTCCGGTCGTAAGTGGCATCCACCACCCCGTCGGGCACGCCGTTCGGACCACTGATGTCCTTGTAGCGGACTAGGCCGGGCTGTGCGGCGTAAGGCTGGGTCGGATAACGGGCGATTTCGTCTTCGCTGACAAACAGCCCGTCGGCGATGTAGCCGTAAATGGCGTTGAGCGGCTGCCCCACGAAAAGCCCCTTGCTGATGTCTTGCTCCAGGGAGCCGGCCAGTCGCGTTACCCGGTTTTTGATGTAGGAGAAATTAGGACTGACCCCGAAATGAACTTGCCCAAGGGCCGTCTGATAGTTAAGCACCAGCTCGATGCCCGTGTTCTTCACCTCGCCGGCGTTGACTTCCGAAGGCGTCAGGCCCAGCACCCGCGACACGGAGATGTTGTACAGAATGTCCGACGTAGTTTTGTCGAAGTAATCGACCTCCAGGCTGAGCTTGCCCTGCAACACGCTCACGTCCAGCCCGACGTCGGTCACCTGCGTCGATTCCCACGTAATGTCGTTGTTGGCTAATGTGGTCAGGCGGGTACCCGACGCCAGGTTTCCCCCAAAGGTGTAGTTCTGCCCCAGCTGGAGCACGTTCTGGTACGGGTAGTTGCCGATGTTCTGGTTGCCCAGTATCCCCCACGAGGCCCGGAGCTTCAGGTTGTCGATCCAGGGCAGAGCATTCTGCACGAACGCCTCTTCGGAGAGGCGCCAACCGGCCGAAAACGAAGGGAATACCCCCCAGCGCCCCTGCGCCGGAAAGCGGGACGTGCCGTCGTAGCGGGCATTGGCTTCGAAGAGGTACTTCTCCCGGTAGGCGTAGTTCACGCGTCCGAAGAACGAGCGCAGCCCCCACTCGGCCGCCGACCCCGACGACTGCATGTTGCTCGACGCACCCGCGTTGATCTCGTAGAGTTGGTTGTTGGGGAAATCGTCCCGGTAGGCGGTCGTCCAGTCTTCGCGGTACGCTTCCTGCGAAAAACCCAACAGGCCATTGATCTGGTGCTGCCCGACCTGCTTGTTGTAACGGGCCAGGGCTTGTAGCGTCAGGAGGCCGTTGTCGCCGCTGTTGACCGACAAATTGCTGGGCCCCACTCGTTTGTTGGGATTGAACACGAAGTCGGAGGCGTAGCTGTTGTTGGTGTAGCCGTAGTACTTGTAGCCCGCTTTGCCGCTGATCGTGACGTCGCGGAATGGATTCCAGGCCAACTCTACCCCGCCCAGAAAAAACTTCCCTTTGCGCTTCACGAACGATTCGCTGGCCAGCCAGGCTTCGGGGCTGTAGTTGTCCTGATACCCATACGTGCCGTCTGACTTCCGCCCGGCGAAGATGGGGCCCTGCCGCACGGCAAAGGCAATCATGTGCGTCATCTCGCCGTCGTAGTGACGCGGCTCGTCGGTGTTCATGCTGTAGCCATTCAGGTTGACCTTCAGGTTCAGGTTCTTCTTGATCTGGCTGTCGAGGTTGAGCAGGAAGTTGTATTTGTCGTAATCGTTTTCGGCCACAACGCCGTTCTGGCGCAGGTAGCTCAGCGAAAAAAGGTAGGTATTCTGCTCGTCGCCCCCGGTGAAGCTCAGCGCGTGGTTCGTCTGGAAGCCGGACCCGGACGTCAGCAGATTTTGCAGGTGCGGCACGTTCGGGTAGTTGTCGGGATCGGAGCCGTTCCGGAATTTCGCGATCTCGTCGGCGGTGTAAGCCGGGGCACGCCCTTCGTTCCGGTTGGCTTCGTTGCGTAGTTCGGCGTATTCCCAGGAGTCGACGAAGTCGGGCAGTTGGGTCACCTTCTGCCAGCCCACGTAGTTGTTGTAGCTGACCTGCAGGCTGCCTTGCCGCCCCCGCTTGGTTTCGATCAAAATCACGCCGTTGGCCGCCCGCGTGCCGTAGATCGAGGCCGAGGCGGCATCTTTCAGGACCGAGATGCTCTTGATGTTGTTGGGGTCGATGTCGTTGATGGACGCCGCCAGACCGTCGATCAGCACGAGCGGATCGTTCCCCGCCGAAGAGAACGTGCCGTTCCCCCGAATGCTGATGGCCGCGCCGTCGTTGCCCGGACGCCCGGAGCCCTGCGCGACCGTCACCCCACTGACCAGCCCGGAGAGCGCCTGCGACGCCTGAGTGATGGGGCGGTTCTCGATCTCTTTGCTGTCTACGCTGGCTACAGCGCCCGTCAGGTTCACTTTTTTCTGGGTACCGTATCCCACCACCACGACTTCTTCCAGCGACTTGATGTCGTCCTGCAACGTGAGGCGCAGGTCGGTTTGTGTGCCGACGGCCACTTCCTGCGCCAGGTAGCCCACCGCACTGAACACCAGCGTTGCGTCTTCGCTCACGTTCAGGGCAAAGCGTCCTTCCACATCGGTGATGGTACCGTTCGACGTTCCTTTCTCCAGGATGTTCACGCCGGGAATGCCCTCGCCGGTCGCATCCACCACCTGACCGGTGACCTGCCGCGCGGCCCGGGCCGCCTGCCGTTCGACTTGCGACGCGATCTGCAGGGCGGCCGGCCGCGGCAACACCTGCCCAATCTGGGAGCGCTGCACGGGCGACACCGGCGCCACGACGGGCGTAATGGTGAAAAAGGTAGTAGAAACGGGCAGCGCTTCCAGTTGCAGGGGCGTCAGCACGTTCCGAAGTGCCTGCTCTACAGTGCGCCCTTTCAACTCCGGCCACTGTGCCCTCTTCTGGTGGATGATTTCGTCCTGGTAGATCAGGTGAATGTCGTAATGCTGTTCGATTAGGCGCAGCACCTGACGGAGGGAGTATTCCTGCGCTTCCTGCTGCAGGGGTTGCGGCCGGGCCAGGCGGTCGGGTGCATCGCGCGCTAAGACCAGCGACTGTGCCGCCACCGGACTGTAGAGGGGGGTAAGGAGGGTCACCGACAGGCAAACGCCTCCCGTGAAGGAACGTAGGAGGTTCTTCATAGGGATTGGGTATAAAACAGATGAAGGGGCTATTCCAGGTAGACGTGGTTGCCCTGCCGACGCCACTGGATATCAAAGATCCGCGCCAGAGACGTCAGCAGTTGGTCCACTTCCTGGGTGGGGGCGGTCCCCGTTAAGGTTTTGTGCAGCAGTTCAGGATTGGAGACGGTCACGTCCAGGCCGTAGTCCTGTTCCAGGATTTCTACTACCTCCGCCAGGGGCGTATTCTCGAACACCAGCATGTGCTCTTTCCAGGCACGAAAGCGGCGGGCCTGTACGACCCGCTGCTGCGGGGCCTGGCGGCCGTTGTATTCCACCAGGTCGCCCGGAGCCATCAACAGCGGTGTAGTAGTCTCCAGGTCTTTTTTCAAGGTCAGTCGGACCTGGCCCGACTCCAGCACCACCCGCGTGCGTTCGGCTCGCTGCCGCACATCGAATTCGGTGCCCAGCACCTCGACGGCTACCTGCGGCGTATGCACCACAAACTTGACGGGAACGCCGGCGCGCTGCTGTTTGGTCACCTCAAAAAACGCTTCGCCTTCCAGGGCTACTGAACGCACCCCTTGTGCCCAGGCGCGTTCGTCGACCGTCAACTCGGAATTGCCGTTGAGGCTGACGTGGGTGCCGTCGGGCAGGCGCACGTCCCGCACTTCTCCGTAGTGGGTTGCGTATACCACCGGCGCCGGCCGGAAGACGCCGTACCACGCCACGCCACCTACCGCAAGCAATACAAGTAGGGCGGCGGCGACCTGGTACAGACGGCGGTGGGGCATGATCACACGGCGACGGGGCGGTGCCAGCTTCTGCTGCAACCGTTGCCAGGCGGCGTCTTCTTCTCCCTGCGTGATGACGGGCTGCGCCAGGGTCACCCCACCGATCATTTCCGCCGCGGCCTGCACCAGCGCCTCCTTTTCCGGATGCGCTGCCAGCCACGCCTTCCAATCGTTCTCCTCTGCTCCGGGCTCCCGGTTTACCCAGGCGCGAAACGAAGGATCGCCGATAAAATCTTCCAGACGGTAGTGGTCGCGTGACAAGCGTTGGTGCGTATTTTTCCTTGTAATCCGGAAAGGGAGCCGGGATACTCACCGACCGCAAAAAAAGATTAAAAATGTAGTAGCCGCTGGGCTCGGGGAACTTACGAGACGATCCAGTAGCCGATTAGACACAGGCTTTCCAGCAAGCGCTTGAGGGGCGTACTCTGGCGCAAAAGGTGCATGGCCCGAAAAATAAGGTTGGTCACCGACTGCACGTTGATGTGCAGCACCGCCGCAATCTCCTCGTGACTGAGGTTCTCGTAAAATTTCAGGTAAACCGCTTCTCGCTGGCGGGGCGTCAGTGCATTGACCGCGGCCAGGAGCTGATCGCGTTTCTGCCGATGCGCTTCCTCGTGAATGAGCGCATCCTCCTGCGAAAACTGGATGGCACCGTGGGAGGTGTCTTCTCCCGCAAATGTATGGAACCGACCAGCACGCAGCTGTTCCTTCAGCACGGCATGGCGTACCGCCGTGTAGAGGTAAGCCCGCACCGCTTCGATGGACTTGAGGTGCGCACGCTGAGCCCAAAGGTGTGAAAAAATGGATTGCACCGCTTCTTCCGCCAGCATCCGGTTGTGGCTGAGTTTCCATCCGTAGCGAATCAGCGGCGCATAGTGACGCCGAAACAACGTTTCGAACGCTTGCGCATCGCCACGCTGAAAGCCCTGCCAGAGGGTCGCATCGTCAGGAAAAGGCGGGTGGTGGTTCATAGCACATCCGTGCCCTCCCTCCCGAATCGAAAGGAGAGAAGTGCGTTATAACAAGGTTGTTTGCACTTTCCAAAGTAGAAGTTCTCCTGCAAAAATCAAATTGGCCCCTATCCCCTTGCGAGCCCCGTCCGCCCCTTTTCCCGCAGGAGAGCGGCCTTTTTTCGACGCACAGGCCGCTCAAAGGTTTGTCTTTTTCGGAGGCCCAGACAGGCTGACCAGAGCCCAGGACCCACTCTAAAGAGCTGACGCTGGTCCAAGGCACCTTATCACCAAGCATCATAACCGAACCAAGCGGGGGCGTCTTTCCCGCAGGACTTGTGTCTGCACGGAAGTCAGTTCTTCGTAAACCCGGCCACCGGGCAGGTGATCCAGAAGGTAGCGCCCTCTCCTTCCCGCGACTGCACACCGATGTTCCCGCCCATGGCCTCGATAAATTCTTTGGAGATGGCCAGCCCCAACCCGGTGCCGGTGGGGTCGGTTTTCACCAGGCGGGTAAACTTCTGGAAGATGCGCTTTTGGTTTTCGTAGCTGATGCCGCGGCCCTGATCGACGACCGCGATTTTCACCCGTTGGCCCTCCTGTTCGGCACGAACCTCGAGGACTGAACCGGCCGGAGCGTACCGGATGGCGTTCGTGAGAAAGTTGTTGAGAATCCAGACGGTTTTGTGGGCATCGACCTTGACCGTCGGGAGGTGGGGCGACAGCGTTTGGCGCAGCACCAACGGTTTTTCCTGTACGAAAAGTCGGACGCCCTCCACCGCCCGCTCGACTAGTTCGGGCACCGCTACTTCGGTCAGGAGCACCTCAATGGTGCCGCTTTCGATCTGGGAAAGGTCCAGAATTTCGTTGATCATGCGGCCGATCCGGTCGTTGTTCTGCGCGAGGGTATCGAGCAATTCGCGCTGGTTTTCGGAAAGCGCCCCCGATTTTTCGTTGTGCAGGAGCTTCAGAATCATCTGGATGGCCGCCACCGGCGTTTTAAGCTCGTGCGAGAGTGTTGCCATGAAATGGGTTTTCGCTTTGTCTTTCTCGGCAAAATCCGTCACATCGGTCAGGATCACCACGTGGCCCATCAGCACCTTTCGGGATTCGCCGGTAGGTTTTTCCACCACATCCACGACGTTTTTCGCGAACAGCTTCTCCCGATTGTCTTCCACCACGCGCAGGGGCTTGAACCGCCGTTCCTCGAAGGGCAAAAAGTCGATCATCAGTTCCTGAATCAGGCTGTTGAGCAACGGATGGTTGGTTGCCAAATCGGGGGCGTACCGGCCGATGAGCTGATGCCGCTGGAGGTGCAGAAGCTTCAGGCCGTGCTCGTTGACAAAGATCACCCGCTTGTTCTCGTCCAGGCCCAGAATCACTTCGTCCAGTTGGTTGATCAGGGCGTTCAGGCGCTTTTGTTCTTTCAGGAGTTTCGCCAGCGTCGAGTGCTCGTACTCGTTCAGCTTGGCGGCCATGGTGTTGAACGAGGCGGCCAACGCGCCGTATTCGTCCTGCGACCCGACCGGAATGGCGATTTGGTAATTGCCGTCGGCGACTTGCCGGATGGCGGCGTCGAAGGTTTCCAGGGGACGCGAAATGTAAACGGGCAATCCGATCATAAAAACCAGTCCGATTACGATGCTGGCCGACACGAACAGCCCCATGTACAGGACCACTTTTTCGGCCGTGGCAGCGGCCTGTTCATTTTTGCGGATCAGCGTCTGCTCGTTGATCAGGTAAATGCTGCCCGTACGTGCCTTGATCTGCTGGATGACGGGCAGTACGTCCCGGCGAAACGTTTCGAGGGAAAGGGAGTCTGGCGTGCGGTACAGGGCCGACAGTTGGTTCAGGTGCTGGTCCAGCGTTTCGCTGAGCGCTTTTTCGCCCGGTTCGGTGAGGTTGGCGCGTTGTGCCTCCATCGTCGTGGCAATGGCCCGGAAGTACGGTGCCACGTCGCGCGCCTCCACCGCGGCGCTCAGCGTACGGTACTGAATGGCGTCGACCGCCTCTTCGATCTGCCGCATGTAGGTGAGCGTGCGGTTGTTGTCTTGCAGGATGGCGGCCGCATCCCGCGCCAGCCACCGGAGGTAATGACTCGCCACACCGCCCAGCAGCAGGATGACCCCGAACAGAAAAAACAGGGCCAGAAACAGTTTATACTTTACCTTCATAGCGCATGCTAGTTCCTAAAAAACCAGGACCACGTCGATCTCCCGGTCCACTAATTTTTTGAGCAGACGATCGAAGTAGTTTCGGCCGGTCAGTTGGCGGTACGCACTAAAATGCGGCTTGCCCAGCACGAGGGTGGTGATCTGATGTGCGATGGCCGTCTGGTAGATCAGCTCGGGCACGTCTTCGCCTTTGGCGCGGACCACTTCCGCACCCAATTCCGTCGCCCACTTCAGGTTGTGCAGCAACTTCCGTTGGGTAGCCAGCGCAATCCGGTCCGACCGCTCCCGGGGCAATTGCACATAGAGCACCCACCACGAGGCCTGGTAGTGGGCTGCCAGGCGGGCAGTTTTTCGGATGATTTTCCTGGCCCCTTCGTCGTTGGTACTGATGCAGGCCAGAAAGCGCTCCAGCGGCATGCGGGAGGCCTGCGGCAGGCTACGTTGGATTTTACGCTCAACCAGCGCGGCCACCTGACGCAGGGCCAGATCGCGCAGTTGCAGAATCTGGTCCGGCCGAAAGAAGTGCTCAAGCGCGCGTTGAATCCGGTCGCCCCGGTAAATTTTTCCTTCTTTCAGCCGTTTGATCAGGTCTTCGGCCGGGAGATCGAGGTTGACTACCTCGTCGGCATACGCCAGTAGCTTATCCGGGATGCGCTCTCGCACCTCGATGCCCGCGATGCGCTCTACCCGATCGACGACACTTTCCAGATGCTGCACGTTGAAGGCCGTAATCACATGGATGCCCGCCGCCAGTAGGGCAAGTACGTCCTGCCAGCGTTTCTCGTGGAGGCTTCCCGGCAGGTTGGTGTGGGCCAGTTCGTCGACCAGCACCACCTCGGGGCGCGTCTCCAGAATGGCTTCCAGGTCCATCTCTTCCCAGGCCCGGCCTTTGTAGAAAACCTTTTTCCGGGCGATCTGGGGCAGGCCGTCGACCAGGGCGAGGGTCTCAGCCCGGTCGTGGGGCTCCACCAACCCGATCTTCACGTCTACTCCCGCCGCCAGAAGTTCGTGCGCTTCCTGCAACATGCGGTAGGTTTTTCCCACACCCGCAATCATGCCGATGTAGACCTTCAACCGGCCCCGCTGCCGTGGGCGAATCAGGTTCAAAAACGAGTCGTTCTCCGGTGGTGCCATCTCTCCTTTCCGTATTATGTGACAGCCCCTGGGATCTTCCTAGAACGTAGCGGACAAGGAGGTCGACAGGGCGAAGTTTGCCCTCGCAGGCGTCCCGTGGTCGGTAAAAATCCGGTCTTTGCTGGTCAGGCGGCGGCCTTCCAGTCGCCAAAGGACCTGTTCGGTGAGCCGATAGTCGAGGTTGGCCGAGTAGCCGCACGTCCGGAATCCGTGCGGAGTATCCGTAGGGACGATCACCTGGTGCGGATCGGCGTAATATTCGCCCCGCGCAGCCACGTGCAGCTTTTCCCCGGCCTGCCAGCGGGCGATCAGCACCGGGGCGTACCAGGTGTGGTACCGGCGACTCCCTTTGGCTTGCTGCTGTGCTCCCAGGTCGAACCCCACGATCAGCCCCCACCGCCGCGTGAGTTGAAACTGCCCGTAGAAATCGTGGAAATACCGCATCTGCCTGACCGAGTCGGGCGTGTCGCTGCCGACAAAAGAACTGCTGTTCAGGGTGATGCGCTCCGAAGGCGTAAACGTCACCTGATGTCCGAAGGCGGGCGTCTGGTTGCCCGCCAGGCGCTGTATCCGCTGCCAGCCGTTGAGCACCAGCCCACTGACCAGCCAGGCGCCGTCGGCCGACGTGTAGGAGAGTTTCGCACCGCTTTCGAAGTAAGGCGAATTGTCGGCCAGCAGGGAGCGGGTCAGCGTCCAGCACACTGCGCCCACCGCGCTTTCGAACCCGATGTGCGAAGGGAAGATGCCGGCGTCTACCCAGAGCGCATGCTGCCGAGAGAGCCGGACGCCGACAGAGGCTTCGTAAAGATTTTTGAGCACGCCCGGTTCGGCGGCCAAGTTGGCGTTGGCGTAGGTGCCGGTCATCAGCGCCAGGTTCGCCCGGACCCGGTCGGTCTGGTAAGCCGCTTTCAGGTAGCCGATGTTCAGGTTCACTTCGTTGTGGCGGTTGAAGGCATAGACAAAGTCGGGGCGGGTGTGATCGTCCGGTTGTCCCACATCGTAGAGGTAATAGGCTTCCAGGTAGCCGCTCCATTGCCACGGCGAGCGGGCGGTACTGTCCTGCGCCCGCAGGGTAGTCCCCCCTCCCCACAACACTGCCAGCACGAGGCAGCCCAGCCACGTTCTCCACCTTACAATGGAAGAAAAGCGATGGTCTAAGACCGCGTTGTGGTGGGGCGAGGCAATCCGTCTTGAATTCAGGTTCATGGTGCTTGAGGGTTGTAGGTCAGGATGCTCCGGTTCACCGCGGGGCGACAGCCAGCGCATCCAGGGCTAAGTTAAGCCGTACTACGTTGACCCGCCCGGCAGGCCCCAAGGCTCCCCAGAGCGGCGGCTCGGTATGCGCCTCTACCAACTGGCGGAGGGTCCCCACGGCCATCCCGCGCGCCGCAGCAATCCGGCCGACTTGCAGCAAGGCCCCTGCCCGGCTGATGTGCGGATCGAGCCCAGACCCGGATGCGGTAACAAGTTCGACAGGAATTTGCGCGGGCATCAGTCCCGGATGGTACTTCACCAGCGTGTCGATGCGGGCCTGCACCAGTGCCAGGAACTCGGGGTTGGTGGGTGCCAGGTTCGAGCCGCCGGTCGCAGCCGCATTGTATTCGACCGCCGACGGTCGCCCCCAGAAGTAGTGGGCACGATGAAAGGGCTGCCCGATGGCTTCGAACCCGACGAGAACGCCGTCTCGTTCAATCGGCAAACCGGCGGCGCGGTGGGGCATCAGCCGCCCCAATCCCACCATCGTCAGGGGATACAGCACCCCAAACAGCAGCAGGGTGATCAGACTCAACACCAAGGGAATTCGGAGGGTCTTCATAATTCGTTGGGTTCAAAAGATTAACGTACCAGGCCCAACAACAAGTCGATCGCCTTGATGCCGACGAACGGCACGATCACCCCGCCGAGGCCATAGATCAGGAGATTTCGGGTGAGTAGTGCAGCGGCTCCCACCGGGCGGTAAGAAACCCCGCGCAGCGCCAGCGGAATCAGCAGGGGAATGATGATTGCGTTGAAGATCACCGCCGACAGGATGGCCGACTCCGGCGTGGCCAGACGCATGAGGTTCAGGGCGTTGAGGCCCGGAATGGAGGCCGCAAACAGCGCCGGCACGATGGCAAAGTATTTGGCGACGTCGTTGGCGATGGAGAAGGTGGTGACGTTGCCCCGGGTGATCAGCAATTGCTTCCCGATCTCGATCACCTCCAGCAGCTTGGTCGGGTCGCTGTCCAGGTCCACCATGTTCGCCGCTTCTTTGGCGGCCTGCGTCCCGCTGTTCATCGCCACCCCCACGTCGGCCTGGGCCAGGGCGGGCGCGTCGTTGGTGCCGTCTCCCATCATGGCGACCAGTTTGCCCTGCTGCTGTTCCTGCCGGATGTAGTGGAGCTTGTCTTCGGGCCGGGCCTCGGCAATGAAGTCGTCCACCCCCGCCTGCCGGGCGATGTAGGCGGCCGTGAGCGGGTTGTCGCCGGTCACCATCACCGTTTTTACACCCATCTTCCGCAGCCGCGCGAAGCGTTCCTGAATGCCGGGTTTGACGATGTCTTCCAGTTGAATCACGCCCAGCGCTTTCTTGTCGACGGCTAGGGCCAGCGGCGTCCCGCCGTTCCCTGCAATCTCCTTGACCTTCGCTTCCAGCAACGGCAGGTCGGCGCGGTTGTCCGACCACCGGCAGATCGCATCCCAGGCTCCTTTCCGCACCTGCCGACCGTCGGGCAGGTCCACGCCGCTCATGCGGGTTTCCGCGCTGAACTTGACAAACGAGGCTCCCTCCAGCCCGTCCGGCTCTACGGTGACGTTGCGCGTGCGGGCCAGTTCCACGATGGATTTTCCTTCCGGCGTCGCATCGGCCAAGGAGCTGAGCACCGCGCTGCGAACGAACGCCTCTTCGCTCAACCCGTTGTAGGGGTAAAAGCCGGTGGCCTTCCGGTTGCCGAGGGTAATGGTGCCGGTCTTGTCCAGCAGAAGCGTGTCGATGTCCCCGGCCGTTTCGACCGCCTTGCCCGATTTGGCGATGAGGTTGGCACGCAGGGCGCGGTCCATCCCAGCGATGCCGATGGCCGACAGCAGCCCGCCGATGGTGGTCGGGATCAGGCACACGAACAGCGCCAGCAGGGACGCAATGGTAATCGGGGTATTGGCAGAAGCGGCGAAGGGTTGCAACGTCACCGTCACGATCAGAAAAACCATCGTGAAACTGGCCAGCAGAATGGTCAGGGCGATTTCGTTGGGCGTCTTCTGGCGGTTGGCGCCCTCCACCAGGGCGATCATTTTGTCCAGAAAACTTTCGCCGGGCTGGGTCGTCACCTGCACGTTGATCTGATCGGACAGCACCAGGGTCCCCCCGATCACGCTGCTCCGGTCGGTGTCCGCCTCCCGGATCACGGGCGCCGACTCTCCGGTAATGGCCGACTCGTCGATGGACGCCAGCCCTTCGATGATCTCGCCGTCGGCCGGAATCACGTCGCCGGCTTCGGCCAGAAATACGTCGCCTTTTTTCAGTTCGGCAGCAGAGACTTCGGTCAGGGAGCCGTCCGGGTTGAGGCGTTTGGCCTGGGTGTCCCGGCGGGTTTTGCGCAACGTCTCGGCCTGAGCCTTGCCCCGTGCCTCGGCGATGGCCTCCGCAAAATTCCCGAACAGGACGGTCAGGAACAGAAGTAACGTGATCACCGCGTTGTACCCGACGCTACCCAGGCTGGCGTGGGTCGTCACCCCGGACAGCAGGGTCACCAGGAGCATGATGGCGGTGCCCAGTTCGACCATGAACATGACCGGATTTTTGATCATCCGTGCCGGGCTGAGTTTGATGAACGACTGCCGCAGCGCCTGCGTCACCGTCTCGCCACGGAACAAAGACGAATGTTGATGAGTAGACATGTGTGTAATGCTAAAACGTGAAGTAGTCTGCCAGCGGTCCCAGGACGAGCGCCGGGAAAAAAGCCAGTGCCGCCACGATCAGAATCACGGCCAGCAGCACCGCCCCGAACGCCGGACTCTCCAGAGGCAGCGAACCGGCCGTGACGGGGACGGGCTTTTTCGCCGCCAGCGACCCCACCAGCGCCAACGGGCCGATGATGGGCAGGTAACGTCCCAGGAGCATTAAAATGCCGGTGAGCAGGTTCCAGAAGGGGGTATTGTCACCCAGTCCTTCCAGGCCGGAGCCGTTGTTGGCCGCAGCCGAGGTCGCCTCGTAGAGCATTTCGGAAAAGCCGTGATAGGTAGGATTGTGGAGCCAGCCGTAGCCCGGATGTTGAACGATGCCCATGCTGGCCAGGGCCGTGCCCGCCAGAATCAGCAGCGGGTGGAGGATCACCACCAGGGCCGCGATTGTGACCTCCGGCGCTTCGATTTTCTTGCCCAGCAGGTCGGGGGTCCGGCCGATCATCTGCCCGGCGATAAACACCGCGACCACAACGAACACCATGAAGTTGATCAGCCCCACGCCCACCCCGCCGTAGATGGCGTTGATGAACATGTCCAGCAAAAAGATGCCCCCGGAAAGCGGCGTATGGCTGTCGTGCATGCTGTTGACCGAGCCGTTGGAGGTCGACGTGGTCGACACGCCCCAGAAGGCCGCCGCCGCCGCCCCGAGCCGAACTTCCTTCCCTTCCAGATTGGGCTGACCGGCCGCGAGCCCCAGCGCGGAAAGTGCCGGGTTGCCCTTCGTCTCGACCGTCACGGAGATCGCCACGAAGGTGACAAACAGCAGCGTCATGATCCCGAAAAAACGCAGCGCCAGCGTTCGCCGCTCCAGGTAGAACCCGAAGGCAAAGACCAGGGCCATGGGAAGCAGGAGAATGGCGACGTTTTCGGCCAGGTTGGTCAGGTACGTGGGGTTCTCGAACGGATGGGCGGCGTTGGGACCGAAGAAGCCGCCTCCGTTGGTGCCCAGCTGCTTGATGGCGATCATCGGTGCCGCCGGTCCGCTCGCCACTCGCATCGCCTCCCCTTCCAGCGTGGTCACGTCCTGCAACCCCGTGAAGTGAGTCGGCACGCCCTGGAACGTCAGGAAGAGCGACAGCCCCATCGCCAGCGGCAGCAGCACGCGGGTGCAGCTTTTAAGCATCAGCGCATAGAAGTTGCCCAGGTGGTGGCCAGTCCGGTTTTTCAGGCCCTGAAACAGCAGGGCGCAGGCAGCCATCCCCGTGCCGGCGCTGACAAACTGCAACCAGCAGAAGACGAGCAGTTGAGTGAAATACGAAGCCCCGGTTTCGCCGCTGTAGTGTTGCAGGTTGGTATTGGTTACGAAGCTGACGGCCGTGTTGAAGGCCAGGGTCGGCTCCCAGTTGCCAAGGCCTACCGGATTCCAGAAGGGTTGTCGGCCCTGCCACACCAGTGCTAGAAAGGCCAGGACAAAGAAACCGGCGTTGAGGCCCAGCAGCGCTTTCAGGTTTTGCCGCCAGTCCATGAGGCGGTTGGGGTCTACGCCCGCCAGCTGGAAAATTCCCCTTTCCACAGGGGCCAGAAAGTCCAGCCAGGTGGCCTCGCCCCGAAACACCCGGGTCAGGTACTTACCCAGCGGCCAGGCCAGTACAACGGATAGGAAGAAGGTGAAACTCACGCCTAGGATTTCGGTAGTCATCGGCTTAAAATTTTTCGGGATGAACCATGGCGTAAAACAGGTAGCCGAAGGCCGCCAGGGCGACCAGCAATAAGACGATCATGGCGTTATTTTTTTAACAGGTGTTGGAAATAGTCGACGGACCGATACAGCAGTCCGAAAACAGCTCCGGCCAGCAGAAGCATGGCGAGTGTCATCAGGATATCCATACAGCAGGGATGGTTAAGTGGTACTCGGTCGGCTGAAGCAAAGCGCGCCGGAAACTTGCTGTGTCATGGGGCGGGGCTTCGCTTGGGCCGACCTCTTTTCATTTTCTCCTTCCCCCTGCCAAATCCAATGCCGACGCATTCAATCCCGACACGGATTTTTGCCAATCATCTGAAAACCAGATCCTTACAAATAAAATGCTGCAAAGAGCGTTTACGGGTGAGGCGGAATGACCCTTTCATTTTGACAAGGTTTCTCAAAATGAAAGGGTGGGAGAAGTACTTACTTCGACGGATGGAAGTAGATCGAATGGGGAATGATGTACTCAAAAACGTCCTGGCGAGCGCTAGCGACCGGGGCGGCCGGCCGCCATCTCCTTCTGATGGGGATAACCTCGAAGACACCTTTATTTGTGAGCAACTACGCAAAAAAATGGGATATGCGCCGCTCAGACCCAAGGCGTGCGTCGCTTGTGGACCACAATGGTCTGGGGTAAAAATAGAGCGTAGACACGCTCGTTTTTGGCAACCGGCAGGGGTTGTCGTCCGATTTCCCTAGCCTTCGATCTGATCTTCTTCCATGCGTCGGTACAGCGTCGACAGGCCGATGCCCAGGAGTGCGGCGGCTTTGGTTTTGTTGCCGTGGACGTGTTGCAGCACCTGTTGGATGTGCCGCCTTTCGACTTCGTGGAGGTCGAACAAGCCGGTCGATACGCCTGGTCGGAGCGCCTCGAAATCCAGCGGCAACAGGTCCTTCGTCAGGGTATCGCCGTCGGCCAGAATCACCGAGCGCTCCACGAGGTTGCGCAGTTCTCGGATGTTTCCCCGCCACGTGTGTTTCTTCAGGGCTTCCAGGTAGGCGCGGTCAATGTGGTTGATTTTCTTTCCGGTTTTCCGTCCGAACTGGGCGGCAAAATGCTCGGTCAGTAGCGGAATGTCTTCCGTTCGTTCGTTGAGGGAAGGCAGTTTGAGTTGAAAGACCGACAGGCGGTAAAACAGATCCTCCCGGAATTTTCCCTGCAGGCTCTCTTCTTCCAGGCGACGGTTGGTGGCAGCGATCACCCGCACGTCGACCTGTGTCTCTTTGGTATCGCCCACTTTTAAAAACGCCCCGGACTCCAGCACCCGCAGCAGTTTCGCCTGCAGGTCGAGGTTCAATTCTCCGATTTCGTCCAGGAAAAGGGTGCCCCGGTGCGCCTCTTCAAACAAGCCTTTCTTGTCCTTCGTAGCCCCGGTAAACGCCCCCGTCCGGTAGCCGAACAGCTCGCTTTCCAGTAGGTCGCGCCCAAAGGCACTGCAATTGACCACGACGAACGCTTGGTGCCGGCGGGTGCTGGCCGCATGAATGGCGTGGGCAAACACTTCCTTGCCCGTTCCGGTGGGGCCGGTCAGCAGCACGGTGGCTTCGGAGGGCGCTACTTTCCGCGCCAGTTGCACGGCCGCCTGCAACAGCGATGAGTGGCCGATGATCTGGTCGAAATCGTACGTTTGAGCCACGCGACGCTCCAGCTCTCTGATGCGGAATTGCAATCGGGCCTTTTCCTCCGCCTTGCTGACCATCGGGATGATCTTGTTGTTATCATCGCCTTTCACCAGGTAATCGAACGCCCCGTTTTTCATGGCCTGCACGCCGTCCTGAATGGTACCGTATGCCGTCAAGCAAATCACCTCTGTCTCCGGCGAAAGGGTTTTGATTTCCTTCACCAGCGCAATGCCATTGGCGTCGGGCAATTTCACATCACACAGCACCACCTGCACCGGTTGTTCTTGGAGCAACTGCAACCCGCTCTTCGCTTTATCGGTGGTCAGCACCTCGTAACCTTCGTATTCGAGCAGTTTGGCCAGCAGGTGCCGGATGTCTTTTTCATCGTCGATAATGAGAAGCGTATTTTTCATGGTGGCGCGCGGGCGCATGTGCCCAGGGTTGGAAGCAAGCAAGGGCGCAAAGATAAGGGCCTGAACACCAGTTCTGCCCAGGCCCGATTCACGTTTTTTGCCGCGGCCTTGCAGCCTGATTTTGCACATTTCTTTCGCCTTCCTCCGGCCCTTGATCGGGACTAAGCGCCACCGCGTTGACCGCACTTGCCTTTTTGAAGAGAGACCTGCTTCGCAGACCTGACGTTTGGCGAAGCAATCCTCTTTTGCCTTGCTATGACAGAGGTCTCGCGCCGAGAAGGGCATCGTTCGATTCGGGGTTGTGCCCCGTCCTCGGTTGATGGCAACCGGTTCCTACTCAATTGCCTGATGCCAAGCGGTTCTGAAAAAATAATGCGCTTTTTTTCAGACTATATTTTGTTAATAAAATTCCATCCGAAGAGTTTTATAGATTGCCTTCCCGATGCTTCTCGTACGCTCGCTACACGAAGCGCGGTTCGTTTTTTGGGTAATCATCTTCCACCACAACACCATGCGTTTACACTTCCTCTCTACTTGTCGATGGGCGCGCCTTTCGATCATGGCCGTGCTGTGCCACGTGCTCACGCAGGTACCCGCCTCGGCGCAACGCCTGTACGGCACCACCGAAAATGGCGGCACGTATCAGGCCGGACAACTGTACTCGATGAACAAAGATGGCTCCGACTTCCGGGTTGAACTGGAGTTTCCAGACGTAGGCTACGAGCCCACCGACCGCCCGCTGGTGGCGTCCGACGGCACGCTGTACACCGTGACGTCCCAGGGCGGGCAGTACGGCTACGGCAGCATTGTGCGTACGCACCACGACGGTTCCTTTGCGCTGCTCTACGCATTTCGCCCGCAGGACGGCCGCCCGCAAACGGGCCTGCAACAGGGACGCGACGGTAACTTCTACGGATTTACCGCCACGTACTTTTACCGGATCAGCCCCCAGGGAAAGCTGGTGGTACGTCGTTCGCTTCCCCCCCTCGAAGGGCAGAAGCCGCTGGAACGGCTGGTCCGCGATCCGAACGGGTTTCTGTACGGAGTCGCGGCAGAAGGCGGCAAGTACGGCTGGGGCACGGCCTTTCGCCTGCGCCAGAGCGGCGACTATAAAAAATTGCGGGACTTCCACCCTCAGGACGGCGGCCGCCCCGTGGCCGCTCCGATCCGGGTACGAAACAGCCTGTACGGCACCACGACCGGCACCGTCTATCGGTTGGATTTCGACGGAACGTACCGGATTGTCCACCGGTTTGCAGCCAATGCCAGTCCGCTGGGCGGGGTGGTCCTGGCAGGCGACGGCTACCTGTACGGTCTGGCGTTAGTTGGCTACGATGTAGTGGTCTACCGCCTGGCGCCCAGCGGCAGCGGGTTTCTGTACCTGAATGATCCACTACATCATCGGTACGATGCCTATTTAATGAACCCGGCCGTCTACGATATTTCGGAAGAACCAGTCCCCGGCACGCTGATTCGTAACCTGACGATCGGGTACGACGGACGGCCCTACGGCTATACCTTCAACGCCGCTCAGGAAACAGTGCTTGAGTATGATCCTGCGGCACGCGGGACTATTTTCAAAATTGACGCCAGCAATAAATATCATTACCTCCAAACCACTCGCCATGAACGTCCTTTTGTCGGGCTTACTTACGGACCCGATGGGAAGTTTTACGTTGCAACCGACTATTACACTTCCAATTTTTCGACGTATCGTATACCCGGACAACTTGTGTGTTACGCTCCTGACGGCGCTCGAAAGCCGGTGCACGGGCTCGGGTTTCCGCTGGGCAAACAACCCGATGGCAACAGTCTTCTCCTGATAGGGCAGTCGTTGTACGGGACCGCACAGGACGGCGGAATAAGCCCCGGCGGGCTTCTGTTCCGTTACGACCTGACGGACGCTACCTACCAGATCCTGCAGGATTTTACGTTCGGTCATCCCAAAGGAAACCTGCTCTACACAGGCGGCACGTATCTGTACGGTACGATTGCCCAGGCCTCCACTCCCGCCCTCATCGGCGCTTCCGGCAACCTGTTTCGCATCCGGCTGGACGGCAGCGGTTACCAGCAGCTGGGCGAACTCTACCCCGCCAATGACGGTCAGGATTTTTACAAGGCGGGCTTCCGCTGGCAAGTGGGCCTTTCGCAAGGCAAAAACGGCAGTTTCTATACCGCTTACTCGGGCTATGATTATTACAACGGTGGATATACTTCGTTCGGTGGATCCGAAACCAACGCCATCCGGTTCGACAGCCTGGGCAATCAGGTGCAGCGCATCGGCCGTGTAGAAACTGGTTACGATGAAGAAACCTATAACGAAAGCATCGAAAATGGTTTTGATTTCCAGGGGCTGACGCAAGCCCAAGATGGCTACCTGTACGCGCTGGCTTCTCGGGGAGGTACACAGGACCTGGGCGCGCTGGTCCGCTTCAGTCCCGACGGCAGCGAACCGTTCCGCAAAATGCTTGACTTTGCCGACGTGCCTGGCGAATCGCCGCAGGGCAAGTTGCTGGCGGGCCGCAACGGGTACCTCTACGGCATCACCGCCACCAACGTCTTCCGTTACCACCCCGGTACCGCTGCATATCAGTCGCTTCATGCGCTGGAGGACGGGATCGGCAACCTCTACTGGGGCCAAGACGGTTACCTGTACGGCTCCACCCGCCAAGGCGTATTTCGCCTTCGCCCCGACGGCAGTGGCTTCCAACAACTGTACACGTTTGCGGCGCCGGTCACGACCACAGGAGGCGTGGTTCTTTACGAAGAGTCGACCGTTCCGCCGGTGATGGCCCCCCTCGCGCTGGAAGCCGAATGCGCTCAGTTCGGTTCGGCCTGGCAAACCAACCTGCACAGCACGCAGGCCTCTCAGGGCGGGTACATCTTCTCGACAACGTACGGCCACACGCCCCAGGGCAAAGCCAGCCACCGGGTTCGTTTTCAGGTAGACATTGCCAACCCCGGTGCGTACCAGATCGCGGCGCGCGTCAAAGCCCTCTCGACCAATCGGAACTCCTTCTGGGTGCGCGTCAACGATGGCCCCTGGACGCTGTGGAACGGCCTGCCGACCGGCGAAGCGTACCAATGGTCGTTCTTCCCCGAAGTGCACTACACGCTTCCTGCCGGGGTGGCCACCATCGATCTGGAGTTTCGCGAACCCTACACCCAGCTCGACAAACTCCTGATCGGGCAAGACCTGGAACTCCCCGAGGGCGAAGGACCGCAAGCTCATAACTGCGGCGAACGGCGCGACCGGTCGACGCAAGAGGCGACCGATCTGAACGCGGCCGTTCAGGTCTATCCCAACCCCACCACAGGCCGTTTCCACGTGGTGGCACCCACCGACGGAACGGAGATCCGCCTGATGGACATCCGGGGCCAGCAGTTGCGGAACGTTGCTTACCAACGCACGGCAGAAGGCTGGGAAATCAACCTGCAACAGCATCCCGCCGGGATCTACCTGCTCCAGGTGCAGACGGCGGAGGGTCTTCTGCACCAGCGGATCGTGAAGCAGTAACTGGCTTTTCTCATGCAACGCGCGCCATTCCGAGCACTCGGGGTGGCGCGCGTTGTTTATCTTCCGCATGGCTGCGCCAGCCGTCGCACCGCTCTTTTGTGGGAAGCACCGGATCGCGTCGCAGGCCCTACCGCCCCTCCGGGACGGTCAGGTTTGAAATGCGTAAGTGATTGTTTGATTTTTGTAGGTTTTCTGCCTTCTTAAATCGCTATTTTAGAGCTACTTAATTCTTTTGCGTTCTACCGATTACGACTATGGCTCAATTCCACCTTCTGATCAACGGTAAAAAACAACAGGTTGATGTCGACCCCGCCACCCCTATGCTGTGGGTGCTGCGCGACCATCTCCGCCTGGTAGGCACCAAGTACGGCTGCGGCATTGCGCAGTGCGGTGCGTGCACCATCCACCTGAACGGCACCGCCGTGCGCGCCTGTCAACTGCCGGTTTCAGCCGTCGGGGAGCAACCGGTGACCACCATCGAGGGGCTGTCGGAAAACGGCGACCATCCCGTCCAGAAAGCCTGGCTGCAACTGGACGTGCCGCAGTGCGGCTACTGCCAGGCTGGCCAAATGATGAGCGCCGCCGCCCTGCTGGCACAGAACGCGTCGCCGACCGACGAGGAGATCGAATCGGCCATGAACGGAAACCTGTGCCGTTGCGGCACCTACACCCGCATTAAAAAAGCCATCAAAACCGCGGCCACCCTTTAACTCCCCTGCCATGACTGTAAAAACCACCCTGGACCGACGATCTTTTCTGAAAGCCTCTGCCCTGGCGGGCGGCGGTCTGATGCTGAGCTTTAGCTGGCTGGCCGGTTGCCAGCAACCGAGCCCCTCCGACACCGAAACTGACGCCCTGGCCCTCCCGGACGAGTGGTTCGAGCTGAACAGCTACATCAAAATCGGGGCGAACGGCGTGGTCACGCTGATGTCACCCAACCCGGAATTCGGTTCCAACGTAAAAACCTCCCTGCCGATGATCCTGGCCGACGAGCTGGACGTCGACTGGCAGCACGTCGTCGTGCAACAGGCCGACTTCTTCCCCGAGCGGTTCGACCGGCAGTTCACGGGGGGCAGCCAGGGCATCCGACAGGGTTGGACGCCCCTGCGCACCGCCGGAGCCACCGCTCGGATGATGCTGGTGCAAGCCGCCGCCCAACACTGGAACGTTCCGGCCGGTGAGATTACCACGAAGGCGGGCGAACTGCAGCACGCCAAAAGCGGCCGAAAGGCCGGCTACGGAGAACTGGCTTCGCTGGCGGCTACCCTGCCTGTCCCCGAAGAAGTGCCAGTGAAAGCGGTGAAGGATTTTTCGATCATCGGGACGTCGCGCAAAAACGTAGAGGGAAAAAACATCGTGACCGGGCAGCCCTTGTTCGGCCTCGATTATTATCAGGAGGGCATGCTCATCGCCATGATCGCCCACCCGCCGGCATTCGGAATGAAAGTAAAATCGGTGGATGCCGCGAAGGCCAAAGCCATGCCCGGCATCCGGGATGTGTTCACCTTCCAGACCCTGCCGGACGATTACGAACGCAACGGATTCGACACGACCACCTTCACGGAACTGATCGCCATCGTGGGCAATTCCACCTGGGAAGTGATGCAGGCCAAAAAGGCCCTGCAAGTGGAATGGGAAGCGGCCGACGACCAGGAGGTCATTGTGAACGGCAGACGCGGCAAAGAGTCGGTCGTGATTCCCGGAGGCCTCGAAAGCACCGCGGGGCACAAAATCCGGATGGCCGAAATGGCCAAAAAAAGTTCGGAAGTGCTGCGCAAAGACGGCGACCCGGAAGCGGCCTTTCGGAAAGCGGCCAAGGTGATCGAGCGGACCTACAACGCCCCGTATCTGGCCCACAACTGCATGGAACCGGTCAACTGTTTTGCCCACGTCACGGACAACCAAGCGGTACTTTATGGCCCCATTCAGGCACCGGAATTCATCATGCAGGCGCTTTCGGCCTGCCTGAACATGCCCCGCAAAAACATCCAGATCAACCTGGCCCGCATGGGTGGCGGGTTCGGGCAACGTGCCTACGGGCA
The DNA here is from genome assembly GCF_900100765.1 of Catalinimonas alkaloidigena. Lineage (NCBI taxonomy): Bacteria > Pseudomonadati > Bacteroidota > Cytophagia > Cytophagales > Catalimonadaceae > Catalinimonas > Catalinimonas alkaloidigena. Next base: position 777,128 of record NZ_FNFO01000001.1, on the reverse strand, counting down.
TCACCTGGTGGAAGCCGCCGTCATTTCCCAGCACGTGCAGGCTCCTGTCAAGATGGTCTACAGCCGCGAGGACGACATGACCTACGGCATCTACCGGCCCACTTACACGGCGACCTACCGGGCAGGGCTGGACGAGAACAACAACCTGATTGCCTTCCACGTGAAAGGGGGCGGCATTCCGGAGCACCCGGTAGCAGCCAACCGTTTCCCCGCGGGTGCGGTCGACAACTACCTCGCCGAAGGGTGGAAGCTGGACTCGAACATCACGATCGGGGCCTTCCGCGCGCCGCGCTCCAACTTCATCGGGGGCGCCGAGCAGTCGTTCCTCGACGAAGTGGCCGAACTGGCCGGAAAAGATCCGATCGCCTTCCGGCTGGAACTCCTGGAACGGGCCAAGAACAATCCGGTCGGTACGGACAACGACTACGACCCGGCACGCTACGCGGGGGTACTGACCCTGGTGCGTGAGAAGTCGCAGTGGGAAGATTACACGGGCGAAGCCCACCGGGGGGTGGCGGCGTATTTCTGCCACAACACCTACGTCGCGCAGGTGCTCGAACTGGTCATGCAGAACAACCAGCCCGTCGTTCAGAATGTGGTGGCGGCGGTCGATTGCGGCATCGTCGTCAACCCGGATGCAGCCACCAACATGGGCGAAGGCGGCATTGTGGACGGCATCGGGAATGCCCTGTTCGGGGAGATGACGTTCGAAGACGGTGTCCCGACCAAGCAGAACTTCGACCGCTATCGCCTCATCCGCCAGAAAGAAGCGCCCAAAAACATCGAGATCCACTTTGTTCAGAACGAGGAGGCCCCGACCGGCCTAGGCGAGCCTCTGTTCCCACCGATTTTTGCCGCGCTGGCCAACGCGCTCTACAAAGCCAAAGGCACCCGCTACTACAACCAGCCCTTCCGCGATGGGGATCAGTGGCTGGGATAACGAACCCTAACAAATGGCGGCATACCAAAAAAGGCGCTCCGACAGGTGTTGTGAATAACACGTTGCCGGAGCGCCTTTTTTGCTTACGTTCTTATCGTTGTACGGAACCTGGTTCCGCCTTCCTTTCCATCATTCCTCCCCTATCGTTTTTGACTTTTCCAAGGAAGCGCAGGCACGGTGTCCCGCATCCGTGCGGAACCTTACACGCCTGAGATTCAGCCAGAAAACTTTCCGCTTACTGCCGACGGCGCAGGTGCGCATTACGCTCGGCATAGAAGGGCAACACGTAGTTCAGGCCTACTTCCACGCCCGACCAGCTGACCCGGCGGCGGCCCATCTCCCCTGCATAATGTTCCGGATCGGCCGCGTATTCCGACTCTTCTGCCGCGATCCAGTCGTCCGAGCGCATGTCCCGCAGGTTGGCGCTCATCTTGAACTGTGCCGTCAGGTAGACCGTCTTGCTCACGTAAAAGAACATGCCGGCAGCCACAGTTCCGCCCAGGTCGAACCGGTTGAGCTGGTGCATCTCGCTGTAAAACGCCGGCTCGTCGGTAGTGGGCTTGGAGCGCGCCACGTACAGCCGTTCCCCTTCCTGATCGGAATCCAAATACTCCTGCCCTTTCAGCAGAAACGAAAGTTGCGGCCCGGCACTCATATGCACCCCGAAACGGTATTTCGGTGAGGTAGCAAAGCGCACCAGCAGCGGCACCGTCAGGTAGTTCAGGTCGATGGAGCGGGTTCCGACGCGTTCGTCGTCGAGGTAAACGGCATACTCCTGCCCCAGTTGGGTGAAAATTGCCTGCGCCAGCAGTCCTACTTCGTCCGACGAGTGATAGCCCAGCGTAAAGCCCACCGGGGCGGGTTTGAACGTACGCAGGGCCTGAAAATTGGGTGAGTCGTGAAGCTGCGGATCCCGAACGCGGCTCAGGTGATAGCCGCTCAGTACGCCGACATGAACGCCAAACTGGGCGCGAGCAGTCCAGGTGCACAGCAGCAGCGCCCCCAGGAAAAGTAGTTTCTTCATCGTCTGAACAGGTTAAATGCGCGAAGTGCTTTTAGGAAAAATACCGCTTTTCGGCCCACTTCTCCAGTCGGCCGGGGGCAGAAGACGTGAGGAAACGGCCTACTTTCCGCCCGAAGATTTATGTTTGTAAACGAGACTTACCTTCCTGTACATGAGCAAACTTCGCCTCTCTCTTTTTACCTTTTTACTGGCCGCCCCCACCTTTGCCCAGACGCTGGACACGCTGACCGTCGCCACCATCATGCGCGACCCGAAGTGGATCGGTCCGCAACCGGAAAACATCGTGTGGGATGACAACAGCCGCACCTTCTACTTTTCGTGGAATCCGGGGGGCGCTTTTGCGTCCGATTCGCTGTACAAGTACGACCTCGGTGCCGAAGCGCCCATCAAGCTTTCCCCGGCCGAACGCCGCCAGCTTCCCCCCTCGCGCGGCGGGCAGTACGACGCCAAACGCCTCCGGAAGGTCTATGCCCAGGAGGGCGATCTGTACCTGCGGAACCTGGCCTCCGGTGCAGTGCGCCGCCTGACCAACACGTGGGATCAGGAGAGCGACCCGAAGTTTACGGCCGACGGCAAAAAGGTGGTATTCAGACGCGAAAAAGACCTTTACCTGCTGTCGCTCGGTGACGGAACGCTCGAACAGGTCATCCACTTTACGGCCGGCAAGAAACCCGGCAAAGCCGCTCAACCCGCGGAAAAAACCCGCGATGCGTGGCTGGCCGAACAGCAACTGGCGCTGATGGAGGTGCTGCGCGAGCGCAAAGCCCAGGAAGACCTGGCCGACTCGCTGAAGAAGCAGAACGACGTGAAACGCAAGGGCGAAGTTTACACCCACGACCGCACCGTGAGCGACGCGCAACTCAGTGCCGACGGCCGGTACGTCACCTATACCCTCTACAAACCGGCCAACGACCCCACTACCCTTGTGCCCGATTACGTGACGCGCTCGGGCTATACGACCGACATCCAGGCACGTAGCAAAGTGGGGGGACCGCAGCCCACGCAGGAGCTTTTTGTGTACGACCGCGACCGCGACAGTGCCTACGCCGTCCGGACCGACGATCTGCCCGGCATCCGCACGGTGCCCGAGTTCCGGAACGCGTACGCAACGCCGACGCCCGCCCCCTCGCGCCCGGCAAAGCGGCGTAAAAAAGCGGCCGCCGCCGACACAACCCAGGCCGCACCGAAAGCCGTGGCGCTGTACGGACCGGTGTACCCGGAAGGAGATTTTTCGGTAGAGCGGCCCGCCATCGTCGTGCGCTCGCGTGACAACAAAGACCGCTGGATCGGCCTCCTGAACCTGACCGACGGCACCATTCAGGTCCTGGACCACCAGCACGACGAAGCCTGGATCGGCGGCCCCGGCATCGGCTCATACGGCGGGCCGGGCAACCTCGGCTGGCTGGATGCGACGCACCTCTGGTTTCAGTCGGAAAAGACCGGCTATGCGCACCTGTACGTGGCCGACGTCCGGACCGGAGAGATTAAGGCCCTCACCCAGGGAAAGTACGAAGTGCAGGAAGCGCAACTGTCGCGCGACCGCTCCGCGTTCTACCTGCTGACCAATGCACAGCATCCGGGCGAAAAGCAGCTGTACCGGCTGGACGTTGCGCCCGACGGCACGCCCCGCGGAGAAGCACAGCGCCTGACGCAACTGGAAGGGGCCAACGAGCCGACCCTTTCGCCCGACGAAAAGTGGATCGTCGTGCGCCACTCGTTCAGCAACGAACCGTGGGATCTTTTTCTGATCCCCAACATTCCGGACACGACGGAAGCACCCGCCCCGATCCGGATTACCGATTCGCGCAGTGAGGCCTTCAAGTCGTACCCGTGGCGCGCGCCCGAAGTGATCACGTTTGCCGCCCGCGACGGGGCCGAGGTACATGCCCGCCTCTACCGCCCGGAGGATACCACCCAAACGGGCGGCCCCGCGGTGGTATTCGTGCACGGAGCGGGGTACTTGCAAAACGCCCACCGCTGGTGGAGCAGCTACTTCCGCGAGTACATGTTTCATAACCTGCTGGCCGACCGGGGCTACACCGTGCTCGACATCGACTACCGGGGCAGTGCCGGCTACGGTCGCGACTGGCGGACAGGCATTTACCGGTACATGGGCGACAAAGACCTGACCGATCAGGTAGACGGCGCACGCATGCTGACCGAGCGGTACGGCATCGACGCCAAGCGCATTGGCATTTACGGCGGCTCGTACGGCGGTTTCATCACGCTGATGGCCATGTTCACCCAGCCGAACGTGTTTGCGGCCGGGGCAGCGCTCCGCTCCGTCACCGACTGGGCGCACTATAACCACGGCTACACGTCCAACATCCTGAACGAACCGACAACCGACAGTCTGGCCTACGTGCGCAGTTCGCCCATCTATTTCGCCGAGGGGCTGCAGGGCGCGCTGCTGATGTGCCACGGCATGGTCGACACCAACGTCCATTTTCAGGACATTGTGCGGCTGACGCAACGGCTGATCGAATTAGGAAAAGATAATTGGGAACTGGCCGTCTATCCGGTAGAGAGCCACGGGTTTGTGGAGCCCAGCAGTTGGACCGACGAATACAAACGCATTCTGAAGCTGTTCGAAGAAAACCTACGCTGACTTCACCTCTTTCTCGCTCTCGGAGTCGAAGCGCGTCACGGTCTCGATGCCCTTGACGCGCTTCAGCTTGTCGATCAACTCCTCCAGGTGCTTGGTGTCGTGCACAAACAGCATGATCGACCCTTCGAACACGCCGTCGTCGGTGCCGACGGTAATCGAACGCATGTTCACCTTCAGCTCGTTGGAGATGATCCGCGTTACGTCGTTGACCAGCCCCACGCGGTCGGTACCGCGTATTTTCAGGCCCGCCAGAAACGCCAGTTCGTGCTGCGAGGTCCACTTGGCTTTGATGACCCGGTAGCCGTAGCGCGACATCAGCTCGGCAGCGTTCGGGCAATTGGTGCGGTGGATGCGGATGCCCTCGGTGACCGTAACAAACCCGAACACGTCGTCGCCGGGAATGGGGTTGCAACACTTGGCAAACACGTAGTCGATCGAGTCCATGTCCTCCCCAATCAGCAGCATGTCCTCTTCGTGCACCTTGCGAATCTCCTTGGCGAAGGTCTTGGCGTCCTGCACTTCCGGGGCCTTCTGCGACTTTTTGCTCTCTTTTACTTCCAGGAAGCGGCGGATGTCGGCCGGGGCCAGCGAGCCCTTCCCGAACCGGTGGAACAAGTCGGCCGGCGTTTTGGCATCGAAAAAGGCGCGCATCTCGTTGGTGAGCACGTCGGTCAGCTCGATCTTGTTCTGCTTCAGCTTCTTGATCACCAGCGCCCGTCCTTCGTTCACAATCTGCTTGCTCTCCTCCTTGAGGTGATTTTTGATCCGCGTCTTGGCCTTGGTCGTCACCACAAAGTTGAGCCAGTCTTCGTTTGGCTTTTGTTTGCCCGACGTCAGAATCTCGACCTGATCGCCGTTGCGCAGCTTGTAACTCAGCGGCACCAGTTTCTGGTTGACTTTCGCCCCGAGGCAGTGCGCCCCGATTTCGCTGTGGATCTCGAACGCAAAATCGAGCGCGGTCGAACCAGCCGGCAGGTTGCGTAGGTCGCCCTTCGGCGTGAAGACGAACAGCTCTTCGTTGTATAAATTGTTACGAAACTCGTCGACAAACTCAATGGCCGACGAATCGGACTGCTCCAGCATCTCGCGCACCTGGTTGATCCACATGTCCAACCCCGACACCGGCTTGCCGTTCACGACCGCGCCGCTCTTGTATTTCCAGTGGGCGGCGTAGCCCTTCTCCGCAATTTCGTCCATCCGGTCGGTACGGATCTGCACCTCGACCCACTGGCCGGGTTTGCTCATGACGGTGGTGTGCAGCGACTCGTAGCCGTTGCTTTTCGCCATCGAAATCCAGTCGCGCAGGCGATCGGTGTTGGGCTTGTAGAAGTCCGTCACGAGCGAATACGCCTGCCAACAGGCGGCCTTTTCGTTTTCCGGTTCGGTTTTGAGGATGATGCGGATCGCGAACAGGTCGTAGACCTTCTCGAACGGGATGTTCTGCTTCTTCATCTTGTTCCAGATCGAGTGGATGCTCTTGGGGCGTCCTTTGATCGTGAAGTCGAACCCGTGCTCGTGCAGGGCGTTCTGAATGGGCGCGATGAAGTCGCGAATAAATTTGTTGCGGGCCGCCTTGGTCTGGCGGATCTTCCGGGCAATGTCGCGGTAAACCTCCGGCTCGGTGTACTTCAGGCAGAGGTCTTCCAGTTCGGTTTTGATGTTATAGAGCCCCAGGCGGTGGGCCAGCGGCGCGTAGATGTACGACGTTTCGGAGGCGATCTTGAGCTGCTTGTTGCGCGGCATGCTGTCGAGCGTCCGCATGTTGTGCAGCCGGTCGGCCAGCTTGATCAGAATCACGCGCACGTCGTCCGAAAGGGTCAGGAGCATCTTGCGGAAGTTCTCCGCCTGTTCGGACGAGCCCTGTTGGAATACGCCTGAAATCTTGGTCAGGCCGTCGATGATTTTAGCGACCTTCGCCCCGAAATTGCGCTCGATGTCGCTCAGTTCCAGGTCGGTATCCTCCACCACGTCGTGCAACAATGCCGACACGATCGAGGTGGTGCCCAGGCCGATCTCTTCCACCACGATCTGCGCCACGGCCAGCGGATGGAAAATGTAGGGCTCTCCCGATTTCCGGCGCATGTCGCGGTGCGCGTCGTTGGCCGTGTTGAAGGCTTTCTTGATCAGTTTCGCATCTCCGTCACGCAAAATCGGTCGGGCCACGCGCAGCAGCCGTCGGTAACGACGTAAGATCTCCTGCTTTTCGCTTTCCAGGTCAAGCACTTCTAGTTCCATGGCTATTGAGTCGGAAGGTTAAGGATGGCTGGCATCTCTACTAAGGAAAACAATTCTTGGTACGAAATCAATTCCCGGTGGGTCGGTCCGGGAGCAATTCCGTTTGCTTTTTTCATTTTACCCAATTTTTTTCGCTACGCGGTAAAAATTTCTTCTACGGGATGCAACCCACCCCCGTTATTGCGCATCTCTTACCCAATAGCTGATCAGACTTTACAACGCTTTCTCTCATGAAAACCAAACTCTTCTTCTCCCTTTGCTTTGCGATGGTAACCGGCCTGGTTTGGGCGCAAACCGGCAAAGTACGCACGTTTTCCGATTTCAGCGGGCTGCGCATCAGCGGTCCCTTCGACGTGTACCTGGAACAGGGCGACGCCCCACAGGTGCGGATCGACGGCGACAACGAAGCGGTCGAAAAAATTGAGACGGAACTCGACGGCAACACGCTGCGCATCCGCCTGAAAGACGAAAAGAACAACTGGAAATGGTGGAACGACCACGACGACATCAAAGTGTACGTCACCTACCGCAGCCTGCGCGAACTGCATGTGTCGGGCTCGGGCGACATTTTCGGGCGCTCGCCGATCCGCAGTGAATCGTTCGAAGTGCGGGGCAGCGGCTCGGGCGACATTGAACTGGCCGACGTCCAGACCGACCACCTGGAGGTATCGATGTCGGGCTCGGGCGACCTGGAAATTGCCGGACGCGCCCGCGAACAGGACCTGCGCGTGTCGGGCTCGGGCGACATCGAGGCGTTCGGGCTGAAAAGCGAGCGCGCCCACGTGTCGATCAGCGGTTCCAGCGACATCAACCTGAACGTCAGCGAATCGCTCGAAGCGAGCGTCTCGGGTTCGGGCGACATCCGTTACAAAGGTCAGCCCCGCATCGAACGGATGCGCGTGTCGGGCTCCGGCGAAATCCGCCAGGCCAACTAAACCCGCATCGGGTCCGGGACCGAGGCCTTCGCCCGCAAGCGGCATCCCGCGCCGTATCCGCACGACCGGTTTCGCCCCGACAAATTTTCTGCCGCCGCGACCGCCGCATTTGTATTTTCTGGAAACCTCCCTATCTTTGCGGGCCCTTGCGGATGTGGCGAAATTGGTAGACGCACTAGACTTAGGATCTAGCGCCGCGAGGCATGGGGGTTCGAGTCCCTCCATCCGCACGAAAGCCCTTTACAGCGATGTGAAGGGCTTTTTTTGTGGGCTACCCGCCATGTCCTATCCCGCATGAGCGGCCATTCGGTCGTTACAACAAACGGCCTGCGTTCTCACCGCTTTCGGAGCAAACGCGCAATCACGGTTACTTCTTCCCCTGTAGCGGTCCGCACAAGCATAAGTCCGTTGCGTCCACGGATGCACTTGCCGTCCGGTCGGATGACAGCGGTTACAGTAGCGCCTTTTAGCTCAGGTCGCGTCTGACGATCTCCCAAGTATGTATAAGTGCTCATAAGGCAAGCTCGCTACGGTTGGTTTGGTTGCAATTCAATCAACCCCATGGCGGGACCTTATAAACGTCAATTGAGGCGTATAAGATAACACACCTATAAGATTTTCAGCTGACGCGATGCTGCTCAGGCTGACACTTAGAAAGTAGCTCGATCCGGTTTTGTTGCAGCTCTAGTTATTTATAGACGTACCACTTTTTACGCGGCGTCGTCACAGAAAAAGTGGTACGTCTTGTGCGCGTTATAGCCAGACAGAAGCGTTTTAGAGGCAACCCGTCTCTGCATCCCCGATGCTTGCCAGAGCCGATTTGCCGCCCGCTCACACGGTCGCCAGTGCATCGACGATACGGTCCAGGTCGGCCATCGTGTTGTAGATGTGGGGCGAGAAGCGGAGCCCGCCGGTGGGGGCGCAGGCGATGCCGTGGGTTTTGTACAGGCGATCTACCAGCGCGCGGGGCTCTTGGCCGGCCAGGTTGACGATGGTCACCCCCGCACTGAGGTCGGGCGATAGGGGCGTGACGAACGTTACCGACGGGATGCGCTCCCGGAGCTGCTGCTTGAGGTACGCGTTGAGTGCTTTGGTGCGGGCTTCGATCTGCGCTTTGCCCAACGTGGTATGAAAAGCCAGCGTAGCCGAAAGTGCCGCCGCCGTGGTTTCGTTCCGCTGCCCCAGCACGCAGAATTTCTCGTCGACCGTTGTGCTGTTCTGATGCCAGCCCGCCCCGATGATCAGGGGCCACAGGCGGTCCAGGTGTTCTTTTTTCACGTACAGGATACCATTTTCCAGCGGCCCCATCAACCACTTGTGCGTGCTGCCGGTGTAGAAATCGCAGCCCATGGCCCGCAGATCCAGGTCGACCATCCCCAACGACTGAGCGCCGTCCACCATCGAGAGCACGCCCCGCTCGTTCGCCAGCTGGCAGAGGGCCTTGGCCGGGAGGGCAATGCCCGACGCGTTAGAGATGTGCGAGAAGGCAATCAGCCGGGTTTTTCTGGTAATTGCCTCCGCAAACGGGGCAATCAGTTCGGCGGCCGAGGTGGGCTGAGCGGGCATGGCCACGGTTTTTACCGTAAAGCCCAGGCGTTTCGCGCGTTCCTGCCAGGCCAGCCCGTTGGTCGGGTGATTCTGTTCCCAGATCACGACCTCGTCGCCTTTTTTCAGGTCCAGGCTGTTGACGACGATGTTGTTGCTTTCGGTGGTGTTGCGCGTGATGCCGATCTCGTCTGCGTGCACTCCTAAAAAGTCGGCCAGTTGCTGCAAGGCTTCGGCCCGCTGGGTCGCAAAAGTGGCCCGGTAATGAAACGACACGTCTTTTTCCAGGTTCTGGTACGCGTTGACGACCTGTTCCGTCACCACGTACGGACTCGGACACAGGTTGGCGGCATTGACCATCAGCAGCGCCTCGGGAATCATGAACTGCTGTTTCACCAGACGCCAGTACGTTTCTTCGTCCGGCGCAGCAGCCAGCTGCTGACGCAGGTGTTGCAAGGTGGGTCTTCCCAACGCCTCCAGCGGCAGTAACGGAAGCGCCATCGCCGCCAGCGACCCACCGAATACCTGTTTTAAAAACTTGCGCTTCGACGAATTTCCAATAGTATCTTTTTTATAATTCATTATTTACCTCTTTTCACAATCACAAAATAGAGATTATTCAAATGAATCTACCGAATCGAGCCAGAAAACCAAAGAAGATTTTATAGCGGGCACAGGCAAGGCTCATTTGCACAGCGGTTGCAGCCTCTATCCCGTTTTTATTTACATAATCTCAAAAGTTTATAGATCAGTTTGCTTACTTCCGGTGGCTTGCCGCCCGCATTATTCCGCTTTTTTGTAGCTTGGTTGCTTTCAAACAACTTCCTCCCTAATGAATCTGACTTCTCCCAACGGTAGCTGGGGTTACGTCCTCGGCGTTCTACTTCTTCTGGGCTGTGCGCAGGCCACGCCCCTCTCCGATCGCCCGCAGAACCACGCGTATGTCGTGGACGTGGCGAAACCCATCGCGCCCATCCAGCCGACCATGTACGGCATTTTCTTCGAAGACATCAACTTCGCGGCCGACGGGGGCCTCTACGCCGAGATGATCAAGAACCGCTCGTTCGAGTTCGACACCCCGCTCATGGGCTGGCTGCAACCGGCCAGCGATCCGTTTTCGATGAACGAGAAGTCTGGGTTTGCGTCGGCGATCAAACGTAGCGAAGAGGTCGCCAATGCTCATTTCCTGCGCGTAACGGTCAAGGCCGATACCGGCTACCGCCTGACAAACACCGGCTTCCGGGGCATGGGCATTCAGGAAAGGATGCAGTACAACCTGACCCTGATGGCCCGCCAGCCCGAGGGCAACACGAAGCTGCACGTCGAACTGATCGACACCACCGGCCAGGTGTTGGGCAAGGCTACCCTAACGCCCTCCGGGTCTGCCTGGAAAGAATACAGCGCTCAGATCGTGGCCACCGGCACGGCGATGAAAGGCCGGTTTTCGATGCGCTTCGAAGGCAAGGGCGTAGTCGATCTCGACATGGTTTCGCTGTTTCCGGAAAATACCTGGAAAAACCGCCCCAAAGGGATGCGGGCCGATCTGGTGCAACTGCTGGCCGACCTGGACCCGGGCTTTCTGCGCTTCCCCGGCGGCTGCATTGTGGAAGGCCGCACGCTGGCCCGCCGGTACCAGTGGAAAAAAACGGTGGGCGACATCACGGGCCGCGAAGTCCTCATCAACCGGTGGAACACCGAATTTCAGCACCGCCCCACCCCCGACTACTTCCAGAGTTTCGGGCTGGGCTTCTTTGAATATTTCCAACTGGCCGAAGACATGGGCGCCGAGCCGCTGCCCATCCTGAGCTGCGGCATCGCCTGCCAGTTCAACACCGGCGAGCTGGTGCCGATGGACGAGCTCGACCCTTACGTGCAGGACGCGCTCGACCTGATCGAGTTTGCCAACGGCCCTACCAGTTCGGTGTGGGGCAAGGTGCGGGCGGACATGGGCCACCCCGAACCGTTCCACCTGAACTACATCGGCATCGGCAACGAGCAGTGGGGTCCGGAATACATCGCACGGTATCAGGTCTTTGAAAAAGCCATCAAGTCTCAATATCCGGAAATGATCCTCGTGTCGGGAAGCGGCCCGTTCCCCGACGGGGAAATGTTCGACTACGGCTGGGAGCAACTGAAGCAGATGGGGGCTGAGATCGTCGACGAGCACTACTACCGCAGTCCGTCGTGGTTCCTGGAAAACGCCGACCGCTACGACCGTTACGACCGCAACGGCCCGAAGGTGTTTGCGGGAGAATACGCGGCGCAGAGTGTCGCCATCGCCAGCCCCGACAACAAAAACAACTGGGAGTGTGCGCTGGCAGAAGCCGCCTTTATGACCGGCCTGGAACGCAACGCCGAGGTGGTGCACCTGAGCTCGTATGCACCGCTCTTCGCCCACGTCGACGGCTGGCAGTGGACGCCCGACCTGATATGGTTCAACAACTTGGAATCGTACGGAACGCCCAATTATTACGTCCAGAAACTCTTTGCTACCAACCGCGGCACCGCAGTGCTGCCCCTGACCGAGGGCGGCAAACCCGTCACCGGGCAACAGGGCCTCTACGCCACCGCGGCGAAAGATGCCGCCACGGGCGAGCTCGTGCTCAAGATCGTCAACAGTACCGCCACGCCGCAGGAGCTTAACTTTCAGTTTAAAGGCGTGGCTCGCCTGGCGAAAGAAGGGACACTCACCGTCTTGCAGAGCGACGACCTGGAGGCCGTCAACGGGTTTGCAGCGTCGCGCAACATCCGCCCGACCGAACAGCCCCTCTCGACTTCCGGCAAACGCCTTGCGCTGACCGCCGCGCCGTATTCACTCTCCGTGGTGCGGGTCGCGGCACCGGGCCTGAAGTAAGCCGGGCGCAAGCCCTTTCGGTCAACTTTTCGGAAGATTCCGCGCCCCCGGGCAAACAAATCCGGGTCAGAGCCAGTACTTTAGCATAGCATGTACGCGACCCTCGCCGCCTCCGGGCCGGCGGGGGATTCCGTCCCTTATCTCCCTAACCTTATTAACCAAACCAACGATCCTATGGCAGAAAGTATCAAAGACTTGATTAAGGGCAACCAAGATTGGGTTGAAAATACCAAACAGAAAGATCCGTCTTTTTTTGACCGGCTGGCCCAGGGGCAATCGCCGCAGTTTCTGTGGATCGGCTGTTCGGACAGCCGGGTGCCCGCTACGGAAATCACGAATCGGATGCCCGGTTCCATTTTCGTGCAACGGAACATTGCCAACGTGGTGCATCACACCGACTCCAACCTGCTGAGTGTGGTCTACTACGCCGTCAAGGTGCTGAAGGTCAAACACATCATCGTCTGCGGTCACTACGGCTGCGGGGGCGTGCTGGCCGCCATGAGCAACAACTCGTACGGCTACCTCGACAACTGGCTGGTCAACATCAAGAACGTTTACCGGATGCACAAAAAAGAACTGGACGCCATCGAAGATGAACACGCGCGCGGCAACCGGTTCGTGGAGCTGAACGTGCAGGAACAGGTCAACAACCTGTGCATGGTGTCGTTCATTCAGGAAGAGTGGGAGAACGGCGAGTTTCCCTACATCCACGGCTGGGTCTACAGCCTGAAAGACGGGCTGATCAAAGACCTGGACATCACCAAACATTCGCCGGCGCACCTGGCCAGCGTGTACCAGTACAGCAGCAATCAGGTATAACAACCCACCGGTTGTTTCCGAAAACACCGCCACGGCTCCTGGAGAGAAGTGGCGGTGTTTTGCGTTCTGGCAGGGTCTTTTTTCAGATCAGTTGTCGCAACTGTTCGGCCATTTTGCCCGGATTTTTTTCCTGTTCCAGGATGATCAGGCTCCGTTGCAACCCCCGAATCAGCTCCGCATTTTTTTCGTTGGCTCGCTTCTCTTCGGTCACGTCGACCACGACGCCGATCATGGTACGGCCTTCCATGCGGTGCGACGCCCGAATCCAGCGCACTTCGCCGGTATCGAGCGCGATGCGGCTCGTAATTTCACGGGGCTGGCGGTCGGCGACCACACGACCGACCTGCTCCATGTGCGTTTTTCGGTCGCGGGGATCGATGCAGTTTTCGACCTGCCCGAGCGACAGGATGCCGTCGGGTTTAGGCACTATCCCGAAAATCCGGAACATGCCGTCCGACCACCAGACGGTTTGGGTACCGGGATCGTACCGAAACTGGCCACAGTGGCCCATCTCCTCCAACTCGTGGACATCCGACTCCGTCCGCAGGGTTTTGGCCCACGCCCGCAACCGGCTGGAAGAGAGGATGAGCACCACCATAAATCCCAACTGGACGTAGCGGGCGCCTACTTTGAGGTAGTACCACGGGCCGGAAGCGTAGAACGCGCTGGTGGCATCCTGAAAATACTGCCACCCGCAAAAGAAAAACACCCACATCAGGGCCCAGAACAGCCGGGTGTCCAGCAACGGCCGAAGGGCCGGAATTTTAATGCGCTGAAACCCGATGCAGTAATAGGCAAACGCCATGTAGGCGATCCAGATGCCATAGTTGGTGACTACGTCGTTCCAGATCAGCAATCCGTCGCCTCCATAACACATCTGCTTGGTATGGTAGACGAATCGTTCAAAATAATCCATCCGTATGTCTCTGCGTAAGTGATACCTCCCTACGGTCTCATGCAAAAAATACTCCCGTAAAAACGACTTCTACAGGCACACGGCAGCCGTCAGGTTTCGGTAGGATACGCAGCAACGTACGCGGAAGTTATGAGGGGGTATCGGGCCGCTCCGGGGCATGCAGCCGGTGCCACCAGTGAAGCGCATGACGGCGCAGCCAACGCCCGGCCACCAGCGCACCGTAGACCAACGCCAGCAAGGCACAGAAGAGGAGCGCCAGCCAGAGCACGTCGGCATCGCCATGCCCGATTCCCGGCGTGCTGCCTCGGGCGGTGGCACTCAGGAAACCCCACAAAAAAAGGAGAAGTACCTTCATAACCCATTTGTATTGAGGCACTTCTCCAAGCTACAAAACTTTTTACGAACGATCAATGCGCCGACACGGCACCGCGCATGACGCGCACCTGCTGCGGGTCGGTGATGGTCACTTCGTATTCGGGCGGACGAAGCGTACCGCCCATAAAGACGCGGTCGTTGCGGTACTGCATGCCGCTCGGTTCCTGGTGCAGGGCCGCAAAGTGGACCTCCCGCACGCCCGTGTGGTCGACCAGTTTCTGCAGGTTGCGGTCGGTAATGCCGCCACCCGGCAGGATGATGAGTCGGTCGCCGGCGTGCAACACCAGTTCGCGAATCAGGTCTGCGCCTTCCCAGGCGGTCGATTCCTGTCCCGACGTCAGGATGCGGGCTACGCCCAAGTCCAGCAGGTTCTCCAGCGCTTCGAGCGGATCGCGCACCACGTCGAACGCCCGGTGGAACGTGACGGGCAGCGGATCGGCCCAGCGCATAAACTGCTCCATCCGCCGCATGTCCACGCGGCCGTCGGGCGTCAAGATGCCGGTCACGAGTCCGTCGGCCCCCAGGTCTTTGGCAGTTTTTACGTCGTGTTCCATCACTTCCCACTCCAGGTCGGAGTACAGAAAGTCGCCGCCCCGCGGGCGGATCATCACCATCATCGGGATGGTCAGGTGGCGGCGCGCCGTGGCGATGGTGCCGGCGGTAGGGGTTGTTCCCCCGTCAAACAGGTTTTCGCACAGCTCGACCCGGTCGGCACCGCCGGTTTGCGCAGCAACGGCCGAAGCCGCCGAATTTACACAGAGCTCAAAAAGGGGTTGGTTAGGCATAAGATACTGACTAGTTTTCGGACAAGACCTCGGCACTCGGTGCGGCGCTCCTCGTGGCGGAACGCCCGCCAGCACCGGACTCTCCTGCATTTTTATGGCAAAGATAAAGACCGCCCTTCTCTTTCTGATTATTTTGTTGGGACTCGCCGCCGTTGCGGCCACGCTTCTGTCGCTGCTCTACGACGTTCCGATCTGGTGGCTCAAGGTCCTGGATTTTCCGCGGCTGCAACTGTTGCTGGCCCTGGCGGGGCTGCTTGTGCTCTACGGCGTGCTGAACCGCCACTGGCGGTGGGGAGCGCTTCTTTTCGTAGTGGCGCTACTGCTGGCGCTGGGCATTCAGGCTTCGTTTATCGTGCCGTACACACCCTTGGGTACCCGGCAGGTCGCGGACGCAGCGATCGAGGAGGACACCCTTTCGTCGGTGTTCAGTCTGCTCATCGCGAATGTCTATATGAAAAACCGCAACGCCGAGGCATTGCCCGCGCTGATTCGCCGGATGCAACCGGACGTGGTTCTGCTTCTGGAAGTAGATGCCTGGTGGGAACAGACTTTGCAACCCCTCGACGACGCGTACCCCTACGGGCTGGAGCACCCGCTGGACAACACCTACGGTCTGATCCTCTACTCGCGCCTTCCGCTGTCGGAAACCGAGGTAAAACACCTCAATCACCACGACGTTCCCTCGGTCCACACGACCCTGCAACTGCCCGACGGTCGCTCCTTCCGGTTGCATGCCGTCCACCCGGTGCCGCCCATTCCCGACGAATACCCGGACAACATGGACGACAAAGAGGTAGCGCTGCTGAAAGTAGGTGACCTGGTGGTTCGCGAACAGGTACCCGCCGTTGTGGCGGGCGATTTCAACGACGTCTCCTGGTCGCACACCACGCGCATGTTTGAAGCCGACGACGTGCTGCACAACGTGCGCCTCGGCCGGGGGCTCTTCAACTCGTTCGATGCCACCTCTTCCCTTTTCCGCTGGCCCCTCGATCATGTGTTCGTGACGCGGGAGTTTCGGGTGAAGGCTCTCCAACGCATGGAACCTATTGGCTCCGACCACTTTCCGGTCTACGTGGAGTTGGTACTATCCCCGCGCTGAGCGGAGCGCCTGCCGCCGGATTTCGGAAAATGAACAGAATCGCATATTTTGCGCCACCGCCACGTTCCCATTTTCTACCCTTTTTCCTGTTTTCACTTTCCATGATGAACTCACGTCGTCGTTTTCTTCGCCGTTCTGCGCTCAGTGCCCTGGCGCTGTCGGGTGTTCGCCCGGCCCTGGCCTCCGTTCGTTCCGCCTTCTCGTCGCCTGCGCCCGGTGGGCCGGTGGTGATCTCCACCTGGAACCACGGCGTACCGGCCAACAGTGCCGCCTGGGAAATTCTGAACAAAGGCGGCCGCTCGCTCGATGCCGTCGAAGCGGGGGTGCGCGTGCCCGAAGGCGACCCCACCGTTTCGACCGTGGGCTACGGCGGCTGGCCCGACCGCGACGGTCACGTGACGCTCGACGCCTGCATCATGGACGAACAGGACCGCTGCGGCTCGGTGGCCTTTCTGGAAGGGTTCAAACACCCGATTTCGATCGCGCGGCGCGTCATGGAAAAAACGCCGCACGTGATGCTGGTCGGCGAAGGCGCCCGCCAGTTTGCCCTGGAAGAAGGGTTCCCGGAAGAAAACCTGCTGACCGCCGATGCCGAAAAGGCGTGGAAGGAGTGGCTGAAAGACGCCAAGTACAAGCCGGTGATCAACATCGAAAACCACGATACCATCTCGATGCTGGCCCTGGACAAAAACGGCAAAATGTCGGGAGCGTGCACCACCAGCGGCATGTCCTGGAAAATGCACGGTCGCGTGGGCGACTCGCCCATCATCGGGGCCGGGTTGTTCGTTGACAACGAAGTGGGCGGGGCGTGTGCCACGGGCGTCGGCGAGGCGGTGATTCGCATCGTGGGCAGTCACATGGTGGTGGAACTGATGCGGCAGGGCAATTCGCCCCAACAGGCCTGCCAGGCGGCCGTCGAGCGCATCATCAAAAAGTATCCCGATTTCCGCGACATCCAGGTCGGTTTCCTCGCCATGAACATGAAAGGCGAATACGGGGCCTACGCCATCCACCCCGGCTTCAACTACGCCGTCAAAAACCAGAAAGTCGACAACCAGCTCATCGACGCCAAGAGCAAGCTGTAATCCGCACCTCGGTGCACAACCTCACCCACTTCAGGGGCGTCTTCTCCACGCTCAGGAAGTGGGTTTTCGTTTTCCCGCTTTTTGAGTTGCGCGCTTCCCCGCCTTTTTCTTTTTGAAGCCCTGGTCTCTATTAGCACCTTTGTCTTATGAAAAAGTATCGTACGGAACTCAAATGGGCATTTCTTTTTGCCGGGGTGGCCCTTCTGTGGATGGTCCTGGAACGGCTCGCCGGGTTGCACGACCGCTACATTGCCCAACACGCGATCTACACCAACTTCTTCGCGATTCCGGCCATTGCGCTGTACGTGCTGGCGCTGCTCGACAAACGACGGAACGACTACGGCGGCGTGATGACCTACAAACAGGGGCTGGTCTCGGGACTGGTGCTGACGCTCTTCATTGCGCTGCTCAGTCCGCTGACACAATGGATCACCTCGACCGTCATCACCCCGCAGTACTTCCCCAACGTAATTGCCTACGCCGTTGCCACCGGAGAGATGGAACCGGCCGAAGCCGAGGCGTATTTCAGCCTGGGCAACTACGTGCTGCAAAGCGTCATCGGAGCGCTGCTGATGGGTGCCTTCACATCGGCCATTGTGGCCTTTTTTGTCAAACGCGCCGCGCCGCTGGCAGCCCATCCCTCCTGATGAGGGGCGCGGTTTGCACATCCCCGAACTATTTCCTTTCTTGGCGTAGCAATTCTTTTTTACCCTTAGCTACTCCCACCATGTCCACGAAAACCCTCCTGTTGTCCTCGCTTGCGTTTCTCCTCGTCCTTACGCTGGGCATGGCCCTGCGGCCAGTACCCCACGTACCGGAAGCGCACTGTCGGGTGGTGGAAGGGCGCGTGCGCGACGTCCGCACGGCAGGCGAACACGACGTGGTGCTGGCGCTGGAAGGCACGGCACAGTGCTTTTACATCAACCGGGGCCTGGAAACGGGCCTGACCCTGGAGGAGTGGCAAACGCGTCTGCTCAACCGCGAAGTCGAAATCAAGTACCCTTCGTACTGGACGCCCCTCGACCCGACCAACGCCCTTCGCCACGTCGCGCAGCTGCGTACGGCCGACGAAGTAATTTTCAGCGAGTGGCAGGACTAAGCCTCGCCTGGCCGCTCAGAAAGACGTACCGGTTAGGCGGATTAATAATGGTTTTGCTTTGGGGTTGGAGCGCCTGCACCTCCCCTACCACGGAACAAACGGGTCGCCCATCGTCGACACACCCACCGGCCGTGCACGCTACCGTTCCTCCTACGCTTTCGCGCCTGTGCGACTCGCTGCACCTGACGCCGGAACAGCTACGGATCGTTGTGACCAAATCGCAGTATACCCTTACCGTCTGGCACGACTCGCTTGCCCTGCGGGGCTACGACGTAGTGTTTGGCGCAAATCCGGTAGACGATAAGTTGCGGCAGGGTGATCACTGTACGCCCGAAGGCACATTCCGGGTCAAGAGCAAGTATCCTCACGCAAAGTGGTCTTATTTCATCTGGCTCGATTACCCCACCGACGACTCCTGGCGGAAGCATCGCCGCGCCAAGTTGGAAGGCCGGATTCCTCCCGAGGCCGAAATCGGCGGCGAGATCGGCATCCACGGGGTGCCGAAAGGCTACGACCACGCCATCCGGTACAAACAAAACTGGACGCAGGGCTGCGTGTCGATGACAACGGCGGACCTTGAGGACCTGTATGCGGTGGTCACGGAAGGCATGTTACTGGAAATCAAGCACTGAGGCGATGCGGCTCAGTCCCAGTCGTCGACCTCTAACGTAAAAATATGGTCCACCTGTTCGTCCAACACACGGGCGATTTTGAGTGCCAGCAACGTGGACGGTACAAATCTCCCCTTCTCGATTGAGTTGATGGTCTGACGTGAAACGCCCACTTTGAGAGCTAAATCGGCCTGCGTCAGGTCTTTTTTGGCCCGCTCCACCTTGATGGAATTTTTCATGCGTGCTGTTACGCTTTGATCCTCAGGTAGTGAAACCAACCCAGGGCAACGAGCAAGGCGATGGTCAGGTATTCGAAGGCCGAAATGGAAAACCAACTGTCGGTCTCGATGGAATAGCCCTCAAAATTATAGGAGTAGTTGATCAGCATGGTGATGGCCACCGCCAGCGGGACCGCCATAGCCAAGGCTTTGAACTTCAGAAAGACGATCCGCTCATCGAAGGTTTTTTCCCGGGAGAAGAAGATCAGTGTCAGCCCGATAGCGACGGGAAAGCTCCCGCCTCTGATGTCCACGATTTCATAATGCAGTACCCGGTAGAGAAAGACGATCAGCCCAAAGAGAATACTCGCGGCTCCCAGCCATTTGGCCCAGTAGGGATAGACAAAAAGGAAAGATTGAGATTTTTTCATGGCGTGATCGGTTTGTCTTACATACGCTACTAAATGTAAAGTATTTTTTACATTTAGAAAAGCAAAAACGACAAAATCCCATCAACTTTCCAATAAAATGTACCTGATTTGCTTACGACAGCGCTCCGGGCGGCGGATTCCCACCCGAACCGGCGGGTCTGGTGCGGTCTTCGGGCAGCGGGACAAACGTCTGGTTGTCGTTGGGCGGCAAGGGAATGCGCCCCGCCTGCCAGTCGGCTTTGGCCTGTTCGATCCGCTCGCGGCTGGACGAAACGAAGTTCCACCAGATGAACCGTTCGCCCAGCGGCTCGCCCCCCAGCAACAGCAACGTGCTCGCTTCGCGGGCGACGATCACCGGATCGACGCCTTGGGTAAACACCAACAACTGCCCCACGCCGTAGGTCCGGCCGTTCACTTCCACCTCTCCTTTCGCCACGTAGGCACCCCGCTCGGGATAGTGCGTGGGTAGGCCGAAACGCGCGCCCGGTTCCAGCACCACGTGCACGTAAAACAGGGGCGAATGCGTCTTCACCTGGTTGTTCTCGCCAAAGGCCGCCCCGGCAATCAGCCGCATCCAGACGCCCGTATCGGTGAAAATGGGCAGTTGCTCCGGCTGGTAGTTTTCGAACGTGGGGGCCTGTTCTTCTGCCGCTTCGGGGAGCGCCACCCATGTCTGGATCATCTCCAGTTGGCCGCCCGCCAGCATCGCCGGATCTTCGAACCGCTCGGAGTGGGCAATGCCCCGCCCGGCCGTCATCCAGTTCACCTCACCGGGCCGAATCACCTGCTGCACGCCCAGGCTGTCGCGGTGCGTCACCTGCCCGTCGAACAGGTAACTCACGGTCGAGAGACCAATGTGCGGATGCGGCAACACGTCCATGCTGGCGCGATTTTCCGGCGCGATGTGGACCGGACCGGCGTGGTCCATGAAAATAAACGGCCCCAGCATCCGGCGCAGCCGGTAGGGCAAAATCCGCCGTACGTGGAATCCATTGCCCAGCGAGGCAGAACGAGCATCAATAACGAGGTCGAGCATAGCGAGGAGGAGTTAGCGAAAAAGAAAAAGTATACGTTAAGGTAAACCTCACGCATGGAAATCGGAAATTTAGCGAGGAGCGCAAGAGCCTGTGGGTGAGGTGCCAAAGAAAAGTAGGCTTAACGTCTAGAATAGTTGCGAAGGCACTTCCTTCTCTCGTACCGGCTGTTTTATATTTAGCGTTTCCTTAACCTCCCCGCTTGCCCATGAAACACGCTTCCGCCCTCCTCCTCAGCCTACTTTTTTCCTCCCCCCTCGCCGCCCAAGACACCACCGCCCTGATGGGGTTCACGAAAGCCCACGCCGCCGAAGAACTACAACGCGAAAAACAATTTGACCAGACCCTGAAGGCCGAGAACCTGCGCCAGTGGATGCAGCGGATGGCCGCCGAACCGCACCACGTGGGGTCGGCCTACGACAAGGACAACGCCGAGTGGATGGCGAAACAGTTCAAGTCGTGGGGTTACGATACGAAGATTGAGACGTATCAGGTGCTGTTCCCCTCGCCGAAGGTGCGCGTGCTGGAAATGGTGGAACCGACGAAATTCACCGCTTCGCTGGCGGAACCGGCTCTGGCGGAAGATGCGACCTCGGGCCAGACCGACGCGCAACTGCCGACCTACAACGCCTACTCGACCGACGGCGACGTGACGGCCGAACTGGTGTTTGTCAATTACGGCGTGCCGGACGATTACGAAAAGCTCGAAGAGGCGGGCATCGACGTGAAAGGCAAAATCGTGATCGCCAAGTACTACGGCTCGTGGCGCGGCATCAAGCCCAAACTCGCCGCCGAAAAAGGAGCCATCGGCTGCCTGATCTACTCCGATCCGCAGGACGACGGCTACTTCCAGGGCGACGTCTACCCCAAGGGAGCGTTCAAGAGTGAGTACGGCGTGCAGCGCGGTTCGGTGATGGACATGCCCCTCTACCCTGGCGATCCGCTGACGCCCGGCTACGCGGCCACCAAAAAGGCAAAGCGCCTCGACCGGAGCCAGGCCGAAACGCTGACCAAAATTCCCGTCCTGCCCATCTCCTACCACGATGCCCAGCCGCTGTTGGAAGCCCTGCAGGGACCGGTGGCCCCGGAGAAGTGGCGTGGCGCCCTGCCCTTCACCTACCACATCGGGCCGGGACCGGTCAAGGTCCACCTGAAGCTCGAATTCAACTGGGACCAGAAAGAAATTTACAACGTGATCGCCACGATGAAGGGCAGCGAATTTCCCGACCAGTGGGTGCTACGCGGCAACCACCACGACGCCTGGGTGAACGGGGCGGCCGATCCGGTCTCGGGCATGGTCGCGCTGATGGAAGAGGCCCGCGCCGTGAGCGAGCTGGCGAAAACGGGCTGGAAACCCAAACGGACGATTGTCTACTGCGGCTGGGACGCGGAAGAAACCGGCCTGATCGGCTCGACCGAATGGGTGGAAGACCACGCCGCCGAACTGCAACAGAAGGCCGTGGCCTACATCAACACCGACGGCAACTCGCGCGGTTTCCTGTTCATGGGCGGCTCGCACACGCTGGAAGCATTCTGCGCCCAGATTGCCGGCGACGTGCAAGACCCGCAAAAGAAAGTCTCGGTGTTGCAGCGCCGGAAGGCGTTCGACATCGTGAACGGCGGCGGCCGTGAGAAGTACAAAGGCTTCACGATCAGCGCGCTGGGTTCCGGTTCCGACTACACGCCCTTCCTCCAGCACCTGGGCATCGCCTCGCTCAACCTCGGCTACGGCGGCGAAGGCAGCGGCGGCGAGTACCATTCCATCTACGACTCGTACGACCACTACCGCCGCTTCAAAGATCCGGAGTTCGCCTACGGGATCGCGCTGGCCGAAACGGCGGGCCGGGCCACGCTGCGCCTCGCCAACGCCGACCTGCTGCCCTTCGAATTCGACCACTTTTACAAAACGATGGCCGAATACCTGAAGGAGGTGATGGAAACGGCCGACAAGATGCGGAAGGAAGCCGACGGCCTACAGGCCAACCTGAAAGAACACCTCTACGAACTGGCCGCTGATCCGAATGAGCCACTCTACCAACCGAAAGCGCCCCAACCCGTCCCCTACCTCAACTTCGCACCGCTGCAAAACGCGCTGACCACCCTGGAGACAAACGCGAAGCAACTGGAAGCCCTCTTGAAAACCGACCTCCTCCCGGCACAAAAACGGACGCAACTCAACGCCCTGCTCTACCACGCCGAGCGGCAACTGGTCCGGGAGGAAGGGCTACCCCGCCGCCCCTGGTTCCGGCACCAGATTTACGCCCCCGGCTTCTACACCGGCTACGGCGTCAAAACGCTACCGGGGGTCCGTGAGGCCATCGAACAGGGGGATTGGCAGGAAGCGCAGGAACAAATCGACTTCCTCGCCAGAGTCTTCACCGAATACAATGCGTACTTGGAGAAGATGCTAACCGCCGGGAAGTAGAAGCTCGCTCTACTTTCTGCCCGTCTTCCTTTCTCTGTCATCTCGACCACTGTTTTGTCATTCTCTTTCCGCTCTCATCTCGTTTAATTTGTCATCTCGAACGAATGTGAGAGATCTAGAGCCTGTCGGAGCAAGATTTCTCCCTATGGTCGAAATGACAAGTAGTGTTTTCTATGTCATCCTGAAAGCGGCAGCCGCTGCTGGATCTTGCTACACATTGAGAAAAATCCTCTTGAAGAGCAAGAAGATCCCTTCGGGATGACAGAGCGTATTGGTAAATGGAAAGATTCTCGAATCGTACGGAAGATCTTATCAATCAGATCAAAACTGAATTGACGGATTTAGCTTGTCCGCCTGATTGGCACACTCATATTCTGTATTTGGAGATAGGACAACTCCTATCACATGCATTTTCTGTTACATTACTTGCTCATAAATCTGAAGTAAAGTTTGTAGCGAAGTATTGGAATGCGCACTACGATGGTTCGCGCTTTCAGCATGGGATTTATAATTTGAATCGCTTGGCTATTACCGAACAGGAGCTTTCGCTCTCGGAAACGGAGGCTACTTTTCTACAATCCATCGATACCTCCCTTCTGAGTACTGCGCCATACAAGGGAATTGTACTGGATGGACTTTTTTGCCAGTTATCCATCCCCTCATCAGGCACCACCTTCACCTGGAATCTAGACGAAGAAATGAATCAGCCGTTGCGTACGCTGGTGCATACCTTGCGCACGAAAGCTTCTTCTTTTCTTTGATCAGGCGGAAACCCATTTCATTCAGATCTTGCTTCATGCGTCAACTTGTCCTTCTGTTTTACCACCTCCTCACTTACTGCATCGCTTCCGTCTGGCTGGTGAATGGGCTTTTCTGCAAAGTGCTAGGTTGGGTGCCGCGACACGAGCAGATTGTCGCGCGTATTCTGGGCGAAGCGGTGGCTCCGCTCCTAACTCAGGCGATAGGGTTCGCGGAGATCGGAATGGCACTCTGGGTAGTTAGTGGGATTCAACGGCGTGTCAGTGCGGTAACACAGATTGTATTGATCGGGACGATGAACCTGCTGGAATTTTTCTTGGCACCGGACCTGCTGCTGTGGGATCGGTTCAACCTCATTTTTGCGCTGGGTTTTATGGGGCTGATCTACTACCATACGTTTCAACTTCGCAAACGCATTGTCTGATTGTGCTTTCCTTTCTCAACCACCATCCTTTTGCCGTCGAGGCGTATTTTGAGTCTTCGTTCGTGCTGACATTCGCCTTTCCGCAAGCGCAATTGACTTCGCTCGTCCCGGAGGGTTTGTCGCTGGATCTGTTTGAGGACGAATGGGCCTTTCTGGCCGTGGCGATGGTGCAGACGAAACACCTGCGCCCGAAAGGCTTTCCGGCCTGGCTGGGAAACGACTTCTTCCTGATCGGATACCGTCTATTCGTCCGGTTCACCAATGCGACGGGCAAGCGACGGCGGGGCTTGCACATCCTCCGCTCGGAGACGGACAACCCTATGATGCAACTGCTCGGCAACCTCTTTACGCACTACCGCTACCAGAAGGTCGCTATCGAAGTCAGTAAGCAGGGCACGGAAACGACGCTGTCTTCACCTTCTTCCGGCTTCCGGGTACAGGTCAGGCAAGACGAGCACGCGGTGGACTTGCCGCCCGAGTCGCCCTTTCACGACTGGAAAGAAGCACGGCGGTTTGCCGGTCCGCTTCCCTTTACCTTCACGTCGCTTCCCCAAACCAGGGAGATGCTGATCATCGAGGGCGTCCGGCAACACTGGCAACCCCAACCGGTCACCGTCCTCGACTACTACATTCCGTTTCTGGACCAGCCGCACTTGAGCACGTTTCGGCTGGCGAGTGCGTTTGTGGTCCAGGAGATTCCTTACCATTGGAAAAAAGGCGTTCGTGAGCCATGGTAACTGGAAGAACACCCTTTCAAGGCATCCGCAATATTCTGCGTTTCAACTACCATTTTTACCTGATAGCCTTAGGTGGCATTCTGTCATTAGGGGTCGTCATCAGGTGGCTACCTGTCTCCTATCGACCGTTTTTTGGGCTCCTCTGCGGTATGGCGGTAAGCACAACCCTTGTCTCGCTGCTGGTTTCTTTTTACGTCTACGACCTTTCGTCGCTCTACCAACTTCAGTGGCTGGAAGTTCCGAAAACACCACAGCGCCTGGTGAACATCCATGCTGGTTTTGACGAATCCAGTGTCTTGCTAAAGGAAAAATTTCCGACGACCGACCTGATCATTTTTGACTTTTACGATCCTGCCCGGCACACCGAAGTCTCGATCCGACGGGCGCGTAAAGCCTATCCCCCTCATCCTGACACACAGCACATCCGCACCGACCGCCTGCCGCTTCCCGACCAATACGCCGACCTGATGTGCGTCCTCTTTGCTGCCCACGAAATCCGGAACGCTAAGGAACGTATACAGTTCTTTCAGGAACTACACCGTAGTCTGCAATCTGATGGGCACGTCGTAGTTGTGGAACACCTGCGCGACATTTTTAACTTCATCTCCTATACGATTGGGGTTTTCCACTTCTTTCCAGAACCTACCTGGCGTAAAACCTTTATCCTTGGAGGATTTCGCATCAGGCAACGCAAGAAAATTACCCCTTTCGTGACCTGTTATGTCCTCGAAAAAGATGGAACTGCACCTTAACATCATCGGCGTTTTGTTGGTGGCACTGGCTACACTTCACCTCATTTTCCCCCGGTACTTCGACTGGAAAAAAGACCTGCATTCCCTGCAACTGATCAACCGGCAGATGATGTATGTGCATACGTTTTTCGTCGCTTTCGTCGTGTTGCTGATGGGCCTGCTGTGCATGACTTCAGCCCACGAACTGGTTCATACGCCACTAGGCCGCAGGATCGCCCTGGGATTAGGCACCTTCTGGAGTGCTCGGCTCCTCATCCAATTTTTCGGTTATTCTTCCAAGTTATGGCGCGGAAAGCCGTTGGAAACAGGCATTCACCTGGTGTTCATTGGGTTGTGGTCTTACTTGAGTATCGTTTTTTACATCGTCTACTCTCAACAACATAGATAAAACACCTCCTCCTTGTTTGGCTTACAGGTGTGCTGTGTCTGGCTCCTAGCTTAGGGTTTAGCCAATCCCAGGCAGCATTTGATTCTACGGAAGCGTCTGTGTATGCCCCCGACTCGCTCCAGGTCACAGCAGTTGACGAAGACGATGCCGACAAAGATTTCACTCCAGTCCTTTTTATTGGAGCAGTCTTAATGCTGACCTTATTAGTGGCCTGTTTAGTCCTGGTGTTCGTGCTAGCCGGATTTGCTCTGCTGGCGTTAGTTGGTTTGATCACAGTCGGCGTCGTTTCAACCTCGGTATTTATAGGCGTCCACCAGCGTTCGGCCACCAAAGGTTTCCTGGCATTTACACTGACTACTTTCGCAGTGATTGGTTGCGCACTAGGCTGTGCAAGTGGAGAAATTCTCTACCGCATTTTGCATCAAGGTACAGTAGCGACTTCCTTGCTTTTAGGCGCGTTCGTAGGTCTGATCGCTGGAATCCTTTTTGGCCGGATTGCTTTTCGCCTGCTGCAACGATTCATCACGTACCTGAGACAAAAGCTAACGTCTTCTTAATTTGCACACCATGCCCGCATCCCCTCGCCACCGCCTTCTTGCTCTATTTTTTCTCCTGATCAGCTTTTCCTTTCTTTCAATTGCCCCGCGGCCACCGAAGTTTAAGGTGATCGGGTTCTACACGGCGCAACAGGACCTGGCGCACATCAGCTACGTACACGAGGCGAACCGATGGTTGGCCCAACAGGCGGCGAAACACCACTTCGCTTACGACTCGACTGACAACTGGGCGAACCTGAACGACGATTTTCTGAAAGACTATCAGGTCGTGTTGTTTCTGGATACCCGACCCGATTCCCTAACGCAGCGGGCCGCGTTTCAGAGGTACATGGAAGGCGGCGGGGCCTGGATGGGGTTTCACTTCGCAGCGTTTGCCATGACCCCCTCCACCTACCCGCAGAACTGGGACTGGTACCACGATCAGTTTTTAGGATCGGGCCAGTTTGTCAGCAACACGTGGCGGCCCACCTCAGCGGTGTTGCGGGTGGAAGACGGGAATCACCCCGCTACCCGTCATTTGCCCGACACGTTTCGTTCCGCGCCGAACGAGTGGTACCGCTGGGAGCACGACCTCCGCACCAACCCCGACATCGACATTCTGCTGGCCATCGACGCAACGAGTTTTCCGCTGGGCACCGGGCCCAAGCCGCACGAGATCTGGCACGATGGGTACTATCCCGTGGCCTGGACCAACCGCAACTACCGGATGCTCTACGTGAACATGGGACACAACGACATGGACTACGAAGGCGGCACCAACCGCACGCTTTCGTCCTCGTTTTCCAGCCCAATGCAAGACCGCTTCCTGCTCGACGCGCTGCGGTGGCTGGGCCAAAGGAAGTAAGGTTGCTGGCCTTACGCTCAGACACGCTCGGTAGTTTTACATTCGCTTCGTGCTGAACAGGATTACTCCTTCAGAAGGTGCTGAATGGCCTCCGGTTGCAGCGTGGCCGCGGGCCGGAACCCTTCCCCTTCCATGTAACGCCGTAGGCTGTAGAGCAACTGTTGCGCCTCAGGGCGCTGGGCCTGATCGGTCAACAGATCGATGCCCGACACCAGCAGTTTGCCTTTCCCCACGTTGCACTCGAACAACAGCCCCAGCGGACGGGCCGTCACCCAGTCGTCGATGACCCGCAGCAGCGGACGGACGTCGCCCGGTAACGAATCCAGGCGGATGGCCTGCCCGTGACGCATGGCGTCCCACCACTGCCAGTTGCTGTGGTACGCGGTCGGAAAGGCAGCAAAGGCCGGATGGGCCGGATCGCACAGAAGACCGAGGGAATGGGGCGGCTGCCCGTTGGTCCAGGCCGTGTTCCAGAAGATCGACGAAAACCCGATCGGGATGTCGCCTCCCGCTTCCGGCCGCAGCGCGCCGGGTGCCAGGGTCAGCAGGACACGGCCTCCCTTGCGGAGTTTTTTCTGCGCGGCGGCATCGAGTTGTTGCGTCACCAGCACTTTTTTGCCGACTTCCGGCCGTTCTGCCGGATAAACGAACAGATCCCACGTGTTGCGGTGGCCGCCGACTGTCACCGCGAGGGTCCACGCACCCGGCTGGTCGACCGTCGCCAGCGACTGTTGGATCGTGCCCAGCGAAAACGCATTGCCCAGCGGAACGGTGGTGGTCGGAAGGCTGCCCTGGAACCGGACCTGGCCGGACGCATCGCGGAGTTCCCAGGTGGGCGTCACGTTCGTGAGCGGAGCGGCACCGAAGTGGGCAATTTGGACGGGCACCTCCAGCGTTTCTGAGTTTTGGTAGATCATCTTCGGCAGCCGGACCAGCGGCACTGTGGCGTTGCAGAACGCACTGTATTCTGCCGCCGTCACGTACCCCTTTTCCTCCCAGAACGGATTCAGCACCCCGACCAGCGCCGTGCCCTGTCCCGGAAAATCGTGCAGGTCCAGCAACTGAAAGCCCCCGAAGCCGGGCGTGCGCAGCGCTGCCTCGATGTCGGCCTTGTAGCAAAGTGTCTGGAGTTTGCCGGAGGCGAGCAGAAAACTATCCGCCAGGGCAGCCATGCCGTGGTCGGCCAGCGTGGCCTGAAAAATCTCGAAGTTTTTGGCCTTCAGCGGGCCGTCGTACCGCGCGATTTCCTTGAAGTCGGGGTAGACGCACCACTGCCCGATCTCGTGACTCACCGTGGGTTGTTTCCAGTCCTTGATCACGTCCGCCCAATCGTAGTCGCTACGGGGCGGCTGGCTGTTAATGATGCTCTTGAGGCCCTCGCCCCAGTGTTGAATCCGCGGGTCGGAGGTACTGTTGAAATCACTCTCGGCGACCACTGGCCACCCCGCGCCCGTGGTGTAGAGCCGCCGGTGGTCTTTCGCCTGCCATCGCTGGACAAAATCGGTCAGGTACGCCACGTGCTGCGGACCGGAGGGCTCGTTGCCATAGGCCATCAGGCAGAACGACGGATGATTGCCGTACTCGTTCACCACCCGCGCACTTTCTTCCCAGATGTACCGGTCTAGCCCCCCGCCGTCGCCGATCGTCGCGCCCTGGTTCGCCCACGAGGAACACTCGACCTGGAGGTAAAACCCGAGGCGGTCGGCTGCCGCAAAGGCTGCTTCCGGGGGCGTCCAGGAGTGGAAACGCAAGTGATTGAGGCCGTACGAGCGGCAGATCTCGAAGATGCGCCGCCACGCGGCCTCGTCGGTCGGCGGATAACCCGTTTCGGGGAAGATGGCGCACTCCAGTGTGCCGCGCAGAAACGTCGGCTTTCCGTTGATTGTGAACTGGGTGCCCTCGCGCGCAAATTCCCGCATCCCAAAGGGCGTGCTGCGTTCTTCCAGGGATTTGTTGCGGTGGCGAAGTTGCGCCCGCAGGGTATACAGGTTCGGCTGAAACTCGTCCCACAATAGCGGCGCATCGCCCATTGGGTAGACCAGCTCCACGTCGGTGGTATCTCCGGCCAGCGTCACGTCCTGCTGCAACGGCGGCACCGACGCGCCGGCTTCTGCCGTGGCAGACAGTTCGAGGGTGACCGACCCCTTCTGCCGGGCGGGATTCAGCACGCGTGTGCGCACCACAATCTGGTTGTGCGCCACATCCGGAAAGACGTGCAGGGCATCCAGGTGCAGCGACGGACGCGAGACCAGCGCCAGTTCGCCGACCAGGCCGTTCCAGTTGCCTTGTGTGTGATCGGAGATGCTATGGGAGTTGGGCCCGACGTCAAAGTCTTTCACGCGGTTGTCGATGCGGACGGTGAGCCGATGCGGGCCGGGCGTCAGGTAGCCGCTCAGGTCGAACCGGTGCGGCGTGCCCAGGCTGTTGCGCATTCCGACCTGAATCGAATCGACCCAGAGGGTGGTTTCCCAGTGGCTCCGCTCGAACATCAACTCCACAAACGTGCCTTGCCAGTCGGGGGGAATGTCGACGGCGCGCTGGTACCACGCCGCCCCCTGGTAGTAAGTGTCGGGCTGTAGCCAGAACGGTATCTTGACCTGTCCCGGCTGGCGGTAGGGCGCGTATTCCGGCGCAAAAAACCATGCAGAATCCATCAGCGAGGCCATCCACGGCGTCGCGACCGAAATGGGATTGCCCTTGCCGTTGGTTGTCATCGAGCCGGGCAGCGTAATCCGGTCGTCCAGGGTGTGGCGGAACCATTGCTGCGCGACGCCTTCGTCCAGCGAATCGATCCGGAAGGCCCACGTGCCGGCCAGGTCGATGCGCCGCGGGTCGGCAGATTGCGCCCGGACCTGTAGCAGAAGACAAAAGAAGAGAGCAACGAGGGGGAAACGTACGTTCATACAAAAACGAGAATAGGGATAGGAGATTAAGGTTCGAGTGCATACGACGGGTCGGGCGGCTCCGTCCGGGCGAAGGCCCGCAACGGTCCCTGGTTCTGGACGACGATCAGGAGCGGGCCTTGCGGCGTAGCGACCGGTGCCACGCGTCGCCCCACTCCTTCCACCCAGAAACCACTCTGCCGGGGCGGCACCGGTTCCCACTGCCCCGTGCCGTCGCCCCGCAACAGCAGGCCGACGCCGCCGTCGTGCTGCCCCTCCACCGGCTCGACGGAGTGGTCGTTACCGATCAGCCATAGTTCGGCCGAACTGTCCCTTTCCGAAGTGGTCAGCAGCAGGTCATTAACCGGGGCGCGCTGCGCGGCGGCGGGAAAAGGGTGGAAAACAAACCGGCGGTCGCCCTGATTTTCGAACCAGCCGCTCCGCTGCTCGTAGGCACGGGCCACGGAACGCACCTGATTGCGGACGGGCGCCAGGAGTTCCGGCAGGGTGGTCTGCGCGTAGCTGTCAAAGCGCTGGTACCGCTTTTTGAACACAGGGATTTGCCGCACCAGGTCGAACAGTGGCGGGGTGGGATACTCCTGCCCGTCTTCGTAGTAGGCCGGAATGGCATCCCACCGGCCGTTCCCGTCAAAGTCGCCGCCGTAGACCGACATGGGCTGTTGCGGACTGCACTGGTAGCGGGTGTTCAGGCCCAGATTTCCGGCCAGCAGGTCGAGGTCGCCATCGCCGTCCACGTCGGCCGCGGCGACACAATTCCACAGGCCGTTCGTCTCGCGCCGCGTGGCCGCGTCCATCGGTTGCAAACGGCCCCGGTCGTTGCGGTAGATCGTCAGCGGCATGTACTCACCCACCACCACGAGGTCGTCCCACCCGTCGCCGTCCACGTCGGCCCAACAGGCGTCAGTCACCATGCCGACGCGCGACAAGCCGGGGGCCAGGGAGTCGGTCTGTTCCGTAAAGGTGCCGCCCTGGTTCACCAAGAGTGCGCTGACGCCGGGCTGCGGAAAGGCCAGCGGCACGAGCCGCCCTCCCCGAAACAGGTCCAGATCGCCGTCGTGGTCCACGTCGGCAACGGCCACGCACCCACCGCTATGGCGGATTTCGGGCAAGCGGTTCCGGTCCAGCCGAAAATTCCCCCGCCCGTCGTTCATGTAAAGCCGGTCCTGAAAGTACGGCGATCCGTCCGGAAACTCGTTCGACCCACCGACGATGTACAAATCCAGGTCGCCGTCACCGTCCGCATCGAACAGCGCAGCATCCACGTCTTCTTCCTGCTTGTCCGGCGCAGGGTCGAGGGCGCGCGACCGAAACGTTCCGGCGGCCTCCTGCAGAAACAGCGTGCCCGCATGCCGGTACGATCCTCCAACAAACAGATCCTCCCGCCCGTCGCCGTTTACGTCGCCGACCGCCAGGCACGGTCCCTGTTCCGAAAGCTTGTGGGGCAACAGCGGCTCCACGTCGTAGTCCATGTAAAATTCTTCCTGATGCACGTAGGTGAGCCCGCGCGCCGCGGCGACTTCCTGCCACTGCGGTACGGGTGGCGACGAAGAAGCGTACGGCTCCGTCCGGCTGTCTTCGTAGCGCACCGTAAGGGTCTGATTGACCGGTACATGCTTCTGTACTTCCCAGCGCCCGTCAGGCCACCGCACCACCAGGGAATCGACCCCGGCGTGGTCGCCCAGTCCGAAGAGGAGCGTGTAGTCGACGGACGACTGGTAGCCGCGCGTAACCGCCACGTGGCGCGTCTGCGGCATCCCGTCCGTGTAGATCGTGACCTCGCTACCGAGTCCTTTTGTATTCTGTGGCGGCCCTGCCAACTGAACTTTCAGGAAGGCTGCGCTCGTGGTGGTGTTGCGGAGCAGCGTGGCCGGCGCGTTGAGGTTGTTGATAATCAGGTCCGGGTCGCCGTCGCCATCGAGGTCGGCGTAGGCCGCGCCGTTCGAAAAGGAAGGGGCCATGCCCAACGCCGCCGACTGGTCCTCGAAACGCTCGCCCCGCTGGTTGCGAAACAGGCGGTTTTGCCGGGGAATCGAAGCTTGTTGCGTTGCGCCTTCGCGCATCACCCGGTTGGTGGTTTCCACGTCGCCGGAGGACGCCACCTGGCTGTTGTGCACGATGAAGTCCATGTCGGTGATGTCGCGCAGGTAGCCGTTCGTGATCAGCAAATCCTGCCACCCATCGAGGTCCACGTCGACCCAGAGCGGCGCCCAGCTCCAGTCGGTCTGGTGCAGGCCGAGCTGCTGCCCGATCTCCGCAAACACCGGTCGCGGCCCGTTGTGGCCGAGGTTCAGGTAGAACATGTTGCGCATGTACTGCGGATGGTAGCCCGCCCGGACCATCGTCTCGAACTGGTGGGGGTTGACCGGACCGGCCATTTTTTTCTGATCGACGGGATCGGACGGCAGCATGTCGACCACCAGCGCGTCGGGCAGGCCGTCGTTGTTCACGTCGCCCACATCGTTGCCCATCGCAAAGTGGGCGTGGTGCCGGAAGTAGGCCTTCGCCGATTCGGTAAAAGTGCCGTCCTGGTTATTGACGTAAAGGTGGTCGTTGGCCAGAAAATCGTTCGAGACCCACACGTCTTCCCAGCCGTCGCCGTTCAGGTCACACACCGCCAGCCCCAGCCCGAAGCCGTCGTGCCGGATGCCCGCCGCGTGCGAGACATCGACGAACGTGCCGCCGTCGTTGCGCAACAGCTTGTCGACCGACAGGCCCGTGCCGTCTTCTTTCAGCGGTGTCAATTTGTTGGGATTGCGGATGGCGTTGGTGCTCGTCATCAGGTAGGCGTCGAGATCGCCGTCCCGGTCGTAGTCGAAAAAAGCCGCTTGGTTGGTGTGCGTTGTATCGGCCAGACCCCACGACGCGGCCACTTCCCGAAAGGTCAGGTCGCCTTGATTGAGGTAGAGTTGGTTGGTGCGTTGCGCGGCCGGGTAGTTCCCGGAACGGCAGACGTACAGGTCGAGTAAACCATCGCCGTTCAGGTCCACCATCGTGGCGCCGGTGCTCCACCCGCCGGGTTGGATGCCCGCCGATGCTGTAATGTCTTTGAAGCGGAAATCGCCCTGGTTGAGGTACAGCCGGTTGGGCACGCGGTTGCCCGTAAAAAACAGGTCGGGCAGTCCGTCGTTGTTGAGGTCGCCGACCGCGACGCCGCCGCCGTTGTAGACGTAGTAGAAATCCACGAGGTTGAACGTGTCGTCTTCTTGCAGGGCATTGACAAAATCGACGCCCGACTCCGCCGCGGGCACCGCCGTGAAGCGCGTCGCCGGTGCGGGCGGTGCGGCCTCCGGAGTTCGGGGCGACTGGCAGCTGAAGGCACTCCCTAGCAAGAAGAGGAGGCAACTGGACAAGCTGCGGCGGTATAGGTGAACGTCGGTCGTCATGGGAGATGTCAGGAAAAAGGCCACCGTGAAAGATGGCCTTTTTCTATGATCCTATTCTCAAACGCATGAAGTTTTTACTGCCACTGCGGGTTCTGGCTTACGTTCGCGTTGCCCAGGATTTCCTTCAGCGGAATGGGCAGCACGTAGTCTTTCGCTTTGGGCTGGCGGTTCACGCCGTAAAGCGTCGCGAAATGCCGGATGTAATCTCCCAGGTAATCGGGCGAGCCGCCGAACGTGCTCTTGCGGCGCAGTTCCGGGTACATCACCTGCTCGAAGGCAAACTCCTGCATCCGTTCGTGCACGATGGCATCGCGCAGGCTCTCCTGCGACAAGCCGCTCAACTCGGGCAGTCCGGCCCGGCGGCGCACCTGGTTGATGCCCAGGTAAGGATCGCCCGTGCCACTTTCGTTGCAGGCTTCCGAGTGGCCCAACAACACGTCGGCATAACGCAGGTAGATGGTGTTGCGCTCGGTCGAGGTCCACGCCCCACCCGGCTGAATTTCGGTCAGCTTGGCCGACCACGCTTTGCCGAACACCAGCTCGTCCGGATTGTTCGGGTTGGCATTGGGATCGACGATGCCCCCGAACCGCGAGAGGTTGTAGGGCGCGTCGGCGCTCCAGTGGACGATGGGGT
The DNA here is from genome assembly GCF_900100765.1 of Catalinimonas alkaloidigena. NCBI lineage: Bacteria > Pseudomonadati > Bacteroidota > Cytophagia > Cytophagales > Catalimonadaceae > Catalinimonas > Catalinimonas alkaloidigena. Next base: position 742,709 of record NZ_FNFO01000001.1, on the reverse strand, counting down.
AATTGCCGTCTGCATCTTTGGCGGTGCGGCCGGTGGGGTATTCGTCCAGGAACGTCCCGGCGAGGCGCTTGTCGTTCTCGTCATAGCTCGCCCGGAAATCCTGCGTGGCGCTCAGCCAGCTCCAGCCCGCCCCACCCAGGTCGGTCGGCAGGTCTTCGGGGTTGAAGTGCGCCGAGTGGTTGTTGTACTCGTTGGCGTTGGCGGCCGCCGAGACCTGCCCTTCGAAAATGCGCTCGCCCATGTTCTCGTGCGCCACGTCGAAGTTGTAGCTGAAATCTTCGTAGAGCGTCAGGCCGCTGTTGGTCACGATGTCGTCGGCAGTGGCCTTCGCTTCGGCCCATTTGCCGTCCCACAGTTGCGCTTTCATCAACAGCGTTTTGGCAGCCCACTGGGTAGCGCGGCCCAGGTTCGCCCCGGTGTATTCGGTCGGCAACACGGCCGCGGCCGCCTGGCAATCCTGGTAGATCTGGTCGAGGATGGCCCGCGTGCCGCCGCTGTTCGTCGGCAGGCTGCTCAGGTCGCTGGACGCCGTGGTGGTCAGCGGCACGTTGTCGAAATAGCTCAACAGGCCGTAGTAGTAAAACGCCCGCAGAAAGTAGGCCTCACCCTTCAGGCGCGCAATGCGGTCCGCGTTGGTAGGGTCGTCGATTTTGTCGGCGGTTTCCAGGATGGCGTTGGCCCGGTAGATGGAGCGGTAGCACTGGCCCCAGTAGGCTTCGATCACGTCGTCCTGTGCCGTGACGTTCCCGAGGTTGTACTGCAGGGGCTGCTTTTCCCAGCCGACCTGGTAGCCGACGAGGCACTCAAACACGTAACGGTTGTAAAACAGGTTGAACCAGTCGCCGCTGCCCATGGTCAGGTCGTCGTAGATCGCATTTACGCCTAGCTCCAGTTCCGTGGCCGAACTGTAGAACGTGTTGGGGTTGATGAAGTCAGGCGTCTCTTCCAGGTCCGAACAGCCCAGCGACAGGCCCAGGGCGAGCACCAGTGGCCAGCGGGAGATGCGGAGAAGAGAAGTATAGGTGGTTTTCATAATCATGGAGGGTGGAGGTTAGAATCCCAGGTTAAAGCCGGCGGTGAACGTACGGGCGCGCGGGTACGCATCGTAGTCGTCGCCGCGGTTCAGGTTGTTCTGTCCCTGGTTGTTGACTTCCGGATCGAAGCCGGTGTACTTGGTGATGACGAACAGGTTCTGGGCGCTGACGTAGAGCCGAACGGTGCGGAACACTTTGGAAGCCGGCAGGTTGTAGCCCAGCGCGATGTTCTGCAGGCGGATAAACGACCCGTCTTCGATGAAGAACGACGAGCGGCGGAACGAAGCAAAGTCGCGCTTGGCATCGGCGGCCGGTCGGGAGGCATTCGGGTTGTTGGGCGTCCAGGAGTCGGTCAGGATGTTGGCGATCTGGTTGATTTTCTGCGCCCCATCGCCGATTTCCGACTGTTGCAGGTTCCGTACGTCGTTGCCCTGCACTCCCCGGAGGAACACCACCAGGTCGAACCCGCCGTACCGTACCGTGGAGTTCAGCCCCCAGATGAAGTTGGGGTTCGGGTTCCCGATGATCTTGTAATCGTCGGCGGTGTAGGCCCCATCGTCGTTCAGGTCTTCGTACTGAGGGTTGCCGCCCTCGTCCACGCCGATGTAATGGTAGCCGCGCCAGATGCCGATGGGATACCCGGCTTCTACCCAGCTTCCGTCGATGCCGAGGTGACCGCTGGGGCTGCTGGCGAAGAAAGGCGTGCTGCTGCCCAGGTCTTCGATGCGGTTCCGCAGGATGGATACGTTGGCACTCAGGTCCCAGCTAAACTTGTCGGTCGCTACCACTTTGCCATCCACCGCTACTTCCAGCCCTTTGTTGGTGAGCGAGCCGGTGTTTTTCAGGATGGTACCGAAACCGGTGCTCTGCGGAATGGAGACGTACAGCAGCAGGTCGGTGGTGCGGTTCCGGAAGTAGTCGACCGAAACGCTCAGGCGGTTGCGCAGAAAGCCCATGTCCAACCCCGCATTAAACATGCCCGTCTGTTCCCACTTCAGGCCGGGGTTCGGCAGACGCGTCGCGGCGTAGCCCGACACCAGCTGGTTGTTGAAGATGTAGTAACGCGGGCTCAGGTCCGACGACGACTGGTACGCCGGAATTTGCGAATTCCCCGTCACACCGTAGCTCAGCCGCACTTTGAGTTCGTCGAACACGTTGTCGAGCCCCGAGGACTCGAAGAAGCGCTCGTTCACGACCCGCCAGCCCAACGCCGCCGAGGGGAACGTCGCCCATTTTTCCAGTCCGAACTTGGAGGAGCCGTCGCGCCGCGCCGTCAGGGTCAGCAGGTAACGGTCGCGGAAGTTGTAGTTGACGCGGCCCAGGAACGACTTCAGCACCCAGCCGATGCGCGACGAACTGCCGATCTGCGGGCTGGTGCCGTTCTGGAAGTTCAGCGACATGAAATCGTCGGAGTCCAGCCCGCGGACGCTCTGGAACGCCGAAACGTTGTTTTCTTTCTGGTAGGTGTAGCCCACGGTCACTTCCAGGTTGCTCTCTCCGAACGACTTGCCGTAGGTCAGGATGTTTTCGTTCAGGATGTTGACCAGGTTCCGGTCGAAGCGCTGCAACTCCCGCCCGTACTGCCGCCCGAGCCGGGTTTTGCTGTTGTAGAACGTGTTGCGGGTCGCGTTGAGCAGGTCCGCGCCGACGCTGGTCCGAAACTTCAGGTCTTTCGTCAGGTTGATGGTCAGTGCCGAGGTACCGAAAAAGCGGTTGGTGGCGTCGCGGTCGACGCCCTCTTTGGCTTCGGCCACCGGGTTGATCGTGAACCGACCGTCGTACAACGGGTAGTTGTAGTTGCCGTTTTCGTCATAGACGGGCACGGTGGGGTCCAGCCCCAGGGCGGTGATGATGATCCCCCCCGGCCCACCCCGGTCGGTCGGCACGTTGTTCCCCGTCGTGCGGGCCAGCGACCAACTGTTGCTCAGCGTGGCGCGTCCGTTCAGGAGGTCGTTGTCGAGGTTCATGCGCAGGCTGTAGCGCTTGAAGTAGGTGTTCTCGATCAGCCCCTGGTTGTTCTGGTAGTTGCCCATCACGGCGTAGCGCGCGTTGGTGTTGCCGCCCGTCACCGTCAGCTGGTTGTTCCAGATGCTGCCTTGGCGGAGAATTTCATCCATCCAGTTGGTACCCTGCCCGAAAGAGGCCACCTGCGCGTCGGTATACCGGGGGCTGCCGCCCTGGCTCACGTCCAGCGTATTCAGGTAGCGCGCGTAGTCGGAGGCACTGAGCACGTCGATGTTGCGCGCGAGGGTCTGAATCGAATACGAGTTCTCGAACGTCACGTTCGTGCTGCCTTCCTTGCCGCGTTTGGTGGTGATCAGCACCACGCCGTTGGCACCGCGCGACCCGTAGATCGAGGTAGCCGACGCATCCTTTAACACTTCGATCGACTCGATGTCGTTCGGGTTGATGGAGGCCAGGGCGTTGGTGGGCTGGCGGTTGCCGCCCGTGCCGAAACTGCCGTTGTCGGGGTAGATGGGCAGCCCATCGATGACGTACAGCGGTTCGCTGCCGCTGATGAGGGAGTTGGCCCCCCGCACCCGTACGGACAACCCACCGCCCGGCGCAGCCGAAGCCTGGGTAATCTGTACCCCTGCCGCCCGGCCCTGCAAGGCCTGGTCGACGGTCGTGACGGGAATGTCCTTGAACGACGCCGCCTTGACGGAAGCGACCGAGCCGGTCAGATCACTCTTTTTTACCGTGCCGTAGCCCACAACGACGACCTGTTCCAGGTTCTGGATGTCTTCTTCCAGCGTAACGTCGACGGTGCTGCGGTTGCCAACGCTTACTTCCTGATTGAGGTAGCCGATGAAACTGAAAATGAGCGTTGTGTTGGAGGGGGCACTCAGCGTGTAGGTGCCATTCAGGTCAGTCGTGGTGCCCTGGGAGGTGCCTTTGATCAGGACGTTAACGCCGGGCAACGGATCGCCCTCAATCGTTTTGACAGTCCCCGAGATGCGGCTTTGGCTGTAACCTGTCGTCGCAGCCAACCCGCAGCACCAGAAGAGCAGAAGGAAAAGGTAGTTGTGGTGGTTTTTCATAGGGTAGGGTGTTCGTTCGAACTTCACTGAGGATTGCAATTACACGGAATTCCCACGCAAATGGAATGGACAAAAGTCGTTTTAGGATGGACTATCTTACGCCGCATCAACCACACACCTCTTGTTTGCATAGTCCAATCTCAATCACACCAAGCCTTATCTGCTGATTATCAGCACTATACCTCAAATGAGCGTACCCTCGCTCGAACGTACGCCGGGCGTAAATACGTCCAGCCCAGGCCACTCCTACCGCCCCATACCTTTGTCGGCCCTGCCAGCGTTTCGCTCCGACAACAGAAGAGGCTCCCCTTTCTATAGATGAATAGGAATCAGGTTAAAAGCACGTTACGGCTTGATTCTCCGGATGAAGTAGGGACTCAAACAGCCCCCAACGCCTTCCCGCACAGTGCTGATACGCGCCCCCCGCCCCCCGGCAGCCGTTCACCCCTCTACGCCTACCATAATATAATCCATCATAGCCATAAGATTCGCCATTCCCTTTTTGCGTCAGGATTTAAATTTTTGTATTTCAGATCCAGTCAGCTTTTCATCACAATCATTCCGATTTAAGCTAAGCGTGCGAAAGGTCCTTTCACCACGAAGTATTTCACCTCCACACGCAACTACTTTTCACCCATGCATGCAACCATGATCGGCCACCACTTCCAACGTTTTCTCTGGACAAGTCTGGTAGGGCTGGCGTTTACATCTCTCCGGGCGCAGCAGGTACATGACATTGATTTATCGCCCCCCCCGGAAGCACTCAAGCGCGGACATCTGATGTTGGGAGGGCATACTCCGCAGGGGGATAGCCTGTTGGTGAACAGCCAGTATGTGGAACTGAATCAGGTGCCGTTCGTGCCGATCGTCGGTGAATTTCATTACGCCCGCTATCCGGCAGATTTTTGGGAGGAGTCAATTCTGAAAATGAAAGCGGGTGGCATCAACGTCATTGCCACGTATGTCTTCTGGAATCTCCATGAGTACACCGAAGGGGAGTTCGATTGGCAAGGCAACCTCGATCTGCGGCGTTTCCTCCAACTCTGTGCGAAGCATCACCTGTATACGATCGTTCGGCTAGGACCCTTTGCCCACGGGGAAATGCGCAACGGTGGCTTACCCGATTGGCTCTACGGTCGTCCCTTTGAGGTGCGTTCGAACGACCCGGGTTATGTAGCCTATGTGGAGCGATTATACGGACAGATCGCCCACCAACTGCAAGGCTTGTTGTACAAGGACGGTGGGCACGTGATCGGCGTCCAGTTGGAAAACGAGTTTCAGCATTCAGCGGCGCAATGGGAGTTGTCCTATCCCGGCACCGCTCCCGAATACACCGTGGCCGCCCGCGACGAACAGGTGACGCACGCGGGCGTCAGTGTCAGCCACATCGCCAACGAAAACGAGGCGTACGGGCAAGATCACATGGTGAACCTGAAAAAGATTGCCTACGCGAAAGGCCTTGATGTGCCGCTCTACACGGCAACGGGCTGGGGCAATGCCGCCATTGTCCCGCGGGGTTCTCTTCCCGTGACGGCGGGTTATGTCTACCCTACCTGGGCTCCTCCCGCCCCCTCCCCTTTTTACTTGTTCAAAGACATCCGTCGGCAACCCGACTATTCGCCGGTCAGCTACGAAACGACCTTGTACCCGTCCATCCCGGCCGAGTTAGGCAGTGGCATCCAGATCACGACCCGTCGCCGCCCGACCGTGCTGCCCGAATCGCTGGAGCCCCTCATCGTCCGCACGTTGGGCAGCGGGTCCAACGGCATCGGTTACTACATGTACCACGGGGGTTCGACACCCAGCCGGGATGGGAAGTATTTCAGCGAAGAAATAGGCGGACTCCCGAAGATCAGTTATGATTTTCAGGCCCCCATCGGGGAATACGGCCAACTGCGCCCGCACTACCACAGCCTCCGCCTGCTCCACCTGTTCCTGGAAAGTTACGGCGACCGGCTCGCGCCCATGACGACGTACCTGCCCGCGAACCATGCCTCTCTTACCCCGACCGATACAGAAACGCTCCGTTACGCGGTGCGCACCGATCAACACGCCGGTTTTATTTTTCTGAATAATTTTCAGGACCATGTGGCCACGCACGACCTGTCCGGCCTGCAACTCCGCCTGCAACTACCCGATGCGGCTATCCAACTTCCGGAGCGGGGCACGTTCACCCTACCAAGCGGCACGAGTGCGATCTTGCCTTTCTTGTTGAACCTGGAAGGGACGCTGCTCCGTACGGCTACGGTACAACCGCTCACAATCCTCCGGCCCGAGGGACAAGCGCACTATGTTTTTTTCTCGCACGAGGGTCTGCCTCCGGAACTGGTATTCGCCGGTTCGCCCTCCGTAAAGACCGAAAATTGCCGGGCCACAACCCAAAACGGCTCCGTTACGGTTAGGGGACCGGCCGATGAAATCTTTCGGTTTCAACTGGAAGGAAAAAACTTCCTGGTCCTCCCCCGCGCGCTGGCGTTACAGGCCTGGAAGAGCCACGACGAGCATCTCCTTTTTTCGGAAAGCACTTTGTTGGAACAGGACACCGGTTGGCAGCTACTCAGCCTGGGCACTCCCCTCGCGCAGGTGCTGGTGTATCCCACGGTAAAAACTCCTGTGCAGGTCACGGGTGCGACCCTTGAAAACATGCGGTCTCCGTCTAAACTACTCTCGGCCTTCCAGTTGCGCTTTCGGGAGATTACGCCGGACGTCCACGTCGAACAAGTAACGCCGAACAAATACACGCTTTCTGCTCCTTCCGGGTGGCAAGGGCTCCATGACGTGTTCCTGCAGATCCACTACACTGGCGACCGCGCAATGGCTTTTGTCAACGGACAACTCGTCGCCGATCATTTCTACTACGGACCGCCCTGGGAAATGGGACTGCGGAGGTTTAAAGCCCCCTTGCAGCAACAGGACATGACCTTGTTTTTTCATCCGATCCGCAAAGAGTATGCTTATTTGACCGATTTGTCGGAGGCAGCGTTGCCCGACTTCTCAGAGGCGACGAGTGTCCTGGAAATCAAAAAGATAGACTTTGTTCCAGAGTATGCCGCCTTTTTCCATTGGCAATAACCTTAACCGTTCAGCCCTCCACCACACGACTTCTTTGTTTATATGACCGACTCTCACGCTTCACACCACCGCTACATTCTGGGCATTTCTTTCATCTCGGCACTGGGCGGCTACCTGTTCGGCTTCGACTTCGCCGTCATTGCCGGGGCGCTACCGTTTCTGCGGCCGGAGTTCGGCCTGAACGCCTGGTGGGAAGGATTTCTGACCGGATCACTGGCGCTGGGGTGCATGCTCGGGTGCGTGGTCGCCGGGGGGCTGGCCGACCGTTACGGACGCCGTCCGGGATTGCTGACCGCCGCCGCCATCTTCGCCGTTTCCTCGCTGGGCATGGCCTTTTCGACCAGTCTAGGCCTGTTCGTAAGTGCGCGCTTTGTGGCGGGCATTGGCGTCGGGATGGCCTCGATGCTCAGCCCGCTCTATATCGCCGAAGTGTCGCCCGCGTCTGTGCGGGGTCGTAACGTGGCGATCAACCAGCTCACCATTGTGATCGGCATTCTGGTCACCAACCTCGTCAATTACCTGCTTGCCGACAGCGGACCCGACGCCTGGCGGTGGATGTTCGGCCTGGGAGCCGCCCCGGCGTCGCTGTTTCTGCTCGGGGTACTCTGGCTGCCCGAAAGCCCGCGCTGGCTACTGATGGTGGGTCGCGAAACGCAGGCCCGCACCCTCCTGCGGAAACTCGGCGACACCCAGTTTGTGGAAGATACCTTGCGCGACATCCACCGAACGGCCCACAGTGCGCCGAACGTATCGTTTGCGGCGGTGTGGGAAAAGAGCGTTCGTCCGGCGGTGGCGGTCGGCATCGGGCTGGCCGTGTTCCAGCAGCTCAGCGGCATCAACGTGGTGTTCAACTACACCTCCACCATTTTCGAAGCCGTCGGGGCCAGCCTCGACCGGCAGTTGTTCGAAACGGTCGCGATCGGCATCGTGAACCTCTGCTTTACGCTGCTGGCGATGGGCCTGGTGGACCGCGTCGGGCGGCGACCGCTCATGCTGGCGGGGGCCGGGGGGCTGGCGGTGCTCTACGTGGTGCTGGCATCGCTGTTGCAACTGCAGGCAGCCTCGGGGCTGGTCTCTCTGTCGGTGCTGGCGGCCATTGCGCTCTACGCCACTACGCTCGCGCCCGTAACCTGGGTGCTGATCTCCGAAATCTTTCCGAACCACCTGCGCGGGATAGCCACTTCTGTGGCCATCGTGTCGCTGTGGGGTTCCTACTTCGTGCTCGTGTTCACCTTCCCCATCCTGGCCGAATGGCTGGGCACTTACGGGCCGTTTTACCTGTACGCGGCCATCTGCCTGCTGGGCTTTTTCTTCGTTCGTCGGAACGTCCGCGAAACCAAAGGCAAGACCCTGGAGGAACTGGAAGGGGTGTATGCTGGCCATTGACGCCCTCACCCCGCGAGCTTTTTTTACTTTCTCTTTCTTTTTTTCTATGCCTGACCTCATCCGATCTTCTATGAAAAACGATTCCTTGTCTGCCGTACACATCTGGGAAGAACCCGTCGTGATTCCGACCTATCCGGTGGGCGCGCCCGACCGCAATCCCATGTTCCTGGAAAAGCGCGTTTACCAGGGCAGTAGCGGCGTGGTGTATCCGCATCCGGTGATCGACAAGGTGGCCGACGCAAAAGAAGACCGGACCTATACGGCGCTGTTTCTGGAAAACCGTTACCTGAAGATCATGATCCTGCCCGAACTCGGCGGGCGGGTGCAGATGGCCTACGACAAGCTGCACGACTACCACTTTGTGTACTACAACCAGGTGATCAAGCCCGCGCTGGTCGGGCTGGCCGGGCCGTGGATTTCGGGGGGCATCGAGTTCAACTGGCCACAGCACCACCGCCCCAGTACGTTCAGCCCGGTAGACTACCGCCTGGAAGCGCACGCCGACGGCAGTGCGACGGTCTGGGTGAGCGAGGTCGAGATCATGTTCCACACAAAAGGCATGGCCGGGTTCACGCTCCATCCGGACCGGGCGTACCTGGAAATTACGGGCAAACTCTACAACCGCACCGCACTGCCGCAGACCTTTTTGTGGTGGGCCAACCCCGCCGTCCACGTCGACGAGCACTACCAGTCGGTGTTTCCGCCCGACGTCACGGCCGTGTACGACCACGGCAAACGCGACGTCTCCTCCTTCCCCATCGCGACGGGCACCTACTATAAGGTCGACTATGCGCCGGGAACCGACATCTCCCGCTACAAAAACATTCCGGTACCGACCTCCTACATGGCGGTCGATTCCAAGTTCGATTTCATGGGCGGTTACCACCACCAGAAACAGGTGGGACTGCTCTACGTGGCCGACCACCACGTTTCGCCGGGCAAGAAACAATGGACCTGGGGACACGGCGATTTCGGGCAGGCGTGGGATCGCCACCTCACCGACGAAGACGGGCCGTATTTCGAACTGATGACGGGGATGTATACCGACAACCAACCGGATTTTGGATGGATCATGCCGAACGAAGAGCGCGTCTTTACGCAGTACTTCATGCCGTACCAGGGCATCGGTTACGTGAAAAACGCCACCACCGAGGCCGCCGTCAACCTGGAAGTGGCCGACGGAAAAGCGACGGTGGGCGTCTACGTAATGGCGCCGCAACCTGCCCTGCGGGTCGTGCTGGAAGGCCCCGACGAGACGTACCTGGACGCCGCTGTGGCCCTCACGCCGGAGGCCGCGTACACACACACCGTCGCGCTACCTGCCGGAACCGACGCGACGCTGCTTACCCTCCGCGTCCTGGTCGACGAACGGGAGCTGGTCCGCTACACGCCGGTGCCACGTCCCGAAGGCGAGCCGCTGCCCGATCCGGCGAAGGCCATTCCGGCCCCGGAACAGGTGCCGACGAACGAAGAACTTTACCTCGCGGGCCTGCACCTGGAACAGTACCGCCACGCCACCTACTCGCCGGTGGCCTACTACGAAGAAGCGCTGCGGCGCGATCCGGGCGATACACGCAACAACCAGGCGCTGGGCGCGTGGTACCTGCGACGCGGGCAGTTCACGAAGGCCGAGGGCTATCTCCGCACGGCCCTGCGCCGCCAACAGAAACACAACCCCAACCCGTACGACGGTGAGGCGCTTTACCTGCTGGGGCTGACCCTCTCGTACCAGGAACGTTGGGACGAAGCCTTCGACGCCTTCTACAAAGCCTGCTGGAACGCCGCCTGGCAGGATACTGCCTACCTCCAGCTAGCCCGCATCGCCAGTCGCCGGGAGCGCTGGCACGAGGCCCTGACGCTGGTGGAACAGTCGCTGCACCGCAACGCGCACGGTTACGAAGCCCGCCACCTGAAAGCGGTGGTGCTGCGCAAACTGGGGCGAACCGACGCGGCCCTGGCGTACCTCCAAGAAACGTTGCAGGAAGACGGCTTTGAATTCGGATCGCGCTACGAACAGACGCTGCTGCAGACGGGCGCAGCCGCCGAAGAGGCGCAGACGCAGCTAACGCACCTGATGCGCGGAAATCCATCGACCTACCTCGCCGTCGCCCTCGATTACTACCAGGCGGGCCTGTACGCGGAAGGCATGGACCTGCTGGCCACGCTGGCCCCACATACCGATCAGCCGATGGTGTTCTATTTCCTTGCGTTCGGAGCGCAGCAACGGGAACAGCCGGAGGCGGCACGCCACTGGGCCGAACGGGGCTTTGCCTGCTCGCCCGACCGGGTGTTCCCCAACCGGCTGGAGGACATCGGCGTGTTGCAAACCGTGATGACGTTGCTTCCGCACGACTACAAAGCCCCCTACTACCTGGGGAACCTGTGGTACGACAAGCGGCAGTACGACGAGGCCATTGCCTGCTGGGAGGCGTCCGTGGCGCACTACGACCGCTTTGCCACCACGCACCGCAACCTGGGACTGGCGTACTTCAACAAGCGCCAGCAACCCGAGCGCGCCCTGGCGAGTTACGAGCGGGCGTTCGCCCTGCAACCGGACGATGCCCGGGTGTTCTTCGAACTGGATCAGCTGCGCAAGCGCCTCGGCTGGTCGGTCGAGCGGCGCTACGCGGCCATGCAAGCGCACCCGGCGCTGGTGCAGGAACGGGACGACCTCTACGTAGAACACGTGACCCTGGCCAACCTGCTGGGCAAGTGGGACGAAGGCGCCGACCTGCTGGCGAGCCGACGCTTCCACCCGTGGGAAGGCGGCGAAGGCAAAGTGTCGCGACAGTACGTGTACAACCAATTGGGCCGGGCGCGCCGGGCGCTGGACGCGCACCGCTACGCCGAGGCACAGGCCCTATTGCAAGCGGCACTGACGTATCCGCCCCACCTGGGCGAAGGCAAATTGTTCGGCGCGCAGGAAAACGACTTGTACTATGAACTGGGCAACGCACTCGAAGGACTCGGTGACGGGGCGCAGGCGCGCACCTGTTGGCAGCAGGCGGCCGTCGGGCTGTCGGAACCAACACAGGCAATTTTCTATAACGACCAGCAACCCGACCAGATCTTCTACCAGGGGTTAGCCCTGCGCAAGCTGGGGCAGGAAGAGACCGCCCGGCAGCGGTTCCAGCGGCTGATCGACTACGGCAACGCGCACCTGCACGACGTGGTGAAGATCGACTTCTTTGCCGTATCGTTGCCCGACCTGATGATTTTCGACGACGACCTGACCCAACGCAACCAGGCCCACTGCCACTATCTGATGGGACTCGGCTACCTGGGCTTGCAGGACAGCGACGCCGCCCGCCGACACCTGGAACGCGTGATGGCGCTCGACGCTGCCCACCAGGGCGCCTGGATGCACCGGGCAATGCTCGTCGATGTCGAAGCAGCTTCTGTCCCGCAGACGGAGCGGCGGAACGGATAAAGTTGCACAGGGTTGCCCGATGTTGTATTATCACCCTTGATGATTCAGAAACGGGAAGGTTTTGCCGGACAAAAGGCCATTGTGTTGCCCACCAAAATTGTAGACGCCTGCGCGTCGACGCCGCCCGCGCACACACTGCACCTGACCGACCTCGGCTACTATCCCCGGGCGCAGTACCACTTCCGCGAACGCCCCGTCGGCATCTCGCAAAACATCCTGATCTACTGCGTAGAAGGCAAAGGCTGGCTCAAGACGCCGGCCGGTTCCTACGCCGTGCATCCGAACCAGTACCTGATCATTCCGGCCGAGATGGCGCACGCGTACGGTGCCGACGAGCACCAGCCGTGGTCCATCTACTGGGCGCACTTCAAGGGAACGCAAGCCGGCCACTTCACCGCGCTGCTGCAACGCCAGCAGAAGGGTCTGGTTCACGACGTGCATTTTCTGGAGGAACGCGCCCACCTGTTCGACTCCATATACACGACCCTGGAAGCGGGCTACAGCCTCGACAACCTGATTTATGCGTCGGTGAGTTTTTCCTACTTTCTGATCACCCTCAGCCTGGAAGAAAAACTTACTACCACGCGCCCCGTCGAGAAAGACGCCGTCGACCGCTCCATCGAGTGGATGCAACAGCGGCTGGAACAGGCCCTCACGTTGCAGGAACTGGCCGCCATGGTGCACCTCTCGCCGTCGCACTACTCCAGCGTGTTCCGCAAAAAAACGGGCTACTCGCCCATCATGTACTTCAACCACCTCAAAATGCAGCGGGCTTGCCAGTACCTGCAATTCACCACGCTCCGCATCCACGAGGTGGCCGGGAAGCTGGGCATCCAGGACCCGTATTACTTTTCCCGCCTCTTTGCCAAGACCATGGGCCTCTCGCCGCAAGAGTACCGTCGGAAAAAACAGTAAATAAAAAAAGGGATCGCTTGTGGCAAACGATCCCGATCCCGCATCCGGGCATTGTTATAAGCGATGTCGGCTTATTCCGACTGAAACACCATTTTCCGGCAGGCCGCAAATGTGTCCGTTTTGATGGCGTACAGGTAAACGCCCGCAGCCAAATCTCGCGGCACAAACTCGACCGTGTGCGTTCCGGCGGGGAACTCCCTTCCGGCCAGTTCTTCGATTTCCTGCCCGTAGAGGGTGTATACTTTCAGCGAGACGTAAGTGCTGGTTTCCAGTTGAAACGCGATGGTGGTCTTGCCGCGGAACGGATTGGGATAGCTCTGGGCCAGCGCATAACCTTCCGATTCCAGCAGATCCAATACGCCCGTGGGGATGTCCACTTCACACAGGTTTGCGGCTTCGTCTCCCATTTCCATCGGCAGGTAGGGCCGCGCCGAAAAGCTAATTTTATCGAGCAGAGCGCCGTCTTCCCGGTAGGCAATGGTCAGGGTATGTTCACCTTCGGTCAGTTCGTAGCTGGTGATGTTTTTCCACTCCCAGCCATTGGTGTTCAACCCGTTATAGGACACAAACTCGCCGTCGTCCATCTTGATCCAGAACGAATCGTCGTTGCCGGTAGGGCAATTTACCCGCAGGGCCAGCGCGTAGGTGCCCGTGCTGTCTGCCGAAAATGTGATGGCGATGGCGTTCTCACTTCCCGCCGGTGCCACCGTTGTGCTGGTGCTGTCTGCCTTGGCAGAATCGACGGTTACGTACGCTCCGTTGGACGCCAGCGTATCGAAAAGGGTCAGCCAGTTCCCCCCTACGGTGCCGCATTCCACTTCGTAGGTTGCGGTCGCGACCACCGGCGGCGGGGGCAACGTAGGTTCGCCCGTACCCCACCACTGGTACCAGCGCTCGTAGTCGACGTAGTCGTACGGATGGACGGTTACGTCGGTATTGGCCGTCATGTCGCCCATCAAAAACTTATCGACAAATGCCTCTACCTCAGGCCGCTGCACTTCCGGCAACTGACAGTGGCCGTGCCCGCCGACAATGGAAAAACCAAACCGGTCGCCGACGCCGAAGGTTTTCCAGACTTCGTGGGCCGCCCGACTCGAGACGTACCCCGACTCGTCGGCCAGCCAGACAAAGTCAGGATTGCCCAGCACCAGCAGGGCGCGGGGCGCTACCATCGCCATCAGTTCGTGGTGATCGTGCGGCAGCTTCGGGACCGAATCGGCAAACTGGAACATGCTTTCCATGAACCAGACGTGGCTGGTGTTGCCCAGGGTTTCTACCGCACCCAGAGTTTCGGAGACGCGCCAGGCTGCCGCGCCGCCCCCACCCGATTCCTGGGCGATGGTCAGGGCAATGCGCTCGTCGAACGCTCCGGCAAACAAGGCCATTTTCCCTGCAAACGAGCACCCGGTAATGGCCAGGTGCTGCAAGTCCAGCGGCAGGTCGGCGGCGACCAGTTCCAGGCCGTCGATCAGCCGACTGACGCCCCACGACCACGCACTGTATGCACCCATATAGGTCAGGTCGGGATATAGGGCATTGATCGGCTCGTTGCCCCGGGTCTGTTGCCAAGCCATCACTTGCCCGAAATTGAAAGGAATCTGAACGATGTCGCGACTGGCGAAGATGTCGGACGGGAGACTCCCGGACCCCGCGCCAATGCCGATAACGGCCGGGAAAGGACCGTCGCCTTCGGGCAGAACGATGGCTGAGGTCAGCGTGAGCGTGTTGCCATTCACCGTGATGTTGACGCGGAGGGTATCGTCGGCATAAGTGGCCGTGAGGGTATCCGGACGGTCCGGCTTGGGCCCGATTTCGTACTGTTCGATCTCGGCTTTGATCTCGGCACGGCGGCAGCGCCAGTCTTCGAAGTTCGTAGAACGGCCGCTCCCATCCGACCACGCGAACGGGTCGGTCAGAGGTTCGATGCTGGGAAGTTCGCTGAACGCAGGCAAGGGCGGCGGCGGGCAGTCGGCGCTGGTGTTTTCTACGTCGTAGACGAGGGGTACCTCCTGTGCGAAGGCCGGCACGGTTACGAAGGCGCCCGCCAGAAGCCACGGGAGGCTCATTTTAAGGGTGGTCATGGTTTTTATGTTGGAAGTGAAATGTAGGGTGAACAGGGCGAACGTCGGTTCCCCATCGACGGGAAAGCCGCTGTTGCCCCGGTGGATACAGAGGGTCGGTTCGGTGCTCCTGAAACAGGTCACCGAAACAGTACAGCAAGTAAGGTTCGTGAGGACGCGGCGACTCCGGCTTCAGTCAAAAAGGGCTTCCGAGGAGACAGCGGCGGGCGCGCCCACCGGGCCGTCGGAAAAGAGGTGAAAAGCTCGTGAAGAGAAGTCGTGACACCTCATTTACCGCTGCATTCCACCAACCGCCGACCTCCTCAGAAGTGGCAGCGTGGGATGATGGGTGCTATGCGTACAAAAGTGCGGTTGCCCCAGCGCGGGCAAGGGTGGTACTGCGAGTAATGGTGGTGCCATGCGAGGAAGTTTTAGGAACGGTGTAAAAAGTTAACCCCGTCGACGTGCAGGAGGCCTTCGGGCTGCCCGGGCTTCGGCCTGAGGCAAATCCCGCCCCCGGTGTCGGGTGGTTGGGTGGATTTTTAACTGGCGTTGCCAGCGGTACGTTGCTTTCTGCGGGGTAAGGTAAAGCATTTACACAATCAACGCAACCGATTGCATTAACTTTTCAAGCTCGTCCCTTTTCAAACTTGATAGAATCGCAAACCAGACCGTCGTGATTTAGAAGAAGGCGGCACAGCATCTTCTCGGAAAAGTAATGCCCTACGTCACTGGTAGAGCATTTTGATAAAGCTGATTTATAGAAAGTTGCCTCGGTAAACTGTGGAGGCAATCACAAATGCAACCGGCGACTCTCTTGTGAGCATCGCCGCCCGTAAAGCAGGGAAATGTAGTGTAGCGGCTTGGCCAGAGTCCAGAATCCACAACTTGTTGGCAACAAACTGGTTACGACACTCATGCACGGCATCTTTTTTCGAGCACAGTGGCAATTGACTTATGCAATCGGTTCCAGCGACAACTACTCTCTAGGGACGTGCGCCGGGTTTGGGTAGTACGTCGTGCGTTTGTGCCCACTCCTGCCAGAGGCTGTCCAATGCCTGCACGACGTCAGGATGTTGCGCGGCCAGATTGCGGGTTTCGGCGCCGTCTTCGCTTATTCGATACAGTTCCCAGTCGCTTGTGGCGTCCAGCGCCACCTGCTTCCATGCGCCCCGGCGGACGTAGCGTCCCCCCATGTGTTCGTTGAACAGGACCGGATGCCCTTCGCGCGTTTCGCCCTTCAGGATGGGCACGAGGCTTACCCCTGCCATCGGCGTGATGTTGCGATTCCGGTACGTGGTGGGGTACTGCGTTTGTGCCAGCTCGACAAACGTCGCCATGAAATCCATCACGTGTCCCACCTGCGACGTGATGCTGCCTTTCCGCGCGGTGATGCCGTCGGGCCAGTGGGCGATCATCGGCGTGTGGACGCCTCCCTCGTACGATTCCATTTTCCAGTACCGGAAAGGGGTATTGGCGACGTTGGCCCAGCGCTCGCCGATGGAGGCAAACGTGGTTTGCGGCCCTGGCAGGGCATCCAGGCGTTTGTCGACCGGATAGGCAATCGGCTCCCCGTCGCGGGTTTGCCCCGGCCGGTCGAAACCGGGACCGTAACGCATGCAGTCTTCCGGGCTGGCCCCGTTGTCGCTCAGAAACAAGATCAGGGTGTTGTCCCATTCGCCGGTCTCTTTCAGGGTGGCGATCATTCGTCCCAGGCCCTGGTCCATCCGGTCGACCATGGCCGCGTGCACCGCCATGGCGCGGGCGTCCCACTCCCGGTCGGGATTTGCGTCCCACGTCAGTTCCTCCTTCCAGCGGGGCGACAACGGGTAGCGTGTCGAGTCGATCAGCCCCAGCTCCACCAGGCGCCGGTAGCGCGCCTCCCGGATGGCGTCCCAGCCCGCCGTGTAGGTATCCTCGTACCGGGCAATGTCTTCCGGCAAGGCCTGCAACGGCCAGTGCGGCGCGGTGTGGGCCACGTACAAAAAGAAAGGCCGGTCGTCCTGACTGAACTGCCGGATGTAAGCGGACGCGCTGTCGTTGATCGCGTCGGTGTGGTAATAGTCGTCGGGCACGTCGCGTACGGCCTCCGTACCGTTCACCAAACTAAACGGATCGAAGAAATCGACCACGCCCCAGAGGTTGCCGTAGTATTTCTCGAAGCCGCGGTTCACCGGATACTGCTCCAGCGGCGAAAATTCGGGGTGGAATTCCTGATGATTCAGCCACGCGAGTTGCGCTTCAGGATCGTCCTGCACGATGGTGTTGGCGACGTGCCACTTGCCGACCATGCCGGTGTGGTAGCCCGCCTCTTGCAGCACTTCTGCCAGCGTCACGGACGATTCGACCAGGTGCCCCCGGTAGCCTGGCTGGTTCGTCTCCGTCGTCATGTCGCCAATCCCCGCCTGGTGGTTGTACAGCCCCGTCAGCAGCGAGGCCCGCGTGGGACAGCAGCGCGACGTGTTGTAAAACTGCGTGAACCGCAGGCCGTTGGCAGCCAGTTGATCCAGGTTGGGGGTCTGCACTTCGCCGCCGTAACAGCCCAGGTCCGAATAGCCCAGGTCGTCGGCCATGATCAGCACAAGGTTCGGCCGACGGTCTGAGGTGGTTTCCCGGTTTTCAGAAGTGGAAGTGCCCGTGCCGCAACTGCCCAGAAGCCCCAGCAGGACCGGCGTTGCCAGAAAGAAGCGTGGTTTCATGCCGTGTAGTTTGGTTTCGCAGCGGACGTGTAGCCAACCCGGGGTCGGCTACAGCATTGCCAGGACGTCGCGGTGTTCGTGGTAGGTCTTCAGGACCAGTTCGCCGAACAGGGTGTTGGCCCAGGCAAACCACGAGCGCGTAAAATCGGCCGGTTTGTCTTTGTGGAATGCTTCGTGCATAAAGCCCGTCCCGGCGTGGGTTGCGAGCAGCATTTGCAGACACTCCTTGATTTCGGTGGGGTCCTGACTGGTCAGAGCCTTCATGGTAATCGACATCGGCCAGATCATGTCCATGCCCACGTGTGGCCCGCCAATGCCTTCGGCAGCTTTCCCCCGGAAGAAAAACGGATTGTCAGTACTCCAGACAAACCTGCGCGTGTTCTGGTAGACCGGGTCGTTTGCGTCGACGCATCCCAGGTACGGCAAGGCCAGCAGGCTCGGGATGTTGGCGTCGTCCATAAACAGTTGGTTGCCGAAACCGTCGACTTCGAACGGGTAGACGTTGCCGTACTGCAGGTGCTCGACCACCGCGTAGGCCTTCAAGGCTTGTTCGACTTCGTGGGCCAGCGCCTCACACTCGGTCGCCAGCGACGCATCCTGCAGGACCTGACGTGCCATCTCGGAGAGCTGCCGCAACGACACCACGGCGAAGTGGTTGGAGGGCACCAGGAACAGAAACGTGGTGGCATCGTCCGAAGGGCGAAACGCCGACGAAATCAGGCCCACCGGTTTGATCGGGTTGCCGTAGCCGCGGCCCGGCATGGTGTCGGTCTGGACGGGCGTGTTACGCTGGAACTTGTAGGGCCCGTTGCCATCTTTGCGTTGCTGCTGCCGGAACGTCTGCACGACCCGTTGCATGGCCTGTCGCCACGTCGGATCGAAGGCGGAAGTATCGCCCGTCTTTTTCCAGTAGTGATACGCCAGGCGAATGGGGTAACACAGCGAATCGATTTCCCATTTGCGCTCGTGCAGGCCCGGCTTCATGTCGGTCAGGTCGCTCTCCCATTCGCTACCGGTCGCCTCTTTGTTGAAGGCGTTGGCGTACGGGTCGATCAGAATGCAACGCGTCTGGCGGTTGATCACACCGACGATCAGGCGCTGCAACTTTTTATCCTCGGTAACCAGCGGCAGGTAAGGCCACACCTGCGCGGTACTGTCGCGCAACCACATGGCTTCGATGTCGCCCGTAATGACGAACGTATCGGGCTTGCCGTTTACCTCGGCGAACTGCACGGTGGTGTCGAGCGTGTTGGGAAAACAGTTTTCGAACAGCCAGCTCAGTTCCGGGTTCCGGATGGCCTTTTTCACGGCTTTGAGGGTGGCCTCTACGGCCGGGCTGGTAAAGTTCCGCGCGTTGACGGCGGGGCGGTTGGAAGTGAACGTGTCACCCCGAAAGTGGGGGAACGACAGACCAGCGGGCAGGACCGCGCTGCCGGCCAGTACCACGGAGTTGGATTTCAGGAAAGTTCTTCTGTTCATAAGGAAGCTGATTCTGCGGGCAAGCCCTCGGAGGGCTTACCGGCGGGGCGGCAACTTACAAAACCCACGCCATACGCAGCGGTCGGGGTTGTGTCGTCGCTGGCCGAGGCCGGTTCGTCGAGCCGGGCGTGCCCTGGTCCGCTTGTATACATTCTGGGCCATTCTTCCTCAGAAACATTGCCTTGGTCCGGCATCCCGCTGAATATTTGCCTTTGACAGAGGCGTACGCTGGCCGCGACGCCCTTTCCCTACTCCATCGCATTTGGTTGTTTAGTATCCGGCGGCACCCGACGTCCCGTTGGCGTTGCTGTACCCGAACGACAGTTGCTTTTCTTTCACATCCTATACCCTTTTCTAACTCCTCTATGAAGCACTCCTTACGTTTCCTCCTGAGCCTCGGCCTGATGGTGCTGCCTTCGCTGCTGGTGCGGGCGCAGTGTACCCTTGCGCCGACCATCACGCCCAACAACCTGATGCTGTGCCCCAATGCACAGGACACGATCTGGACGCAGGAATACGACGCGTACCAATGGTACCGTTACCTGAACTTCGGCGAAAACCCGCAGATCGATACGCTGGAAGGCGACACGCTGCAATACCTAGTGGTAGATCAGTACGAAGACGCCGGCTTCACCTTTCAGGTCGCCGTTACGCAGGACACCTGCACGGCGCTGTCGCCGGGCGTGATGGTCGACGGCTGGGCCTTTGCCGGACTGACGGTGGCGCTGTCGGGCAGCTTCGGCATCAACCCCGAAGACGGCCATGTGATTCTGTGCGATACGTCGGGCATGTTTCGGCGCGATACACTCACGATGGTGATCAACCTGCCCTACAAGTACAACATCCAGTGGTTCGAGAACGGCGAACCCATCGAAGGGGCGACCGACGACACGCTGGTGGTGAGCCGCTCGGGCAGCTACACCGTGCAGGGTTCTCCGGAGGAATGCCTCGATTTTTCGCTCTCCAGCCTGCCGATCGAAGTAGAGTTTCGCCAGCCGCCCCGCCCGCTGATTGCACGCCGTGGCGATACGCTGGAGATCACCAACGCCGATGAACTGATGCGCCTGCAATGGTACCTGGAAGGCGACACCCTTCCGGGGGCCACCGCCGCGACGTACGTACCAACCGAAGCGGGGATTTACACCGTCAGCGCCGACGACAATGCCTGTTACGGCATGTCACAGCCGTTTGCGTTCGACACCCCAACCGCCACGCCAGAGTACCTGAGCGCCCGCATTCGCCTTTACCCCAATCCGGCCCAGACCAACCTGACGCTCGAAACGCCAGTCCCGTTGCGCACGCAGCTTACCAACCTGACGGGGCAGGTCGTGCTGCAAACCGACGCTACCACGATCGACGTACAAGCACTCGCAACGGGCGTATATGTGGTGCGCCTTTTCGATAAAAACGGAGTGCCCATCAGGCAGGAAAAGCTGGTCATTGCCCGCTAAGCGGATGAAACTCCTCCTAAAAAAGAAAAAGCCCGGCGTTTTGCCGGGCTTTTTCCTTAAACACTAATGAGAATTAATTATCCGTCGAACTGAAATAAGGCGTCATGGAATCGAATTCCGACTGCTCCAGGTACTCGTTCTGGTTGCTGTTCCACATCTGGAACATACGGTTCGAATACGTACGGTTGCGGTCCGTTACCTCGGTATCATTCATAGGACTGTAGGTATTCAGGCCGGTCTGGTACTCGCTCTGGTCGACCATCCCGTCCTGATTCAGGTCCCAGTCGCGGAAGGTTCCGTAATCGCTGCCCTGTTGGTACAGTGTGCCGGTGCCAGTGCTCCACTCCGATTCGTTAATCGACTGGTTTCGGTCGGCATCCCAGAAGCCGTAGGCGGCATTGTTGTATTCTGCGTCGTCGATCATGCCGTCTTGGTTGGTATCCCAGGTGCGGTACATGTCGCTGGTCGTAAAGCCCTGGTAGAACTCATCGCTGTCGATGTTGCGGTCGCTGTTGGTGTCCCAACTGTTGTAATCCGGCGCATTCATCTCAGGCGTCTGCGACTGGCTCATCGTGGGCGTTTGCGGCGGCGTAACGGGCGAAGTGCTCTGCGCCACTACCGATCCGGTTGCCAGCAGAAGTCCTCCACCGACCAGGAAACAACCCAGCGCGCGTATGTGAAAGTGTTGTGTTTTCATGATGTTGCTAAAAAATGAGGTGAACAAAACGTGCGCAAAAAATGAGGCGGCCGGATAAAAAGTGGTTCCGTGCCGCTCCACGCGCACACTTAATTTTTACGAAAATCCATCACCAACAGTTAAGCTTATTTTAAAATAAATTCCTCATTTACAACCAAATACCTCTCCCAAGATCAATATCTCACGAGTATTAACTACCAGAGTAACATAATCAATTCGTAAGCGCGTCAGAGGCGTTGGATACTTACTTACTAACCAGTAAGTTTGCGATGTGGGAGACACACGAACCGAAATCCTGCGGCTGGGCGAAGCCCTGATTCGCACCAAAGGGTACCAGGGATTTAGTTACCGGGACATTGCCGCGCCGTTGCAGGTGCGGAACGCGGCGGTGCATTACCACTTCTCGACCAAAGCCGAGCTGGGCGTGGCGGTGTTGGTTCGGGCCCGCACGGCGCTGCAAGCGGCGACCGAAGCATGGGCGGCCCTGCCCTTCCGTGCGCAGTTGGAACACTTTATGAACACGTACGAGGAGAGCAAACGCCGGAACTGGGTGTGCCTGATGGGGGCGCTGTTGCCCGTCTACGACACGTTGCCGACCGCTTTGCAACACGAACTTACCCTGCTGCACCGGGACATGCTGGACTGGCTGACGGATCTGCTGCAACGCGGACACGAGGCCAGTGCCTTTCGCTTTTCGCTCCCCGCCCGAACGCAGGCGCACCTGACGGTCGCGTCGCTGCTGGCCTCGCTGTTGTTGCAGAAAAGCGCGACCGACGAGGACCCATTCGCTACCATTAAAGAAGGACTGATCCAATCGATTTAATTTTCATTTATTTCTTTTTTTCATGAACCACACTCGCGTAGTCGTCACGGGCCTGGGGGCGCTTACCCCCATCGGCAACACGGTCGACGCCTTCTGGCAGAGCGCCATCCGGGGCACCAGTGGCGCGGCCCGCATCACCCGCTTCGACCCCACCCTGTTCCGTACGCAGATCGCCTGCGAACTCAAAGACTTTACGCCCGAGAAGCACCTGGACCGTAACGAGATCAAGCGCAGCGACCCTTACACGCAGTACGCCCTCTACGCCGCCGCCGAAGCCCTGGCCGATTCGGGCCTTGAACTGAGCCAGATCGACCCGTTCGACATCGGCGTGATCTGGGGATGCGGACAAGGCGGCATGCAGTCGTTCGAAGACGAAGTAAAAGCCTATACGCAACAGAATTTTAACCCACGGTTCAGCCCCTTCTTTGTGCCGCGCCTGCTGGTCAACATGGCGTCGGGGATGATCTCCCTGAAATACGGCCTGATGGGCATCACGTATACCACAGTTTCGGCCTGCGCGACGTCGAATACGTCGATTATGGACGCCTACAACTACATCAAGTGGGGAAAGGGCAAAATCTTTGTGACCGGCGGCTCGGAAGCCCCGATTACGGAAGCGTCGATCGGCGGATTTGCCGCCATGAAGGCGATGTCGACGCGCAACGACGATCCGACGGCGGCCTCGCGCCCGTTCGATACGGACCGCGACGGGTTTGTGATGGGCGAAGGCGCGGGCGCGCTGATTCTGGAAGAGTACGAACACGCCAAAAAGCGAGGCGCGAAGATCTACGCCGAAGTGGTCGGCGCCTCGATGACCGCCGATGCGTACCACATGACGGCCACACACCCCGAAGGCCTGGGCGCGACCAAAGCCATGCACCTGGCGCTGGAAGAGGCTGGCCTGCGGCCCGATCAGGTCGATTACCTCAACATGCACGCCACCTCGACGCCGGTCGGTGACCTGAGCGAGATCAAGGCGGTGACCAACGTCTTCGGTGAGGCACCGGACCATCTGCTGATCAGCGCCACCAAATCGATGACGGGCCATTTGCTGGGCGCGGCCGGGGCCATCGAAGCGATTCTGTGCATCAAGGCGATTCAGGAGTCGGTGGTGCCGCCCACCATCAATACGCAGCAACTAGATCCGGCCATTCCGACGGGCGTGCAGATCCTCACCGGCGAGGCGCGCGAAATGCCCGTCAACGTGGCGATGAGCAACACGTTCGGTTTCGGAGGCCACAACGCGATTGCGGTATTTAAAAAAGTGTAAAAATCGTCGTCAGACCGCTGTTGCTTTCCTGACGCCTCAAAACAGAAAAAGCCGCTCGATCCAGGACCGAGCGGCTTTTTCTGTTTTGAGACTTTTGCTACAACACTTTGTCCAGCGTAATGGGCAGATCGCGTACGCGCTTGCCGGTCGCATGGAAAATGGCGTTGGCGATGGCCGCTGCCACCCCGACAATCCCGATTTCGCCAAGGCCTTTCGCCCCGAGCGGATTGACGATGTCGTCGTGCTCCTCCACGAAAATCACCTCGATTTCCGGCGTATCGGCGTTGACCGGAATGTGGTACTCGGCAAGGTTGTGGTTCATGAACCGCCCGTAGGTGTGGTCCATCACCGATTCTTCTTCCAGCGCCATCCCGATGCCCCACATCACCGCACCCAGAATCTGGTTCCGGGCGGTTTTAGGGTTCAGAATGCGCCCGCCGGCAATGGCGCTGACCACCCGCGTCACTTTGATCGTACCCAGGTCTTCGTCGACTTTCACTTCGGCAAACACCGCCGAATGCGCGTAGATCGAATACTTCTTCTGTTTCGAGTCGGGCTTGGCGTCTACCTCTTCTTCCAGGCTGTTGATGCCGCTTTGCCGCATGATTTCCGTAATGGAAAGCGCCTGGCTGGCATCCTGCGTCAGCCGCACCTGGCCCTCGGCAAAGGTGACGTCTTCGAACGAAGCGTCGGCAAACGGCGAATTTTCCAGCTTCTGCGCCTGCTTGAACAGCTTCTTCCGCAGGCCGTCGCAGACCAACTGCACCGCCGATCCCACGGACGAAACCGTCCAGGAACCGCCCTGCAAAGGCGCGTGCGGAAGCGACGAATCGCCCAGCTTGAACGTCACGTTTTCGAGCGGCAGCCCCATGCGGTCGGCGGCAATTTGCGACATCACCGTGTAAGTCCCGGTCCCGATGTCGGACGTTGCACTGCTGACGGTCAGTTTGCCGTCGAGCGAGAGCACCGCCTTCGCGCTGGCGGGTTGCTGCGCCGAATCCCACGAGCCGGTCGCCATGCCCCACCCGACCAAGTTGTGCTGGCGGTCGTGCATGGAGCGCGGCGCGGCCTGACGATGCGCCCAGCGGAATTTCTCGGCGCCCTGTTCGTAACAGGCGCGCAGTTCTTTGCTCGAAAACGGCAGGTCTTCGTTCAGATCCTTCTCCGCATAGTTTTTCAGGCGCAATTCCAGCGGGTCCAGGTTCAGCTCGTACGCCAGTTCGTCCATCGCACACTCGATGGCAAACATGCCGGTGACGCCGCCGGGCGCGCGCATGTCGAGCGGGGTATAAGCATCTACCTGCGCCAGTTGGTACCCGAACTGCGCATTTTCGCAGGGGTAAATCATACCCGACCAGTTGACCACAATTTCGGCGTAATCTTCGAAACGCGACGTCTCTCCGATGGCCTTGTGGCTCAGGGCTTTCAGCGTCCCTCCGGCATCGGCCCCCAGCGCAATGGGCTGAATGGTGGCCGGGCGATGGCCGAACGAAAACATCTGCTGACGGGTGAGCGTCACGCGTACCGACCGTTTCAGTTCCAGGGCAGCCATGGTCGCCATAAACAACTGGTACTGCGGCCGCAGCCCCGACCCAAACCCACCGCCTACGAACGGCGAGATGACCCGCGCCTCTTTCTTCGACAGGCCGAAGATCTGCTTGACGTAGCTCTGGCTGTTGGCAACCCCCTGGGTTTTGTCATAGATCGTCAGCGTACCGTCTTCTTCCCAGACCACCGTCGAGGCATGCATTTCCATGGGGTTGTGGTGCTCGCTGGTGTGCGTATACTCCACTTCGATGCGCTTGTCGGCTTCCTGAAACGCCTTCTCAAAATCGCCGCGGGCGTCGGGTGGCGGATCGTTCTTGTACTGCTTGGGGACGTAGGCCTTGGCACGTTGCACGCCCAGGTCGGTCACGTGGTCTTCGGTCTCGTACGTCACCTCTACCAACGTAGCGGCGTAGCGGGCCAGCTCGAACGTTTCGGCCACCACCAGCGCTACGGGCTGCTGGCTAAAGTGGACGTGATGGTCGAACAGAGGCCGGAACGGAGAACCGGGCGGCGAGTCTTCGTCCTGAAAACTGCGGTCGAACCACGGCTGCGGTGGCCGGTTTTTGTGCGTAAACACTTGCAAAACGCCCGGCAGGGCCAGGGCTTTGCTGGTATCAATGGTTTTGATTTTGCCCTTGGCGATGGTGCTCGACACGACGAAGCCGTAGGTCAGCCCCGGGGCGTTAAATTCGGCGGCGTATTTGGCCTGACCTGTGACTTTGGCGCGTCCGTCGACACGCGAAGTCGCTTTTCCGAGGTAGTGGGTGGATGTGCTCATGCGGTTTCCTCCTTTCCGGCGGCCTGACGGAGTGCCCGCACAATAGCCCGTTTTGCCAGTTCAATTTTAAAATCGTTATGTCCGAAGCCTTTTGCCCCTTGCAGGACCTTTTCGGCTACTTTTTTGAAGTGCTCGTCGGTGGCGGGCTGATCTTTCAGCAACGCTTCGGCTTCGGCATCGCGCCAGGGTTTGTGCGCCACGCCGCCGAGGGCCAGTCGTGCCTCGCGGATCGCCTCGCCTTCCATCGTCAGTCCCACGGCGACCGACACCAACGCAAACGCGTAAGACGCACGATCGCGGAGTTTGAGGTACGCGTGATGGTCGGCAAAGCCCTGGGGCGGCAGTTCGATGGCGGTGATCAGCTCGCCCGGCTCCAGGTTCGTGTCCCGCTCGGGCGTATCGCCGGGCAGGCGGTGGAACTCCGCAAACGGAATGGTGCGGTCGCCTTTTTTACCGGTGACGTGGACCGTAGCGCCCAGCGCAGCTAGGGCCACGCACATGTCGGACGGATGCGTCGCGATGCAGTGTTCGCTGGTGCCCAGAATGGCGTGGATGCGGTTGAATCCGTTGATGGCGGCACAGCCCGAACCGGGCTCGCGTTTGTTGCAGGGCGTGGCCGTATCGTAAAAATAGTAGCAGCGCGTGCGTTGCAAGAGGTTGCCGCCGTCGGTAGCCATGTTGCGCAATTGCGCCGAAGCGCCCGCCAGAATCGCTTTGGACAGTAACGGGTAGCGCGTCCGCACCTCCGGATGGTAGGCCGTATCGGCGTTGGTCGTCAGCGCACCGAGGCGCAGGCCACCCGCGTCGGTCGGGTCGATGGTGCGAAGTGGGAGCTGGTTCAGGTCGACCAGGTGCGTCGGACGTTCTACGTCTTCTTTCATCAGGTCGAGCAGGTTGGTGCCCCCCGCAATGAATTTGGTCTGCCCGTTGCCGGTTTCTACGGCCGTGGCGACGTCTTCGGCTCGGGTGTAGGTGAAGGTTCTCATGCCTCCCCTCCTTCCTTCAGTTCCGGCATCACCTCTTCGATGGCCGCCAGAATGTTGGTATACGCGCCGCAACGGCAGAGATTGCCGCTCATCAGGTCGCGCACGTCGTCGCGCGTTTTGGCTTCGCCTTCGTTCATCATCCCGACGACCGAACAGATCTGCCCCGGCGTGCAATAACCGCACTGGAACGCGTCATGCTCGATAAAAGCCTGTTGCACGGGGTGCAGCGCATCGCCTTTCGCCAGGCCTTCGATCGTGGTGATTTCTGCGCCTTCGCGCATCACGGCCAGCGTCAGGCACGAGTTGATGCGTTTGCCATCGACCAGCACGGTGCAGGCACCGCATTGCCCGTGGTCGCAGCCTTTTTTAGTCCCGGTCAGGCCCAGGTATTCGCGCAGTGCATCGAGCAGCGTGGCCCAGGGGGCCAGCTCGAGCTGCTTCTCGGTACCGTTCACCCGGAGGGTCACGGTACGGGTGGAGGGGAGCGAAGCGTGATGGTGTTCGACGGCTTCGTCTTCTAATTTTTGACTCATGGATCAGCAAAAAGTAAGGTTAGGTGATTGGATCTGGCATTTCACCAGCTTCTTTGCGGGGAGGATGTCCCTCTCCGGTGGAGCGTGAAGACCGGGTCTTCTGGGGTCAGTAGCGTCTCTGCCGACCTGTGGTAACGGGTTCCGGAAGCTGAAAAAGAAACAATATGCCTTGCTTTACGCCTTTTGCCGACGAAAAGTTGGTGACTTCCAAAAAGTAGCGTGCCGGAGGGCGTTACACCAGATGGAGCAGGAGGTAAGCCAGGTAACCGCCGTAGAGCAGCAGCAGAACAAGACCCGCCCCGCGGCTGATGCGTCCCCAGGCCCCCATGCCCAACAGCAGCAGGCCCGACAGGAAAATCACGCCCAGGTCGACGTTACTGCCCGACTGGAAAGGAAGCGGATGGAGCGAAGCGCCCACGCCCAGGATAAAGAAGATGTTGAAGAGGTTGGACCCGACCACGTTGCCGACGGCCAGATCGGCGTAGCCGCGCCGCGCCGCCACGGCCGAGGTAGCCAGTTCGGGCAGCGACGTGCCAGCCGCCACCACGGTCAGGCCGATTACGGTTTCGCTGATGCCCATGAGGGTCGCCAGCTCCACCGCGCCGTCGACGATCCAGCGCCCGCCCAGCACCAGCCCGACCAGCCCCAGCCCGATGCGCAGGCCGGCCAGCCAGAGGTTGGGCATCGCCAGTTCGGTTTCGGCCGGCGCTTCCTGAGCGGACTGGTTGGCAGTGTAGGCCATGAAAATCAGGAAAAAGAGCAGCAGCACCAGCCCGTCGCCCCGCGTCAGGCCATCGTGGGCCGCGCCTCCCAGCAACTTATCGTTCGAGAGTGCCGCCACGGCCGCCACGGCCAGCAGGCTAAACGGAATCTCGATCAGGCGCGTGCTGCGCAACAGGTGCAGCGGTTGCAACAGCGCCGCAATGCCCAGAATGATCAGGGTGTTGAAAATGTTGCTCCCCAGCACATTACCGATGGCCAGGCCCGTATCGCCACGCGAAGCCGCCACGACGCTTACCACCAACTCGGGCAGCGAGGTACCGAACGCCACGATGGTGAGGCCGATGACCAGCTCGGAAAGCATCAGGCGGCGCGCGACGGCCGACGCCCCTTCTACCAGGGCATTGGCTCCGCCGATCAGCAGTACGAAGCCCAAAACAAAAAGCACGTATGTCCACATGAGCCGAAAGTTCTGCACAAAAACGCGACTTTCTTTGCACGGCCGACCACATTTTTTTGCGCAAAAAATATTTCGCCATACGCTTGAATCACACGGATTTTTTTACGTACATTGCTTCAGAAAATCAGGAGAGTATGCGTTCTACTGTACGCACCGGTTGGGTTTGGGGAGTGATGGGATTGTTGTTGATCCTGGCCTCGCTGTGTACCTACCGCCTCTCCTTCGCCACTACCCCTTCCCCCACTTCCGACGTCGCGTACCAAGACGAGGCTCAAGTCCAGATTGCCTCGCGTGCGGCCGTGGTCGGCACGCTGCCCGATGTGCCGGTGGTCTCGCAAGAGCAAGCCCCCGAAGTGGAGGTTCGCAAAGCCTTCTTCCGTCTCTTTTCATTCTACTGCCTGGCCTTCCGTCCCGTACAGGCCGAAATTCCTTTTTGCCGCGCGTTGCTGCTGCGCCCCGTCGCCACACCGCTGCTGGAACTTACCTTCACGAACGCCCCGTAGCCTGACGGGAGCGGTCTATCCTTTTCCCTTGTTTGCGCCCGGGATTGCCCCTGTGTCAGGAGCCTGGATCGCCGTTTCCTGCTGAGTAGAGGTTCGCCTCTGCTGCGCAACGTAGTTTCCCTTTTTTTTTCGTTGCACCATGAAAACGTGGCATTCTTCTGTCAAGGAGTCATCGAAAATGACGCCTCATAACACTTTACCCGCTCGTCTTTTATTCGGCTGGATCATCGCCATTTACCTTTCGATCGGCCTGCTGGTTCTGGCAGCGCAGCCTTTCTTCCGAATGCCGATGCTCGAGCGCGATACCATTGGTTTGCTGATTCTGGGATTTGCCGCCTGGCGGGTCGCCTGGATGATGCGCCACCGCTGGCAATGAGGCCGTAAGGTCCCTTTTACGTGGGTGAGCACGGAGGATTAGCCTTCGCCTGCCCGCGTAGTTCGGGGCGTAAGCGGCGCTGCCGCCCCCGGCCCTTTTTCTAACCTCTACACCACCTGAGTGCCCCCGCGATGCACCATTGCGGGGGTTCTGTTCACGCCCTTGTCCCATGCTGTTTCAGGATCTGTTGACTTTGTTACGCGAGGTGCTTGCACCGGCGGCCCTGATCGAATTCGGGGGCCTCACGCTGCTGATGCTGATTGTGTTTGCCGAAACGGGCCTACTGGCCGGCTTTTTCCTGCCGGGCGATTCGCTGCTGTTTACGGCGGGCCTGCTGTGCGGTTCTCCGTTCCTAACGACCACCCTGCCTGAACTCCTACTCTGCCTGAATGCCGCGGCGATTGCCGGTTACGCCTGCGGCTACTGGGTAGGCTATAAGGCGGGGCCGTCGTTACGGAAGCGGTCAGCGAGCCGCTGGTTCCGCCCCAAGCACCTGGACGCTACGCTTCAGTTTTACGAAAAGCGTCGCCACTGGGCGCTGGTTGCGGGGCGTTTCCTGCCGGTGATCCGGACGGGGGTGCCGGTGCTGGCGGGCATGGTTCGCTTGCCCCTGGGGCAGTTTTTCCTGCTCAACGTGGCCGGCGCGCTCCTCTGGACGGGCTCGCTGGTGTCGGTCGGTTATTTTCTGGGGCGGGCCTTTCCCGCCGTGGGGCAGTACCTGGAGTGGATCGTGATCGGCCTGATCGTGGTCACCACCCTTCCGGTCTGGCTCCGCCTTGCCAAACCTTCTTTTGTTAAACCCATTTCCTAACCTTCGTATGAACTCTGTTCCTTCCCGGCGCAATCCGCGTCGCCTGTTGTACCTGATGCTGATCGTGCTATCGCTGATGCTGACCCTCTTTCTGTTTGTAGCCAGCATTCCGCTGCTGGGCATGGACCACGGGCAGCGCATCATCGTCGGTGTGGTCTTCATGTTTATGGCCCTGGTATTTTTTATCCGGTACCAGCATACGCCCACTACGGACGAAGAATCACACTAACCGGGGGCGTCTGCCCTATATACGATGACTCCGACTTCTTTCCGCCGCCACACGCAACGCCTGCGGTATCTGCTGATGGCCCTGGTGCTGCTGGTGCTGACCATTCTGCTGCTGGTGGTCAACAGCCCGTCGCTGGGCATGGATCGCTGGCAGCAGCTGAACGCAGGCGTGTTTTCGCTGGCGTTGTCGCTTTTCTTCCTGGGCTGTTCTCAGCAAAGCTTCGGCAAGAAACGCCCCTGATTTGACTTTCATGGCACTTTAAACCCTTTTGATCGTCTACTTGCTTGCTCGATGATGCACACATCTGAACGCTGGATGGCCCGTAAACCCGTGGCCCACTTTGAAGCCGATCAGCAACGCGGAGGCCTGCGCCGTATCCTGGGCAAATGGTCGCTGACGTCGCTCGGCATTGGTCATATTATCGGGGCGGGCATCTTCGTGATGACCGGCCTCGCGGCGCGCGAATACGCCGGGCCTGCCCTGGCCCTGTCGTTCGTCGTCGCGGGGCTGGGGTGTGCAGCCGCCGGGCTCTGTTATGCCGAGATGGCTTCGCTGCTGCCCGTCGAGGGCTCGGCCTATGCGTACGCCTACGCCACGGTCGGCGAGTTATTTGCCTGGATCATCGGGTGGGACCTGCTGCTGGAATACGCCATGGGCGCTTCTACGGTGGCGGTGGGGTGGTCGGGGTACCTCGCCAAACTGCTGGCCCTGTTCCACGTCCACTTGCCCCTCTGGCTCATGCACGACCCGCACACGGCGCAGGCGCTGCTGACGCAGGCCACAGGCCAGGGCACGCTGGACCAACTGGCACAACGTTATTCGGACCTGACCCTGCCTTCGGTAGCGGGTCTTCGGCTGGCGTTCAATCTACCGGCGTTTCTGATCATCGGGGTGATTACGGCGGTCCTGGTGCGCGGCATCCGCGAGGCGGCCGGCACCAACCTGGTGATGGTGGTGGTGAAGCTGGCGGTGGTGCTGTTTGTGATCATCGCGGGTGCCAAGTTTGTCGACCCGGCCAACTGGTCGCCCTTCATTCCGACGCCCCATTCCAACGACCACGGCGAAGAGGCCTTCGGCTGGGGCGGCATTGTGGCGGGAGCGGCCTACGTATTTTTTGCCTACATCGGGTTCGATGCCGTTTCCACGCAGGCCGGCGAAGCGCGCCGTCCCCGACAGGACGTCCCCTTCGGCATTCTGGCGTCGCTCTGCATCTGCACGGTGCTCTACATCGGCGTGTCGCTGGTGCTGACCGGCATGGTGCCTTACACCGAACTGGACATTACGGCTCCCATCGCCGACGCCTTTGCCCGGCGGGGACTGGCCTGGGCGGTCTGGATCATTTCGATTGCGGCCGTGGCGGGCCTGACGTCCGTCCTGCTGGTGACGCTGCTGGCGCAGTCGCGGGTGCTGTACGCAATGGCAAAAGACGGGTTGATGCCCCAACGCATTTTCGGCGTGCTGCATCCCCGGTTCATCACACCCTACCGGGGCACGCTCCTGACGGGTCTGCTGACGGCCATCGTGGCGGCACTCACGCCGATCGAGTTGATCGCCAAGCTGGTCAACATCGGCACGTTGCTGGCGTTCGTGATGGTGTGCGTGGCAGTCTGGCGGATGCGCCTGAAGGAACCTCACCTCCACCGGCCGTTCCGGGTGCGCGCGCTGCCGGTGGTCGCTACGCTGGGCATCGTTTTCAACCTGGGCATGATGCTGAGCCTGGCGTGGGAAAACTGGGCCCGGCTGGCCGCCTGGCTGCTGCTCGGGTTGGTGGTGTACTTCTTCTACGGCCGACACCGCAGTGTTCTGCAAAAGTCCACGGCGCCGCCCCCGCCCCTCACCACGGTTTCGTAAGCGACGATGCAACCCCTCCTGACCTCTACGGACGTACGCATTCCGGTCGGACGCTACCGCTGGCGCATCTGTGCACTGCTGTTCTTCGCCACGACCATCAACTACCTCGACCGGCAGGTGCTCGGGCTGCTGGCCCCGCAGTTGCAGGAAGCGCTAGGCTGGTCGGAACTGGACTACGGACGCATCGTGACAGCCTTTCAGGCGGCCTACGCGCTGGGCTTTCTGGGGATGGGCACCCTGATGGACCGGCTGGGCACGCGCCTGGGCTACGCGGTGGCGGTGGGCATCTGGAGCCTGGCGGCGATGGCGCACGCGCTGGCCCGTAACGCGCTGGGCTTCAGCTTCGCGCGGTTTGCGTTGGGACTGGGCGAAGCGGGCAATTTTCCGGCCGCGCTGAAGACGGTGGCCGAGTGGTTTCCGAAGCGGGAGCGCGCGCTGGCGGTGGGGATTTTCAACGCCGGGGCCAACGTGGGGGCCATCGTCGCGCCGCTCACCGTGCCCTACATCGCCCTGACGTGGGGCTGGCCGTGGGCGTTTCTGCTGACAGGTGCGCTGGGTCTGCTGTGGCTGGGCTTCTGGTGGCAGAGCTACCGTCCGCCGGCCGATCACCCGCGCCTGACCTCCCCCGAGCTGGCTTACATCCGTCAGGACCCGCCCGACCCGGCCGTGCGCGTTTCGTGGCGGCAGCTGGCGGGCGAACGCCGGGCCTGGGCCTTTGCGCTGGCGAAGTTCCTGACCGATCCGGTCTGGTGGTTTTACCTCTACTGGCTTCCCAAATTTCTGTTCGAAACCCACGGCCTCACGCTCGACCAGATCGGCTGGCCGCTGGTGGTGATCTATGTGGTCTCTGACCTGGGCAGCATCGCGGGCGGCTGGTTTTCGTCGTTTCTGCTGCACCGGGGCTGGTCGGTCAACGCCGCCCGCAAGCTGACGCTGCTGCTGTGTGCCCTGGCGGTGTTGCCCATCGGGCTGGTGGCGCGCACCGACGATCTCTGGACGGCCGTGGCCCTGATCTCCTTGGCGACGGCGGCCCATCAGGCCTGGTCGGCGAACCTGTTCACGCTCACGACCGATTTGTTCCCGCGCCCGGCGGTCGGCTCGGTTGTGGGGATGGGCGGCATGGCGGGGGCCATCGGGGGCATGGGCGTGGCGACGGCAGCCGGGTGGATTCTGGAAACGACGGGCAGTTACTTCTGGCTGTTCGGGGCGGCCTCGCTGGCTTACCTGATCGGGCTGGCGCTGATCCAACTTTGTGTGCCGACCGTGCCCCCGCAGCCGCGCCCACTCCCCTTCAACCCTTGAACTGCCTCACGGCGCAGCGACACGCTCTTTTTCACCTTCTCCCCTTTGTGCCATGAGCCACCTCTTCACCACAGACGCCCTGCTTAGCCTGCTGACCCTGACGCTGCTGGAGATCGTGCTGGGCATCGACAACATCATCTTCATCTCGATTCTGGCCGGAAAACTACAGCGGTCGCAACAGAAACGCGCCCGGACGCTGGGTCTGCTCGGTGCCATGTTCAGCCGCATCGCCCTGCTGCTCAGCATTGCGTGGCTTACGCGGCTGCGGACCGACTTATTCACCCTGTTCGGGCACGGCTTCAGCGGGCGCGACCTGATTCTGCTGGCGGGTGGCCTGTTTCTGATCGCCAAGAGCGTCTCCGAAATCCACGGCAAGCTGGAAGGCGCTGACGAAAGCTATGACGTCACGCGCAAGGTGCGAAGCCTGGGCATGGCCATCGTGCAAATCATGCTGATCGACCTCGTCTTTTCATTCGACTCCATTCTGACGGCGGTCGGACTGGCGCAGCACGTCGAAATCATGATCGCGGCCATTGTCCTGTCGATCGGCATCATGATCGGGTGCGCGGGCGCAGTCAGCGCGTTTGTCGACCGCCACCCCACCGTGAAGATGCTGGCGCTTTCGTTCCTGATCATGATCGGCTTTCTGCTGACGCTGGAAGCCTTCGCCGTAGAAGTAGAGAAGAGTTACGTCTACGTGGCGATGGCCTTTGCGCTGGGCGTAGAGCTGCTCAACATGCGCCTGCGAAAAAAATCGGCCGACCACGTGGCCCTGCACGAGACACCCCACCTCCCCGACTCCCGCCACACCTTCCGTGAAGAAGAGGTTCCGCTGGATCGGTAGTTCAACGACTTCGCTGCATCCCTCCCCGCAGAGAGGCCGCCTGCCGGGCGTTTCACGCTAGTAGCCCAGCGCGGTGGCAACGGCCGACCGTTCGGGCCGGTCCCTCCACTGCAACGCCTTCTCTCCTCCCCGCCTTCGACGAGATTCCCCCGGAAAAGCGCCACCGCTTCCCCCGATTTGCCGTGTCCGCCCCCGCGCCTCGAAGTGAGTATGTCCAAATGCACGGAATACTCTCTAACTTAGCCGCATCAATCACATGCTTGTTTCATTCGACCTAATCCTTTTTGTATGCCCTACACCAATCTGTTCAGTCTCCAGGAAAAAGTAATCATCGTAACCGGAGGAACCGGTGTATTAGGCGAGGCCTTCATCCGAGGCATCCATGAAGCGGGCGGCAGCGTGGTGATTCTCGGAAGGAACCAGGAAGAAGGCGAAGCGCGGGCGGAAGAACTCCGCGCGGCGGGTGGCCAGGCCATTTTTGCCAAAGCCGACGTGCTGAACGAGGCCGACCTGATCGCAGCGCGCGACCTGACGCTCCAGACCTACGGCCGCATCGACGGACTGGTGAACGGCGCGGGCGGCAACTTGGCTGGGGCGGTCATCCAACCCGACCAGAACTTGTTCGACATGGACCTGCCCGCCCTCCGGCAGGCGTTTGAACTCAACCTGTTCGGCACGCTGCAACCCACGCTGATTTTCGGGAAATGGATCGCCGAGAGCGAACGGGGCGGCAGCATCGTCAACATCTCGTCGATGGCGGCGCAGTCGGCCATTACGCGGGTGCTGGGCTACTCGATGGCGAAAGGCTCGGTCGACAATTTCACACGCTGGATGTCGGTGGAACTGGCGCAACGCTACGGCGACAAAGTTCGCATGAACGCCATTGCACCCGGCTTTTTCATCACCCACCAGAACCGCGACCTCCTCACCAACCAGGACGGCTCCTACACGACACGCGGCGCGGCGGTGATCCGCAACACGCCCTACCAACGGTTCGGCAAACCGGACGAACTGATCGGCGCGCTCGTCTGGCTCCTCAGCGATGCGTCCGCCTTCGTCAGCGGCGAAATCGTCAGCGTCGACGGCGGCTTCAGCGTCTTTTCGGGCGTGTAGCAGTGGATGAAGTAACTGTTGTAAGGCAGCTAAACTCTGTTTACACTTTGTAGCTAAAGATGACAGTAAAGAATTCAGTATTGATATTGATACTTTTCATGTTGAGCGTCTGTCAGCCGAAGGAAAATGGAGAGGCATCGCAAGTACAGGTGAATGATGTTTTAAGTAAACCAGAAAACCCGAAACCAACGAACGAAGATTTAATAGTATCAA
Source organism: Catalinimonas alkaloidigena (assembly GCF_900100765.1). NCBI lineage: Bacteria > Pseudomonadati > Bacteroidota > Cytophagia > Cytophagales > Catalimonadaceae > Catalinimonas > Catalinimonas alkaloidigena. Next base: position 707,085 of record NZ_FNFO01000001.1, on the reverse strand, counting down.
AGGACAGCCTTGTAAAAAAAAGTTATGTAAAAGGCGACTTAGGTGGAGAGGTATTGTACTATTACAATACCTCATCCTTAAAAAAGCTAGTGAGAGATATTTCTTCTCCTGAGTATTTTACAAGGTATGACGAGTTTATTTTCAAAAATGATTCCGTCAGCGACTATTACACTTATGAAAAGGACCAGTTATATGAAATAAAGAAAAGTTTTGTAGAGGAAAGAAAAGTAATTTTTTCAAATCAAAGGGCTCTTTCACTGTCTAGAAAAGATACAATACCTCATACTTATGAGAACTTAAAGTTGGAAGAAATAGACTATGACACCATTGAGGTTGATTTTGACTCGACTTATTTTGACGCCGTTAAGTCATTTAGACAGATAACTTATGAATCACAAAACAAAGGCATAAACGAATTTATAATAGTTGGAGATCTCGAACGCCTCGCTTTAGGAGAGTATGAATTACCTGTCAAAAATCTATTCGGCTTTGATGAAAAAATAATTTTGAAAGAAGAAGATCCACTTACAGACTCTTTAATAAAAAATCATTACAACCCCGGTGATACAGTTGTAATAAGATGGGAAGAGGTTTTTGATGGTGATATACCTCTCAAGTATTACCGCGATTAAGATATCTTAATGTGACAAATGCCTTTGGATCTGAAACAATGGACTCGAACTAGGCCTATTGGATGATGGAGGAATTGCCTGTTTCATCATTTCAAAAACCTGATCGATTCTTCAGATTGCCGACAACGGGGGGTTGACTTCAAAAAGAAGACTCATGTTGATCGGATGAAGCGACAAATGGAAGTACATTCCTATACGTGCTTTTTTAACTACGATGCCTGAAGGCACAAAAATTCTTTTACTCTATGAACCTCCCAAAAATCATACTCCTATACATAACCTTATTAGGTTCTAGCTTAGGTTACGCACAATCCACGTCCCGGCCCTGGAACGGAAAAAAATGTGCAGTGGTGCTGACGTACGACGATGCACTGAACATTCACCTGGATCAGGTGATTCCGGCGCTCGATTCGTTTCGGTTCAAAGGGACATTTTACCTCATTGCCGCCTCGCCGGTGGTCGCCGACCGGATGGACGACTGGCGCGCGGCCGCCAACGAGGGACACGAACTGGGCAATCATTCCTTGAACCATCCGTGCGACGGGACACTACCCGGACGCGGCTTCGTGACGCCGGAAACGGACCTCTCCCGCTATTCGGTGGCGCGGGCGGTCAACGAAATCAGGATCGCCAACACGTTGCTCAAGGCGCTCGACGGGAAGGAAGAACGGACGTTTGCTTACCCCTGCGGCGACCTGACCATCGGCGAGACGCGCTTCTACGATTCCCTGAAGGATGATTTTGTGGCTGCCCGTGGCGTGACCTCCGGCTATCCGTCACTCAACGCCATTGACCTGACCGACGTCACCGCTTTTTCGCAGCACCAGACGACGGCCGCGCAGATGATCGCGCAGATCGAAGCGGCGGAAAAGGTGGGCTCGCTGGTGGTGTTTCTCTTCCACGGCGTGGGCGGCGAACACTCCCTCAATGTGTCGCGGGAGGAGCATCGGAAGCTCCTGGTGTACCTCAAGAAGCGGGAGAACGACCTTTGGGTTGCGCCGATGGTGGAGGTAGCGAAATACATCAAAGCGCAGCAGGGTGCGTCTCATTAAAGTTACAAAGTCATGCTTCGAATTTAGCTTAGACTTTTAGTAGTCAGATAAAGTTTGATATTTGTTATCAACTTAAGTCAAAATTCTTTCTACCCTTGAAAGTAATTAACCCCTAGCCATGCGCTTTTACTTTCTTTGCCTTGATGCAAAGAAAGTAACAAAGAAAAATCAACAGGGCCGCCTGGCGGAAGAAACAATGCTTCTACCCACAACCCCGCGCACACCTCGCTGTTTCTTCAGGCCAACGCACCTTAACTGGATCAAAACAAAACGCTCAACCTCTAAATGCAACGCTATGATTGCTTAGCCTACTCTAAACTTTGAACTCAAAACTCATCACTCCATTGATATGCGATTAAAACAAACCTGGCGCTGGTATGGCCCGAACGATCCCGTCAGTCTGCAAGACGTCCGGCAGGCGGGGGCGCAGGGCGTCGTGACGGCGCTTCATCACATTCCGCACGGCGACGTGTGGCCGGTCGACGAAATTCTGAAACGGAAAGCCGAAGTCGAGGCGGCGGGCCTGACCTGGGACGTGGTGGAAAGCGTGACGGTCCACGAGTCGATCAAGACGCGCACCGGCGACTACCAACGCTACATCGACCTCTACAAGCAGACGCTGCGCAACCTGGCCCAATGCGGTATTCCGATCGTGACGTACAACTTTATGCCGGTGAACGACTGGACGCGGACGCAACTGGATCTGACGATGGCCGACGGTTCCAAGGCGCTGTACTTCAACTGGTTCGACCTGGCGGTGTTCGACATCTACATCCTGCAACGCGAGGGCGCGGCCGCGTCGTATCCCGAGGCGGTGCGGCAGGAAGCCGAGAAGCGACACCAGCAGTACAACCAGGAACAACTCGACGCGCTGGTCGGCGTAGTGATGGCGGGGATTCCCGGCGAGAAGCGCCAGACGGTGGAACAGATGCGCGAGAAACTGTCGTGGTACAAGGACATTGACCGCGCTGCGCTGCGCGAGAACCTGAAATACTTCCTGCAGGAGATTTCGCCCGTGGCCGACGAAGTGGGCATCAAGCTGGCCATTCACCCGGACGATCCGCCGTTCGACATTCTGGGGCTGCCGCGCATCGTGAGCCGCGCCGAAGATTTCGACTTTATTCTGCAATCGGTGCCCAACGCCAGCAACGGCATCTGTTTTTGCACCGGTTCGCTGGGCGCGGGCGCGCACAACGACCTGCCCGCCATTGCCCGCAGCATCGGCTCGCGGATGCACTTCGTCCACCTGCGGAACGTCCGGCGCGACGAGCACGGCAACTTCTACGAAGACGATCACCTGGGCGGCAACGTCGACATGTACGCCGTGATGTACGAAATCCTGAAGATCCAGCAAGAGGTGGAAACCGCCATTCCGTTCCGGCCCGACCACGGCCACCAGATGATGGACGACCTGAACAAAGTGACTAACCCCGGCTACTCGTGCATCGGGCGGATGCGCGGCCTGTCCGAACTGCGCGGCCTGGAACTGGGCATCTGCCGCTCCGAAGGCTGGTAAAGAAAGCCACTTGAACCTTACACGCCGTAGAAGGACCCGCGCTTTCTACGGCTTTTTTTTGCCTTTTTCTCAGCTCCCCCATCCCCTTGCTTTTTTAGCCACGGCTCGGCTTCCGTTAAGCGAGCTTAGCCGCAAGATTCTCCGCCGTTCGTCGGCAAGCAGCAGGAGGTCAAACCTTTCCACGTTTCGAACCTTACAACCCCGCCATCCCTTGAGCACGAACGACGGTCGATCGTAGGCCGATGGGTCGTAACTTCATTCTGTTAATCGCATGTTTCACTTTCTACTCGTGCATGTATGTCCGCAGTTTCTACGCTCACACGGTTTTACGCCGACGATTTCGTTACCATTCAGTACGACGAGGCGCACCAGTGCATCGTCACCAGTCGCCACGGCTACCCCAGTGACGAGAAAATCAAGCTCAGCCTCAACAAATCGCTTGAACTACTCAAACTGAAGAAGTCCCGCAAGATCATTTCGGACATGCGCGGCATCAAAGGCACCTGGACCGGCTCCAATGCCTGGATTGCCCAGCACTGGATGCCACAGGCCATTGAGGCGGGGTTGCGCTACGTAGCCTACATCTACCCACCCGACGTGTTCAGTCAGTTTGCCTTGCAGGACCTGATCAAAAAGAACGACCACTATACGTTGCAGATTTTCAAAAGCCTGGAGGAGGCCGAGGCCTGGATGAACGAAGTAGCCTAACGCCCCTCGTCCTTGGTATAAAAGCTGGCTTTTCAGGTGCGAAGGGCCGGCTTTTTCTTTTTTTCGGAAAAGGCTGATGGCCTCCTGACATAGGGCTGTCACGCCCGGGTGGTAGCTTGGCTGCAACTTCTGCGATGGGCGGTGTAGGTCCTGCCGATGCCGCGTCGCTCACATCTCCCTTTCCCCAACGTTTTGCTATGGATCGCCACTCCCTCACCCCCGAAGCGCTGTACCGCCCCCCCGCGTTTACGAACGTCATGGTAGTTGAAAGCCCCGCCAGAACGATTTTTGTCGGCGGGCAAAACGCCGGAATGCCCGACCACCCCACACGGGGCAAAGGCGATTTGAAGACCCAGGCGCGCCTGATCCTGCGGAACGTGCAGACGGCCCTGACGGCCGCCGGGGCCACGCTCGACCACTTGGTGAAATGCAACGTGTACATCGTGCAGGGACAGCCCCTCTACCACGCCTTCGAGGCATTTCAATCCGAATGGGGACAGCGCCCCGAACCGCCGACGGTCACCGTCCTATTTGTGGCGGGGCTGGCGCATCCCGATGTGTTGATGGAAATGGATGCCGTGGCCGTTGTGCCGCGCTAGCGCCTTCGTTCGTGCTGCCTTTTTACGTAGATTAGTTACTTCACTCCACATCCACCGACTATGTTACCACGCACCTGTGCCCTTTACCTTCTGGACGAATATGCCGATTGGGAACCCGCTCATGCCCTGAACGGCCTGCGCAATCACGGTAATTTTCGCATCGTGTCGTTTTCGCGCAACGGCGCGTCGGTCATCTCGATGGGTGGGCTGGAAGTAAAGCCCGATCTGGCTCTGGCCGAACTGGACCTGTCTGCCGTCGATCTGCTGCTGTTTCCGGGCAGCCAGTTGTGGGAACAGGGCGAAGGTCAGGACCTGATTCCGTTCGTGCAGGAGGCTGCCGCCCGCCGGATTCCCATCGCGGCCATTTGCGGCGCTACCATTCTGATGGGCAACGCGGGGCTGCTCAACGACACCCCCCACACCAGCAACGGCGGACCAGCGTACCTGAAACAACACTGCCTCGACTACCAGGGCGAAGCCTTCTACCGCGTCGCCCCCGCGGTGGGCACGGCGCACCTGATCACCGCCAACGGGGCGGGCATGGTGGAGTTTGCCGACGAGATTTACCGCCTAACGGGCATTCTGGACGACGCCACCCGCGCAGCCGTCAAAGAACTCTACAAAAGTGGCGGCATGGTCAACCGCTTTCAGGAACCGGAAACGCGATAGGGTCGCGGGGGCGTGCCGCCGGCCCTGGTTCGGGAACTTTTGCCCCGGCCTCCCCGATTATGCTTTCGGTTTTCCGGATAAACACTTTCTCGCGTTGCTGCCGATGCCGGAAGAGCGATGGGTATCGTACCTTTGCTCCACTATTGACCAAAACTATCGGAGCAACCTGCCGACTGCATGATATACCCTAAGAATTTTGAACAGAAGATCGGTTTTGATCAGATCCGCACCATGTTGCGCGAAGCGTGTGCCGGGCCACTCGGGCTGGCGTATGTGGACCGCATGCGGTTTACCGATCATCTTCCCACCCTGGAGAAACTGCTGAACCAGACCGACGAATTTCGGCAGATTCTGGAACGAGGCGAAGAGTTTCCGGTGGGGCATTTTGTGGACGTTTCGCCCCTGTTACGCCACGCAGAAATTGAAAACTCGGTGCTCGACGAAGAGCAGTTCTTCCACCTGAAGTCGTCGGTTCGGACCGTAGTCGACTGCAAGCGTTTCTTTAAGCAAGCCGAGGCCGGTGTTTACCCAACCCTGACCGAACTGGGCGCTGATGTCCAGATCGACAAGCAGTTGCCTGAACGCATCGACTTCGCAATCGACGACCGGGGACAGGTGCGCGATACGGCGTCGAGCGAGTTGCAGAGCATCCGCCGGAACCTGATTTCCGAGCGGTCCAACCTGCGCAAGCGACTCGACCGCGTGATGAAAGGCGCTAAAGAACAGGGCTACACGCCGGCCGACATGGAGCTGACCATCCGCAACGGGCGGCTGGTCATTCCGGTACTGGCCGAACACAAACGGCGGCTGAAGGGCTTTATTCACGACGAGTCAGCCACGGGGCAGACCGTTTTCATCGAGCCGGCCGAGGTGTTCGAAGCCAACAACCGCATCCGTGAACTGGAGCTGGAAGAGCGACGCGAGATCTACTTCATTCTGAAACAGTTGACCGATTTCGTGCGACCGTTTGTACCGTCGCTGCGCGAGGCGGTGACGTACCTGGGGCTGATCGACTTTATCCGCGCCAAGGCCCGGCTGGCCCTTCGCCTGGAGGCGATCCGACCGCCGCTGGAATCCTCCTGCCTGATCGACTGGCAAGAGGCCCGGCACCCGTTGCTGTTCCTCTCGTTCCGCGAACAGGGCCGTACGGTGGTGCCGCTGTCACTCCACCTCGACCCTCAGCAGCGCCTCCTGATCATTTCAGGGCCCAACGCCGGGGGAAAATCGGTGTGCCTGAAAACAGTCGGGTTGGTGCAGTACATGCTGCAGTGCGGCTTGCTGGTCCCGATGAAAGAGTCGTCGAAGGTGGGCATTTTCCAGAGCCTGTTCATCGACATCGGCGACGAGCAGTCGCTGGAAAACGACCTGAGTACGTACAGTTCGCACCTGCAGAACATGCGGAACTTCCTGAACTTCGCTGATAAAAAGTCGCTGATTCTGGTCGATGAGTTTGGGGCCGGTACCGAACCGCAACTCGGCGGAGCCATCGCCGAAGCCATGCTCGAAGAGTTCACCAACATGCGCAGCCTGGGTGTCATCACCACGCACTACGCCAACCTGAAGGGGTTTGCCGAGCGCCATCCGGGCGTAGTCAACGGGGCCATGCGCTTCGACGTCGAAAACCTGGAGCCGCTCTACCAGCTTTCGATCGGCAAGCCGGGTAGCTCGTTCGCCCTGGAAGTGGCCGCCAAAATCGGACTGCCGAAACGGGTGCTGGAGAATGCCGAAACTAAAGTGGGGTCCGACCGCATCAATTACGACAAGATGCTGCGCGAGCTGGAAATCGAGAAAGAGGTATACCAGAAACGCAACACCGACTTGCTGACGCGCGAACGGCAGGCGAGCAAATCGCTGAAAGATTACTCCGACCTGCGCGATATGCTGGACCGCCAGCGGAAAACGACGATGAACCAGGCCAAGGCCGAAGCGCGTCGCCTGGTGGAGGAAGCGAACCAGCGGATCGAACGTACCATCCGGTCCATCCGCGAAAATCAGGCGGAGAAAGAAGCAACCCGACAGGTACGGCAGGAACTGGACGAGTTTCGCGAGGAGATGAAACCCGAAGAAGTGACCCCGGCCCCGGCCGAAACGGTACAACCGGAAAAAGGGCCTATCGAAGTGGGGAGCTACGTGCGCATCAAAGACAGCGGTGCGGTGGCCGAAGTGGTTTCGATCCGTAACAAGGAAGCGGAGGTGCTCATCGGTTCCCTGAAATCGAACGTGAAGCTGAACCGCCTTCAGAAGATCAGTCGCCGGGCCTTCCGCGACCAGATCCCCGAACCGGAAAAACCCCGCTCACGGGGCATCGACATGAACGAAAAGATGCAGAACTTTTCGTTTAACCTGGACGTGCGCGGCAAACGCAGCGAAGAAGCACTGAACGAAGTGGTGGAGCGATTGGACGATGCCCTGCTGGTGGGCGCTACCGAACTGCGCATCGTGCACGGCAAAGGCGACGGCATTTTGCGGGAGCTGATCCGCAACCACCTGCGTACGTACCCACAAGTAGCGTCCATGCAGGACGAACACGCAGACCGGGGCGGCTCGGGCGTAACGCTGGTGACCCTGCACTAGGGGCACACGAGGCGCTTTTTGGGCTAACCCCCTTCTGCCCACGTTCGTTTATCACACTACTCCGGCAGCGCTTGTAGGCGGCCGGCGGTTTTGCGATTTGGATTCTCAGCTATTTTCAGACTTGCTTATGCCTGCTTCTTCTGAAACACCTCCTTCAGCCAGTCCGCTCCCTCCCTCAAATGAGACGTTTGTCGTTGTTGGACTTGGGGCGTCGGCCGGTGGTTTGGAAACGTTGCGGCAGTTACTCGCGGCCATGCCCGCCACGACCGGCTTCGCGTTTGTGGTGGTGCAACACCTGGACCCTACGCACGAAAGCCTGATGGCCAAGTTGCTGGCACAGGCCACATCTATGTCGGTCAGCCAGGTACAGGACGGCATGCGCATCCGCCCCAACGAGGTCTACGTCATTCCTCCTAACCACAACCTGTACATCGAGCGCAACCGCCTGCGGCTGACCGACCCACCGGCGCAGCGCTACCACCGGTATCCCATCGATTTTTTCTTTCAGTCGCTCGCCCGCACCAAACAGAACCGTGCCGTTGCGCTGGTCCTTTCGGGAACGGGCACCGACGGGACGCAAGGGGCCAAAGCGATTCAGGAAGCCGGGGGTCTGGTGCTGGTGCAAGACCCCACCACCGCCCTCCATCCGGGGATGCCCCAGAGTGTGATGGACGCCGGCGCGGCCGATCTGGTCTTGAAAGTCACCGACATGCCCGAGGCGCTGCTTACGTTCTTACGTCGACGACCGGCGGCGGCCGCGGGTGCGCTGGAACCGGAAGCTACCCCCGCGCTCAACGGCATTCTGGAAGAAATCCGCCTGCGCCATAGTCACGACTTTCGCTCGTACAAAAAGAGTACGTTGTTGCGGCGGCTCGACCGGCGCATGAGTTTGCACGGCCTCAGTACGCTGCAAGAATACCTGGAACTGGCGCAACGCGAGCCCACTGAACTCGACCGTCTGGTGGATGATCTGATGATTGGCGTAACCAGCTTTTTTCGGGAGTCGGAAGCGTTCGATACCCTGCAACGCGAGGTAGTGCCGTACCTGGCCCGCGCAGCCGCCGAAGACCGTACCATTCGGGTATGGGTTCCGGGCTGTTCTACCGGCGAAGAGGCTTATTCGCTCGCCATTCTGCTGAACGAACAACTGGACCAGGACAAGCTCGACAAGTGCAAAGTGCAGCTCTTTGCCACCGACATTGACGAAAATGCGCTGGAAACAGCCCGGGCCGGCCTCTACTCGGCACGCGCCGTGCAGGCAATACCGGCCCCGCTCCTGCGCAAATATTTCGTACAACAGGGCGAACATTACCAAGTCTCGAAACGCATCCGGGAGTGCGTGCTGTTCGCCATGCAAAACCTGGTGACGCATCCGCCGTTTTCGCGCCTGGAGCTGATCAGTTGCCGGAACCTGCTTATTTACCTCGATCCGCTGGTACAAAACAAGGTCATCTCCTTGTTTCATTTTTCGCTCAACCCGGAAGGCTTTCTTTTTCTGGGCAACTCCGAGACCATCGGCAAGAACACGGACCTTTTTGAGCCGGTTTCGAAAAAGTGGCGCATCTTCCGCAAAAAAGGCATCAGTCGGCAGGAAGTCGCGTTCCCGATCATGGGTCGCCGCTTTGCAGCACACGACGACAGCCGGGAAGCAACGCCGCATCCCCTGCACAGCTTTCGGGACATTACACAACAGGCCCTCGTACGCGAGTTTGCCCCTGCCTCCGTGCTGATCAACCGGCAGTTCGAGGCCGTCTATTTTCACGGCAATATCAGCCGCTTCGTTCAGGTTCCGGCGGGCGAGCCGACGCGCCACATTCTGCAACTGGTTCACCCCCATTTCCAGCAAAAGCTGCGCAGTAGCATCTACCGGGCGATCAACACCCAACAGCCCGTCACGGCGGCGGTGCTTGCCACGGAAGAGGCAGACGAACGCCAGCACATTCGACTGCGCATCACTCCCACTCATCAGCAAGGCGAAGTCTGGTACCTGATTTCTTTTCTGCCACCAACCGAAGAACTCTCCCTCGTCACAACGGAAGCGGACGAAACCGATTCGAATCTGCTGCAGCAACTGGAGCTGGAACTGAAACTCACGCGCGAGGACCTGCAATCGACCATTGAAGAGCTGGAGACCGCCAACGAAGAGCTGAAAGCTTCGAACGAAGAGGTCATGTCCATGAACGAGGAGCTGCAATCTTCGAACGAAGAACTGGAAACTTCGAAAGAAGAGCTGCAATCGCTCAACGAAGAATTGGGCACCATCAACCATCAGCTGGAAACCAAGCTGGACGAACTGGAAAAGACCAACAACGACTTGGCGAACCTGCTGAATGCGACCCGGATCGCGACCATTTTCCTGAGTCAGGACCTGACCATCCGTCGGTTTACGCCCGCTACGTCGCAGCTGCTGAGCCTGATTCCGACCGATGTGGGCCGTCCGCTGGCGGACATTGCGCTGAAATTCGAAGACCCTGCCCTACTGGAAGATGCCCGAGAAGTCTTACGTACGCACAAGCCCCAACAACACGACATCATCACGTCGGACCAGCGCTGGTTTTCGCGCACCATTCTTCCTTACCGGACGCTGGACCATCAGGTAGAAGGCGTCGTAATTACGTTTGTCGACATCACGCATCTGAAGGAAATGAACGCCCGGCTCTATGCGTCGGAACGCCACTGGCGCTCGCTGGTGAACAATACGCCCGACGTCATCAGCCGGTTCGACCGGCAACTGCGGCGCATTTTTATCAACGAGTCGTTCAAGCACGTGGCTGCCATGACCGAAAACGAGGTGCTTTACAAACACATCCGCGAAACGCCCTCTCCCGACGAACAAGAGCGCATTCGCCTGGCAGAGGAAGTTGAAAACGTGTTTACGACGGGGAAGCCTCACGATTTTTACTCTACCGTTCCGACAGCGACGGCCGAGCAGGCGCACTACTATACCAAGCTGGTGCCTGAATTCGATACGCACGGAGCCGTCGAAACGGTGTTGGCCATCAGCCGGGATGTAACGTTGCTTCGTACGCACGAAAAAGTCATCGAACAGTCGCTCAAAGAAAAGGAGGCGTTGCTGGCGGAGATTCACCATCGGGTAAAAAACAACCTGGCGGTCATCTCGGGCCTGCTCTTTCTGCAAAGCCGCACGACCCAAGACGAGAGTGTCCGGCGCATGTTCGAAGCCAGCCGCAACCGCGTGCAGTCGATGGCGTTGCTGCACGAGAAGCTTTACCGAAACGAAAGCTTTTCGAGCATCGCGTTGCAGGATTACGTAGAAGAATTGACGCAACAGGTGAAACGTTCGCACCTCACTCCGCCTACCAAAGTAGAAGAAACCATCCGGATGGGGCACCTTCGGTTCGACATGGACACGGCCCTGACGTGTGGCCTGCTGCTGAACGAACTCTTAAGCAACGCCTACAAACACGCCTTTCAGGGGCGCACACAAGGGCACATTCGGGTCGAAGCCCTGGGCGACAACGGTACCATCTCCCTGCACGTACACGATGACGGGACGGGTTTTGACGCCGCCCAGCATCCCGGACGCCTCGGTTTCCGGCTGATCAATACCCTGGTTGCTCAACTCAACGGTTCGCTTTCCGTTGAACAACAGAAAGGCACGTTAGTCTCGATTACATTTCATTACCCAGCTTCTCATGAACCTACTGCAGCGCAAAAAGATACTGCTTCTGGAAGATGACCTCATCCTGGGAATGCTGACGGAAACCATGTTGGGGGAAATCGGGATGGATCTGGTCGCCACCCTGCAATCGGGCGAAGAAGCACCCGACGCAGTGGCCCGCCTGCAACCGGACATCATTTTGATGGACATTCAGCTGAAAGGCCTTTGGGACGGTATCGAAACCGCGCAGGCGATCCGCCGCATCTCCGATAAGCCGATCATCTTCCTGACCGGGAATTCCGATGCAAAGACCACCGAAAAAATCAAGGCGGTTCCTAACGCCACCCTGCTTCTCAAGCCGGTGAAAGAAAACGAACTGGCCTTAGCGTGCCGCGAGAGCCTTTCGTATTAAACTATAAAGTCTTCTTCCAGATGACCTCAGAATACTTTGAGGTATTGCATCAGCGTATCTTTATAGGTATTGCTGACGGGAATGTGCTGCTTGTTGATGGTGATGCCGTTGTCTTCGATCACGTCGATTTTCCGGCAATTGACGATGTAGGAACGATGGACACGCAAAAAATGCTCCGGTAGCTTCTGCGTCGCATCGCGCATGGTCATCATCACCAGGTGTTTTTTGCCCTGGCTGGTGTGGAAGGCAATGTAGTCGGACATGGCCTCTACGTAGAGGACTTCTTCCAGATTGAGGCGGACTAAATTGTATCCCTCTTTGACGAAAATATCGCTATTCTCTCTTTTCTCAAGCTTGGGCAAAAAGTTACGCTTCGCCTTTTGATACGCCTTAAGAAAACGACTGTATTTCACGGGTTTCACCAGATAGTCTACCACTTCGTACTGATACGATTCCAGGGCAAACTCCTCGCGATGGGTCACTAAAATGGTGGGAATGGGATGTTCGATGGCATCGAGCAGCTCCATCCCGTCCATTTCGGGCATCTCAATGTCCAGAAACATGAGCGAGATCGCTTGTTCGCTCAAGATTTTATAGGCGCTCACGCCGTTGTGAGCAACAATTACCTGGGCAGAAGGCTCAGCATCAGCAACAAATTCCCGGATGATCTCACAAGCGACCGGGCTATCGTCCACGATTAATACATTCATCAAGTACAGAGTATTTGTCAGAAGAGCAATCTAAACGCCAACAGAGGTAGCCGTCTCGTTACGCTTCGGCATACCTAAAGGTAAGCTTTTTCTCGCAGATTTTCTGTGCTGGTGCTGCTGGCGTTAGCCAGCTATATCTCTGCACGGGAGTGCTTCGTTTGCGGTAAATTCGTAATTTGTCGCGTAGCCAGCACCGATGCTTGCGTGCCAAGCGGGCCTCTTTTGAGCGCACGCGGCCGCTCCAGCAGGTTTTCATTTCCATGAGTATAGGATCACACGCCGATTTTAGTTATTACGAGCAAATCTTTGGACGTAACCCGGAGCGGTACCGCCGGGTGCTGCACCTGCTCCAAGAAGAGCTTTCCGACTATTTTCAGAGCATTCGGCAGTCGTATCTGCAAGGCGATGCCCAGGGACTGCGGCGCAACATTCACCGGCTTAACCCGCAGCTCGATATGCTGCAACTCTCTGCGCTGCGCCAGTCGATCGACGAATTAGGAAGGACCACCACCGCATCCATGCACGTAAAAGATCAGCTTTCGTCCAATCTGCACCAGTGCTTCGTGCAGCTACAAGACGACATCGCCCGCAAAATTGCGCAGCTCAGCAGCGAGCCTACGACCTGAGTTGCCCTCCCAGGAAAGACTTTTTATACACATCGGGTGGCATTTCTGCCCGCTTACGGCTTGTTTATCAGCAGGTACCTCTTGCAGAAGCCCCCTATAATCTAGTCTGAATCATTACACTGACTTTAATCAAGCTGTATGCACGACGCCAGGGCCACTTTTTTAGCATTTCTCTAGGTTGAGCGCCACTAGGCCGTTTTAGAGCAATGCAAGGGATCAGGCTGCACGTACATAGGAACGCCCAAAGGCATACAAATTAGCGCGATTCATTTCATCCGCCCACTTCCCCACCGGAGCGGCAGCGGCTGCATCGGCAGCTTTTTTTTCTATTTTCGACAGGATATCAGCGACATACATCAACATCCCAAACATATTATTCGGGCTTCATTCCGATAGAAGGATACATGGTCAATACGAGCACAATACAAGAAATAGAACTCACCGAACTGCGCAGGTTAACTGCTTTTGTTCAAGAACGATTTGGCTACGATTTTTCGAATTATGCCATGTCTTCCTTCAAACGAAGGATCACACGCATACTTGAATTGGAGCGGATCAACTCTGTTGATGCCCTGATCCGAAAACTTGAACAGAACCCGGACACTGTCCACGACTTTATTTCGGAAGTGACGGTCAATGTCACGGAGATGTTCCGCGATCCGTCGTTCTGGCGCGTGTTACGCGACAAAGTGATCCCGAACATTCTGCTGAACCACGATAAGGTAAGCATCTGGCACGCGGGCTGTTCGTCGGGTGAGGAGGTTTACTCTATGGCCATTCTGCTTCAGGAGATGGGCATTTTGGACAAGGCCAAGATCGTGGCGACCGACATGGACAAGGCAATTCTGGCCCGCGCCCGTGAAGGGAAGTACACGATCAAGAACATGGAGCTGAACGAAAAGAACTACATCCGCTTCCAGGGCAAAGGGTCGCTGAAAGACTACTATACGGTCAATGGAGGGGTGGCGCAGATGGACAAGTCGCTGGTGGCCAACATTTCGTACCGGGAGCACGATCTCACCCAAGGCACGCTGTTCTCCAAGTTCGATCTGGTTCTGTGCCGGAACGTGATGATCTACTTCAACCAGCAGCTACAAAACCAGGTGTTGCACCTTTTGCACGAAAGCTTATTTAAATACGGCTACCTGATCATCGGTTCCAAAGAATCGCTTGTCTGGTGTGAGATCGCCAACAAGTTTATCGTGGCCAACAACGAAGAAAAAATCTACAAAAAAGTAAAAGACTAGCCTGCCCCCTGGTGCTCATGTCGAAAGATTACATTCATAATGGATACAAGGCGGTGGTGATCGGAGGGTCTGCGGGTAGCTTTCAGGTGATTACGCGAATCTTAGAAGGACTTCCTCTCGATTTCCCGCTGCCCATCATCCTGAGTTTGCATCGGCTCAAGCATGTGCGGAACGGGTTTATGGAAGCGCTCTCCATTAAAAGTAAGCTACCGGTGCACGAGCCAGAGGACAAGGAATCGATAAAAAAAGGAAGGGTGTACCTAGCTCCGGCTAATTATCACCTGCTGTTGGAACTAGGCAACCACTTTGCCCTATCGACCGACGAAATGGTCAACAACTCTCGGCCCTCTATCGATCTGACGTTGGATACGGCCGCTTACGTCTACAAACAACGGCTGATCGGCATCCTGCTTTCGGGTGCCAACCGCGATGGCGCCTACGGCATGAAGCGCATCAAAGAGCGAGGGGGCTTTACAGTGGTGCAAGACCCGGACGAATGCATGATCAACACCATGCCCGTGGCGGCGATGCAACTCACCGAAATCGACAAAGTAATGAAGACGGATCATATCATCCAGTTCTTAAAAGACCTAAACCGTGTATTTGCCTGATACGAGCTTATGAATAACCGATCACTCTTTTATTATGTCCGTGTTGCTTCTGTACTAGCGTTCGTCGTTAGTCTGGTGCTGCTCAGCAACTTCTTGCTGGAACTACCCAGCGAGCTCAGCACGGCAGCCCAACATCCGGATGAGTTCATTCTTCGGCTGTACGCTTACGTTGGTGCTACGCTCATCTTTGCGCTAGCCAATATCCTGATGCTAGTGCTGGCGGGGCGGACTACCCAACAAAATCAAATTGTTTACATAGAGAAACGCCAGGAAGGCAGCACACAAGAGGCTACAGCCGAGGCCCAAACGGCCCAGGTACAAGAGGATGAGACCATGCACTTGCTCGACAGCACGCAGCGTCTGATTCAACACCTGCAGGAAGTTTCTGCGCAAGCCAATCCTCTGCAACGCCCGGAGCAACTGCTGCAAGGCCTCTGCAAACATTGGGAGGCAGTTCAGGGCGTGTTTTACGTGGCCGATCACGATAGTGCGCCGTCCCGACTCCACTTGGTGGCAGGCTATGCCTGGTTCCATGCCGAGAGCCGTCCTCCGGTTTTCGAATGGGGCGAAGGACTAGTGGGCCAAGTTGCCCGCACCCAGGAAGCGCTCTATGTAAAAACACTGCCCGAAGGTTATGTCACTGTACTTTCCGGCTTAGGCACCACCAAACCGAATGCGCTGGTCATCCTGCCTTTGATCGCCGAAGGAAAAACATTGGGTGTAGTGGAGCTGTCGCTGTTCCGTGCGCTGAAGCGGGCTGAAGAACGGCAACTTGTCGAGCTAGGCAAACAACTAGGGCCTCTGATTGCCGATCTGCAGGCAACCGCCCTGATTCAGCAAGCCGAACTTGCTTCATAACACTTCAGATACCAAAGCGGAAAGAAACAAATTCAGTTCATATCACAAAGCGTAGTAAATCAGTGGGAATCGGAGAGAAATGGATGGAAAGCGCAGGGAATTCCCGTCGATTACAGGAAACAGAGGAAGTTGGGATAGATGAACGAATGTAAGTCTATTGAAGAAACACAAAAACTATCTCTGTGCCAGTCCGCAACCCAAGCAGTTTTATACAACGCTACGTTGGGCGGTTCACAGCAGAAATAGCGATAACTATTAAATACTATTTGTTTTGTAAAATCAACAGCTACTCGTCGGTTACTATCTGATTCACTGGCTGTTTAAGGTTTCAAACCCATATGTTCAAAAAAGTCTCCATAGGAACTAAAGTTACGCTTCTGGTCGTCGTGCTGATCGTCGCGGCGGTCCTGGCGGTTAGTTTCTTCGCGTTTCGCTTCACCCGTCAGACCACACTTCAGGCAGCGCAACGCAATCTGGAAGTTATCGCCGATGTTAAGGCGCAGCGCCTTAACGCTATGCTCACCGGCACGTCTTCTAACCTGGAATTTATTCAGGAGATTCCGCTGATTCAGCACTACTTCGCACAGGCCCTTCAGCCGGCGGATACACTTGAAGAAGCCCTTCCCGATCTGACCTCAAAGTTTGACTCGATCATTCGTCCGTTGCGCAAGCGCTATGGCTTCGACGCGGTCTATCTGATTTCGCCCGAAGGGCATTACGTCTACGACTCTGAAGGCACGAACGAACAAGGCAGTGCATTTCTAGATCCGGATGGTCAGACCCTGGAGCAAGCTTCGAAGGAAACCTATTTCAGCAACATCTTCCAGCTGGGAGACCAGTTCTGCGTCATTGTAGCCTCGCCACTGCACAATACAGATGACGAAACGATTGGCATCATTGCCTGCCGCATCGACATGACACCGATCTACACCCAGTTGCAGGATACCCTGGGACTCGGCAATACCGGTGAAGTGATGCTGGGCAAAGTGTTTCAGAACCAGATTGTGGTACAGAATCCGCTGCGGCACGATCCTCAGGCAGCCTTACGCAGAAGCTTTGCGAACGATGCACAGGCCTCCAGTGCCATGCAACGCGCTATGCTGGGTGAGAAAGGCAGTGTAGTAGAGAAAGATTACCGTAACCGGTCGGTGCTGGCCGCCTGGCACTACCTCCCTTCAACCCAATGGGGATTGGTGGTAAAAATGGATACCAGCGAGATTCTGGCTCCTATGCACGGTTTGCAAATGGCGTTTCTGATCGCCGTGGCCATCGCCGTGCTGATGGCGACCATCGTTACCAGCATGCTGTCTCGCTCCATCACCGCCCCACTGCATCAGTTGAAACAGACGCTTCAACTGCTTGGACGCGGAGTGCTACCCAACGAAGTACGTAAAGATTCCAATGACGAAATCGGTGAGATGGCCGAACAGGTCAGCGAAATGGTGAAAGGCCTGCGCCGCACGGCCGACTTCGCCCACCAGATTGGTCAGGGTGATTTTGACGCCGACTTTGAGCCGATGAGCGGTGAAGATACGCTGGGGTTAGCGCTAATTGGGATGAGCACCAGCTTGCAGGAAGCAGAAAAGCGCGATGACGAACGTAACTGGATTATCCGTGGAGAAGCCGAAGTAGGCGAAATTCTGCGGCGCCATACCAGCATCGACGCGCTGAGCGACGAAATCATTGCGTTCGTCACCAAGAAAATCGGAGCCATTCAAGGTGCTTTCTATGTCTTGGAGCAAGACCCGAACGACGAACGGACTTACATCCGCATGAAGGCGAGTTACGCCTACAACAAAAAGAAATACCTCCAGGCGCAGTTCAAGATGGGCGAAGGGTTGGTCGGCCAGTCGTGTATCGAATGCGACACAGTACTACGCACGGAAATTCCGAACGATTACGTCACGGTTACTTCGGGACTCATCGGCGAAAAACGCCCTGAGTGCCTGTTGATCGTACCACTTGTTACGAACGAAGAAGTAAACGGAGCCCTAGAATTTGCCGGACTGGAGCGGTTCACGCCACGCCAGGTCAAATTTGTCCAGGAGGTCAGCCAGATTATTGCGCGTACGTTGTTCAACATTCAGGTGAACGAACGCACACGTCAGCTTTTACTCGACGCTCAGAAGATGAGTGAAGAGCTGCAGCAACAGCAGGAAATTCTTCAGCAGAACGCGGAAGAAATGGAGGCTACGCAGGAAGAGCTGAAGCGGACCAATACTAAGCTCGAACATCAGATCGAGGAGGTTAACCGCACGCAGAAGCGTATGCAGACGCTGTTGGAAAACGCCTCGGAGGTGATCACCATCTACGAAGAAGACGGCACCATCCGCTACGTATCGCCTTCGATCGAGCGCATTCTGGGGTACCGCGCCGAGGAAGTAATCGGTCTGAAAGACGATCAATTCGTACACGAAGAAAACCAGCAGGTCTTGTCGAAGATGTACACCGACCTGCTTGAAAAACCACATGAGTCGGTAACGGTTCAGATCCAATACAAGCGCAAGAACGGCGAGTTCGTATGGCTGGAAGCAACCGGCAACAACTTGTTGGATGATCCGGCGATTCAAGGACTGGTGATTAACTCACGCGACATTACCGAGCGTCGTCTGGCCGAACGCGAAGCACGGATGCGGGGGCAAATGCAAGCCCTTTCGGAGAACTCGCCTGACCTGATCACCCGTGTCAACGAAGAGGGTACGTTCTTCTACATCAACCCCATTATCGAGACGTATACGGGACACAAGCCGGACTACTTCCTACAGAAGTCCCTCGACGGCGTCGAAATCGAAGGAACCCTGAAAGAGTCGTGGCGCCGCATCATCAGCCAGGTGATCGAAGCACAACAAAATGTTGCTGACGAAATCGACTTCCAGTCCAGCATGGGCGAGCGGGTGATGCAGGTCAATGCCATCCCGGAATACAACGAAGAGCAGAAAATGGAATCGATTCTGTTGGTGTCGCACGACATCACAGACCGAAAACTGATCGAACTCGAAATCCAGAACAAAAACAAAAAGATTACCGAGTCGATCAACTACGCCAAGCGCATCCAGAATGCCATTCTGCCCGACAACGATACGATTCACGAAGTATTTACCGAGTCGTTCATCCTCTACAAGCCGCGTGACGTGGTGAGCGGTGACTTCCCGTGGTTCCTTCAGCAGGGCGACGACATTTATCTGGCCGCGGTCGACTGTACAGGGCACGGCGTTCCGGGGGCGTTGATTTCCTTGATCGGCTACTTCCTGTTGAACGACATCGCAACCAGCGGCACGTTCTCGCCGGCCGAGATTCTGGACCGACTCGACGAAGGAGTAACCAGAACCCTGAAACAAACAGGAGCCGAAGGCGATACGCGCGATGGCATGGACGTAGCCCTGTGTCGTGTAAATGCAAAACAGGGTACCATTGAATACGCTGGTGCACACCGACCGCTCTATCACCTGCGCGAGGGAGAGCTGACTGAGTTGAAAGGCGACAAATTCCCGATTGGTGGAGGGCAGTATAAGAACCGCACCAACTTTACGAATCACGTCATCGAATACAAGGCCGGCGACACGGTGGTGTTCTTCTCCGATGGCTTCCCTGACCAGTTTGGCGGGCCTAATCAGAAGAAGTTCTCGCCACGACGCATTCGCGAGATTTTGCAAACGTACAACGAACTGTCCATGCAAGAGCTGCACGAGATCTACGACCAGGAATTTGAGGCTTGGCGTGGTGAAGACAAACAGACAGATGACGTACTAATGATTGGCTTACGCTTCTAAAATAAATTCACAAACAATTGCATCATTCAATCCCCGTACGGCACGCTCGTGTGGGTCAAATTTAAATCAACTGTTCAAATGGAAACACAAACCTTAAGCCAACCCCTATCCATGCGGTATATCTTTGACCTGCATCGGACAATGGTTGCCAAAAGTCTGATTCTTGCTTACGAGGGAGAATTCACCCAGGAAATCACGAAGTCGGTGTTGTCGATGGCTGAGCGGAATCTGGATTCGCTTGGTGAAGAATCGAACATCAAGCGGAAGGTTTTCAACGTGATGGTGGAATGTCTGCAGAACATTGCCAAACACAGCGACGAATTTCCGGAGACCACCCTACGCAACTCGGCGATCTTCATGATCGGCAAAGAGGAAGGGGATTACATCATTTCGACCGGCAACCCGATTCAAAAAGATAAGGTTGACTTTCTGCGTAGCAAGCTGGATGAAATCAATAGCCTGGACAAAGACGGCCTCAAAGCCCTTTACAAGGAGATCATCAAAAACGGTGAGCTTTCCGACAAAGGCGGCGCCGGCCTGGGTTTTGTAGACATGGCACGGAAGTCTGGTAACAAGCTGGAATTTGGCTTTGAGCCGATCGACAGCCACACCGATTTCTTTATGCTGCAAACCCGCATTTCCCGGGGTTAATAACACTTAGGTATCAATCACTAATTTTTTCTAATCCTTTACGATCAAAATCAACGCATTCCTATGACAATGGAAATCATTAGCCTGGAAGGCACGGAAGATACACCGAAAATTATCCTGGACGGTAAAAACGGTATTTATGAGATTTCAGGGCGCTCGCTACCCGAAGATTCGGCAGAGTTCTATGGCCCTGTTCTGGAATGGCTGGACCAATACGCCGATGCGCCCAATTCAGCCACGGAGTTTGTCTTCAAGCTGGAGTATTTCAACACTGCTTCGTCTAAGCTGATTCTCGATATCCTTTCGAAGCTGGAAGACATCGACAACGCCAGTGTGGTGTGGTATTACGATGAAGACGACGAGGACATGCAGGAAGCCGGTGAAGAGTTCTCTGAACTGGTAGAAGTACCCTTCGAATTCAAGACGTTTTAAGAGACGAAGCGCCTGCATAGCGCGCTTCACCCTCTACTATAACAATTTTTAACCCAAGCACCATCAGCGTATGGGCGGGGCGATGTATGGTCTACGTACTGGAGCCCCGGCTCTCTACGCATAGCCCCACCCCCCATGAGTGAGGAAATACTACAGGCCCTAACCCAACTCTTTGGGATCATCACTAAACAGGATGGTGGGGTCACCGAAAAGGAACGAGCTTATGTCATCCGCTTTTTCCAGCAACAGCTCAACAAGGATAAAGTAGAGGAATACGTACGCCTCTATGACAAATACGTTGGCTACGGGCAATCGGACGCCGAAGAGGAAGAAGATGCCGGTGGAGGCACGGTCGTTAAGGTTAAGAAAGAGCGTAAGCTGACTTCCGTCCGCGATTCGGTCAGGACGCTGGCGCTCTGTAAGAAGATCAACAAGACTCTGGCGCAAAAGCAAAAGGTCATTGCGCTGATCAAATTGCTGGAGCTAGTAAACGAAGACCAAAACTTCACTCCCCAGCGCAAGCAGATCATCGATACGGTCTCGGAGGTCTTCAACATCTCACAGCAGGAGTACAAGCTGATCGAGGACTTTGTGCTCTGCCAAACCGGCCAGTATGCCGATCATGCCGACCTTTTGGTCGTCGACGCTCATGATCACCTCGCGGCAGCCCATGTGCACCACATGCACTCCACAGGGCTGGAAGGTGAGATTATGGTCCTGAAGGTAGCCAGCGTCGACATGTACTTCCTGCGGTACCTGGGCCACAGTGAACTAACACTGAACGGTTTCACGGTAATCCCCAATCAGGTGTACCTGTTTCCGCATGGCAGTACGCTCAAAGCTGCCAAGGGCGAGCCGCTTTACTACGGCGACGTAGTGGGGCACTTTGTAAGCGATGCAACCTTCTCGAACCTGTCGTTCAATGTAGATGCGCTGGAGTTCCGCTTCCCGAACGGGCACGTGGGGCTACACGACGTCAACATCTCGGAAGGCCCCGGCAAACTCATTGCCATCATGGGAGCCAGTGGTGCTGGCAAAACTACGCTACTGAATGTACTGGCGGGGCTGGAGACCCCTTCTAAAGGTCATGTGCTGATCAACGGCATCGACCTGCACAAGGAAAAAGACAAGATACAGGGCATGATCGGTTACGTGGCTCAGGACGATCTCCTGATCGAAGAGCTGACGGTCTTCCAGAACCTGTATTATAACGCTAAGCTTTGCTTCAAAGATCTTTCGGAAGAAGAGCTTACCAAACGCGTTGACCAGACGCTCGCCAGCCTGGGACTCGGGCATATCAAACACCTGGTGGTGGGGAATGTCCTGAACAAAAAGATCAGTGGAGGCCAGCGAAAGCGCCTCAACATTGCCCTGGAATTGATTCGCGAACCGGCGGTGCTTTTTGTCGATGAGCCGACATCGGGGCTGTCGTCACGCGATTCTGAGAATGTGATCGACCTCCTGAAAGAGCTTTCGCTCAAAGGCAAGCTCATCTTTGTGGTGATTCACCAGCCTTCGTCCGACATCTACAAGATGTTCGACAAGATCTTCATCATGGATACGGGAGGCTATCCGATTTTCTATGGCCATCCGGTCGAAGCAGTCAGCTACTTCAAGCGGGCGACGCATCAGATCGATGCTGACCGAGGCCAGTGCCATACCTGTGGGAACGTCAATCCAGAGCAGATATTCAACATCATTGAAGCACACGTTGTAGACGAATACGGACAGTTTACAAACGAGCGCAAGATGACGCCCACCCAGTGGAGCAATCTGTACGCAGAAAAGTTTACGACCGAGCGCCGCGACGATGTGCGTGATGCGTTGCCTCAGGCCCTGAGCATTCCCAAGCGTTTCAAGCAGTTCGTGGTGTTCACGACCCGGGATCTGCTCAGCAAGGTAACCAACACACAGTACCTCGCGATCAACCTACTGGAAGCCCCGCTCCTGGCTTTTCTGCTGGCGTTTATCATTCGCTTTCAGAATAGTACCGACGGAACGTACGTCTTTCGGTTTAACGATAACATTCCGGCGTTCATTCTGATGTCGGTCGTCGTGGCCTTGTTCATGGGGTTAACGGTATCGGCCGAAGAGATCATACGCGACCGGAAAATCCAACGGCGAGAATCGTTCCTGAATCTGAGTCGGTCGAGCTATCTGATGTCGAAAGTCACGATTCTGTTTCTGTTATCGGCCATTCAGACGCTGACTTTCGTGATGATTGGCAACTGGATCCTGGGGATTCAGGGCATGCACCTCTCCTACTGGTTCATCCTCTTTACGGTGTCGTGTTTTGCTAACATGCTGGGGCTGAACATTTCAGCCTCTTTCAACTCGGCCGTAACCATTTACATTCTTATTCCGCTCCTGCTTATCCCACAACTCATTTTGAGTGGTGCTATCTTTAACTTTGATAAGCTCAACCAGTGGGTTTCGACGAAAGGCAAAACACCTCTGATCGCGGACATGATGGCTTCTCGCTGGGGGTTTGAGGCATTAACGGTGCATCAGTTTAATGCCAACCGGTATCAACGCATGATTGCCGGAATCGAGAAAGAAGAAAGCCTCTCGAATTACCTGACTACCTACTTGATCCCAGAGCTGGAAACGCGCCTAAAGCAAGTTGAAGAGGGCTTACACGGCGATGCTGCACAACGCGAAGAAGCCGAGAAAAACCTCAGGATTCTGCAAAATGAATTGACGCATCCGGCCCTGCAAGAGCATTTCAGCGCACTCGATCTCCCAAAACAACTTAGTCCTGAAAACTTCAACGAAGCCACCGCCGAGCAACTGCGTACAAGCCTGGCTGCCGCTGGCGAGTTCCACAAGCTTCGGTTCACGAAAGCCAATGAGATGAAGGACGGCGTTCTGATGACCTATGAAAATAATCCGAATCGCCCCTACTCGTTGGCTGAGCTTAAAAATCGCTATTACAACGAAAGCCTGAATGAGCTGGTGCGCAATGCAACGGTTAAAAACCGGGTGGTTGAGTGGAACGATCAGCTACTACGTCAAACCGATCCGATTTACCACGAACCGACGCCCGATGGGCTGCTCGATTACCGAGCGCACTTCTATGCCCCTCGTAAGCATCTGTTTGGGCTTTCGATCGATACGTTCTGGTTTAATGCCTTGGTAATCTGGCTGATGACTGCTGCGCTGTACCTCACACTGTATCACGAGAGCTTCAAGAAACTGATCGACCGGCTGGGCAGTCTTCCTGTCCCCAAAATTAAGCTGCCGGGTTTACCGCTCTCAAAAATTCAGTCGGCGTGGTCGCAACTGACACAAAAAATCAACTTAAAGAAAGCATAAAACTCGCGTACGACGGCACTATTTCTTACGCCCTCAGGCTATTGCTGTTTGTACAACAAAAACCGAGTTAATCACCACAAAATGAGGTCAGTAGCCTTACAATCCGATAAAGAAAAAGCACAAACCGAAAGAAAGCGATCTTAAAGTATCTGAAAACTAAAGCGGTCTTACAAGCCTGCACCCGAGGCACCCACACTCAAATTTGCGCCCCTTTTTTTAGCCATATATCTTTACATCAACTCAAACGAAATCCATGAAAAAAACAGCCGTAAGTCTCTTAACTGCCCTGGCGCTCCTCTCGGCCTGTGATCCCGAGACACAGAGTACGCCAGACGTGGCTGAGAGCCTCGATCAAGCGGCCGTAGAAACGCCGAAGCTGTCAAACGAGGTGTTGCGTGACTTGCTGCAATCCATCCCTTCTCCTCTGGAAACTTCCATGCTGATTAAGGAATCGGGTGCACAATACGAAAAGGGTTACCTCAATTCTGTTGATAATAAGAGTAATTACAACACCAATGCTCGGAAAGCTCTCAATTTAGGGATCTACGGTGCGGACCTAGGATACACGAACCTTTACTCTCGCAGCCAGGACGGTATCTACTATATGAATGCCGTACGCGATATGGCGGAAGGACTTCAGATTGGTCAGTTCTTCGATTTTGAATTGATTCGTCGCCTGGCCACCAACACCACGAACCTGGATTCGCTGTTGTTGATTACTACTCAAAATTTCCAGCAGATTAACACGCATCTTCAGGACCAGAATCGCACGAATTTAAGTGTGTTGATCTTGGCCGGCGGTTGGCTGGAGGCTCAGCACCTGATGAACCAGGTAGTGCAAGATCACCCTGACCAGGAAGCTTTGAAAGAGCGGATCGGCGAGCAGAAAATTGTACTGGAGCGCATTATGCTGGTACTCGATTCCTACAGCCAAGACCCGAGCATCGGCCCCCTGGCTGCGGACATGAAACAATTGAAAGGCATTTTCGACGAGGTTGAGATCGTCCACACGTACGAAGAATCCGTGATGGAAGAAGTAGACGGAATCATGATGATGGTTGATAAAAGCACCAGCACGGTGTACATCACCAGTGAGCAGTTGGAGCGGATCGCTAAAACGACAGAGCAGATCAGAAACAAAATTATCGAAAGCTAATCCTCATGAAAAAATACATCTTCGCTGTTTGCCTCTCTATGTGTGCCTTTTTAATGGCGGACCAAGCACAGGCGCAGTGTGACGTAAACAAGTTCTTAGACAACTGTAACGGGAAGTTAGCTAGCGGCTACACATTCCTGAAAAGTTACAGCGTAAACGGTGAATCGGGTGGTAAAGTAGAGCACTCGTATGTGTTCAGCAAAGACACCAACTATCTGATCACACTCTGCAGCGAAAATGGAGACACAGACGGCATGGTCGTTACCTTATACGACTCCAATCGCAAGCAGCTGATCAGCAGCCACGACGCGAAAAGCGGGCGGTTCTTGCCAGCCATTGGCATCCGCATCAGCGCCACGGGCATCTATTACCTGGCCTTCTCGTTCGAAGGCGATGGCCCCAAATGCGGCGGGAGTGTTGTAGGCTTTAAACGATAGATTTAGTAAAAATAAGCATAGGTATGGGAGGGCGGACTGGCCTGTAATGGGCTGGTTCGCTTTTTTTTGTGCCCTCTCCTTACCCTGTTTGAGTTGAGTATGTCCGGAAGCCTCTCTACTTTGCCCGGACATAACAAGATTCATGCAGACTCACCATTTGGCGGTCACCAAAACCGCACGCTATACCACGTTAGGTTCCTTGTCCGATCAAACCCAGGAGGTTTGGTTTGTATGCCACGGGTACGGACAACTCGCCCCCTACTTTATCCGGCATTTTCAAGCCCTTGACGATGGAACGCGCTTTATCGTAGCGCCTGAAGCCTTATCACGATTTTACCTGGAAGGCGTTTCGGGTCGCGTAGGTGCAACCTGGATGACCCGGGAAGACCGCCTGCACGACATCCAGGATTATACCCAGTACCTCACGTCTCTGTACAAGCACCTTCTCGAAGGACTTTCCGTTTCGACACGCATCACCCTGCTGGGATTCTCGCAGGGAGCGGCAACCGCGTGTCGGTGGGTAGCCACCGGCCAAGTTCACGTCGACCGGCTTATTTTATGGGCAGGCCAGTTTCCTCCCGACATTGACATGATGCCCGCCCCCGAGGCGCTAGAGGGCAAAGAGCTTGTTTTGGTGACCGGCCGAACCGATGCGTACATTACGCCGGAGGTGCTTCAAGAGCAACATGCGCTTTTGGAAAGACGCGGGTTGCCTTACCGCCACATCTGGTTTTCGGGTGGCCATACCATCGATGCTGACACGCTTTGCACCCTTGTTTAGCTACGTAATGTCATCAGACTGACACTTTACCAGCACAGTGCTTTTTAAGTTTGGCGCTATGGCCACTTTTGCAGGCCGGTCGAAATTCTCTATCTTCAACGCACAACCTTACCTTTGCCAATGCAGCAACAGCTTTTTAAGCAACTCACCTTTTTACTTTCTACCGTCCGTTCGGAAGATTTCCACTGTCCGCTTCCGATACTTTCGGGGGCGACCATAGGGCAACACATTCGCCACGTGCTGGAATTTTACCAGTGTCTTCTTCAGAGTCTGACAGACGGCCAGGTGTGTTACGATCATCGCCCGCGCGATCCGCGCCTGGAAACAGATCGTGCCTTTGCGCTGTCGCAACTTCACCAATTGCAAGCATCGCTGACCGATTTGGAAGGCGAACGACACCTGTCGCTTCTAACCGGTCCCCCTGAGCATCCGCTCCGTGTGATGACCTCGTTAGATCGCGAGCTTCTGTATTGCCTGGAACACGCCATTCACCACCTCGCACTCGTAAAAATCGGGGTAATCCAAGCGTTGCCTTACCTCACGTTACCCGAAGGATTCGGCATAGCCCCCGCTACCTTACACTACCGGGCACACAAGCCCCTGGCCTCATGAGATCGCTCTGGCATCGCCTGACGCGCTGGGAATTCTGGCCCTTTTGGGTATTTTATATCCCCGTTTACCCCTACTGGCTCTGGCTAAGCATGAAAGCACGTTCGCTCGCGTTTTTCACCGCGGCCAATCCGACTATGGAATGGGGAGGGTTTGTCAACTACTCCAAATGGAATACCCTACGTCAGCTTCCTGAAACTCACCGTCCCCGTACGCTCGTGGTTGAAGTGCAGCCCCTCTCCGTTGAATCCATGCTGACGCACATCGAACGACAGGCCTTTGCCTTCCCGTTGGTCCTCAAGCCCGACATGGGTGAACGGGGTTTGGGTGTGGCCATTGTACAAACGGCGGCTGACCTGATTCATCACCTGGAACGCTGGCACTCCGTCTGCCCTACGTGGTTGATTCAGGAATTTGTGGACGCACCGCTGGAGTTTGGGGTAATGTACCATCGCCTGCCAGGGCACACGCATGGCAGCGTGACGTCGGTAGTGCAAAAGCAGGTTCCCCTTCTTCGCGGCGACGGGCACTCATCGCTGGCGACGTTATTAGCAACGCATCCGCGTGCAAAGTTGCAACTTGAACTGTGGCGAGACGTGCATCAGGCCCGACTCGACTGGGTACCCACCCAAGAAGAACCGGTACCGTTGGGGCAGATCGGCAATCACTGCCGGGGAGCCATATTTCTAGACGGTAATGCCCTGATTAACACAGCACTCACGCAGGTATTCGATCAACTCAGTCAACACGTTCCGGGCTTTTACATAGGCCGTTACGACGTCAAAGCCGCGTCGCTGGATGCGCTTTATACCGGCCAGGGCCTCACCGTTCTGGAGCTTAACGGGGCTAACTCTGAACCCGCCCACATATACGACCCGGACATGCCGCTCCTGCAGGCCTATCGGCACCTGTTTCGCCACTGGCGCATGCTCTACCGCATCAGCGTGCTTAACCACCGTCGGGGAGTGCCCTATACGTCAGCTTTGGCACTGCTGCGACAGATCCGTCAGCACTTGGCGCTAACTCCGCCATCGGCACCGCAGGCTGCACCGATTACGCCCGCTTATGCGACTTCCTGACAGACGTTTTGTACCATGACAACTGCATACGATCTGATTGTCGTGGGCGGAGGAGCCGCCGGCCTTTACCTGGCCATCTCCATGCAAAAGTTTGGTTTCCGAGTTCTACTCATCGAACGGGAAGCGTCTCGCATCGGAGGCGATTGCCTGAATACGGGGTGCGTCCCCAGCAAGTCGCTGCTTCACATCGCCCATGCCGTACACGCCGCAAAAACGGCCTCGCAATTCGGCTTGCACGTAAACGGCACGCTGGATTACCAGAAAGTCGCGGCCTACCTGGACCGCACACGCCACACCATCCGGCAACACGAAAACGTCGACTGGCTTCGGGCGCAAGGCATTGCGGTAGTATTGGGCGAAGCTTCGTTTGTGTCGCGCAACGCGATGGAAGTCAACGGCACGGCCTACTCGGCCAAACGCTTTGTGCTGGCTACCGGCTCGCGCGCCAAACCTTTACAAGTCCCTGGCATTGAACACGTAAAGGTCTACACCAACGAGACTTTATTTTCCTTACAGGAACTACCGCAACGTTTGCTGGTGGTGGGGGGTGGCGCTGTGGCCGTGGAAATGAGTCAGGCTTTCCGGCGACTGGGAGCAACGGTAACGGTGGTCAACCAAGGAAAACGCTTGCTAGAAAAAGATCCACCCGAAACCGCCGAAGTCATGCAACAACGCCTGGAAGCGGAAGGCATTCGATGCTGCCATCAAAGCCAAGTGGTTGCCTTTCCCGATCCGCACACGGCCGTTGTCAAAGGGCCAACGGGAGAAACCGAAGCAATTTCCTGCGAAGCGGTCCTGGTGGCCATCGGACGTGAATTAAATCTGGAGCCGCTTCAGTTAGCGCGGGGAGGCATCGCGACCGAGCACGGCAAGATTCGCCTGAATGCCTACTTGCAAACCACCAATCCGCGCGTTTTTGTCAGTGGCGACGCCGCGGGGCAGCTGCAATTCACCCATGCCGCCGAACTGCACGGCAAACTCCTGCTGAACAACTTTTTCTCGCCCCTAAAGAAGAAAATAAGCTACGATAACTTTTCGTGGGTTACGTACACCGATCCTCAGGTGGCCACGTTTGGGCTTCCCGAAGCGGAGTTGCAAAAGCGCGGGGTGGCCTACGAAAAACTTGTGTACGACTTTGCGGAATTCGACCGGGCGGTCATCGAAGATTACCCGTGGGGAAAGCTGGTGCTGTTTACCTCGAAGAGCCGTTATCTGTTCGACAACACTACTCTGCTGGGCGGTAGCATCGTGGCGCCGGTAGCGGGCGAAATGATTCAGGAACTGATCACTGCCAAAGAAGCGGGGCTCGGCACCAACACGCTTTTCAATAAAGTCTATCCGTATCCGAGTCACTCAAACGCGACGCAACAGGCGCTGACTCAGCGATTTCTGAAGGGCATCACGCCCCTTATTCAAAAAGTGATGAAGGGGTTGTATTAGTCGCACATGCGCGCTACGCCAGCAACGCCAGGTCACGGATGAGAATCCTACGCCGGTCGAAGGTCAACACGTTCTTCTCCTTGAGTTCGTTCAACACCGTCGTGACCGTCTGGCGGGAAGTACCGGTCAGGTTGGCGATGTCTTTATGCGTAAACTGCGTCTTGATCAGCGTTTCGTAGCCGATTTTCTGTCCCCGCTCGCTGGCCATTTCCTGCAAAAAGTCGATAATCCGGGTACGTGCGTCTTTAAAAACCAACCCCTCGATTTTTCGCTCCAGCTTCCGAATCCGAAAGCCGATCAGCTTGAAGATGGCGAAACTCAGCGGCTGATTTTCTTTCATCAGTTCGTGCATTTCCTCGATGGTGAGCTGGCAGACGACGGTGTCGTCGTCGAGCGCCATGGCGTAATCGGAGCGGTAAGCCTCGCCGGTCAGGGCCAGTTCGCCAAACACCTCGCCTTTGCCCAGAATGGCTTTCACCAACTCGCGCCCGTCTTCCGAATAGCTGCCGATTTTTACCCGCCCCTGAAAGATCAGAAAGATGTAGCGCGAGGGTTCGTCCGGAAAATAGATAAACTGATTTTTCTGGAAATGAGTGTACGTGTGTTGCTCGCGCAGGCGCTTTACCCGATGCGGGCAAAGTACCTGGTAGAGGTTTACATCTTCAAAATACCAGATTTCATTGTTGTCAGGCATAGCATACGGGTCCGTGCGAAAGGTGCCAGGGCGATCCTTACCTTAAATCTACACTATTTTAAACTGGTGCGGTCACACGCCTACGCCCCGGCCAGGTCCCGTCCCGCCAGGGCTCAGGAAGGCAATCCGAGGTACAGCCCGTCGTCGCGCC
Source organism: Catalinimonas alkaloidigena (assembly GCF_900100765.1). Taxonomy (NCBI): domain Bacteria; kingdom Pseudomonadati; phylum Bacteroidota; class Cytophagia; order Cytophagales; family Catalimonadaceae; genus Catalinimonas; species Catalinimonas alkaloidigena. The sequence goes on along the minus strand of NZ_FNFO01000001.1, from coordinate 676,734 downwards.
ATTCCAGCCGATGGGTCACCGCGTCGTCCGATTTCTGGCGGCATTCCTGTCCGGATTTCAGATCGTAACGGTAGCCGTGCAATGGACAGATCACTTCGTTGTACCCGTTGAGGTGCCCTTCGCTCAACGAGGCGCGTTGGTGAGGGCACGCATCATCCACGGCATAAAAACCGTCGGCCGTATGCGCCAGACACACCTTCCGCCCGGCCGCGTTGAGCCGACGCAGCGTGTTGATGGGTAGAATCGTTTCCGCCTCTTCGTGCGACGCAAAGATGCGGTACCATTTCATAAGCGATGCGGTTAGAGTTCGTCTTCGTCTTCCGACTGAAACGAATAGAGCGTATCGTCCAGCTTGAGCGACCCCTGGTTAAAGTCCCGGATAAATTTATCGATCAGCGACGGCGTAATTTCCTCCACGTTCAGACACGCTTCCAGCCCGATGCCGTACTCGAAAGTGGTGTCCAGCTCCACATGCTCGCGCACTTTCACGGCTTCTTCCTCTTCCAGCTCCATCATAATTTCCGCTTTGAACATCTCCACTTCTTCGTCTAGTTGTTCGGGCACCATCAGTTCGCCCTGCGCGTTGAGTTCAAATTCCCAGGGTTTGTACTGCGGAAACTGCTCTATGGCCCGCTGTTCAGCCATTTCGTATACCTGACTGCTGTGTTCCAGCCGGAGGGTATAGAGCACCGCATCGTAAATCACGTCTTTGCCCTTTTGTTGCCCGATAAAGAAGAAATGCGCAAACTCTTCTCCCTGCGGTTCGTCTTCGTTCAGCACGTAGAGATGACCTTCGTTGCGGCGGATTTCCTGTTTCAGACTTTCGATTTCGACCGGGTCAAACCCTTTGTTCAGTGGTTGCATGGCATTGTTGTAGTAAGGGGGCAAAGCTACAGGATTCCCCTGCAACTTGCTTAGTCGCGGTGGCAGACGGCCGCAAACCGGCAAAACTGGCAGCGGTTCAGGTCGGTGGTCTGCACGAACGGCTGCGCCGGATCGAACAGTTCTTCCAACGTCCGGCGCAGTTCCTCGCGGTACCTCGGCAACAGCGGCCCGATGTCGTGAACCGGCACCGTTTTGCGGTCATCGATTTTCTGCTGGAGGGTCCAGTTGAACTGGTCTTCGAACATCTCGCGGGCGTTGTACAGCCCCACGGCCACCGGCTCGTCGCCGCCGTGGCGTTCGCGACTTTCGTGGTAGAGCATGCCGTAAAAAAGCGTTTGCAGCGCGGCTTTGTTGCGCTTCGGGTACGTGCCGTCGAACAACTCTTCCACAGTAGCAAAGCGCGGATCGTCGCGACCCGTTTTGTAGTCGAGCACACGTACCTGTCCGTCTTTCCGGTCAATCCGGTCGATCACCCCCTTCAGTCCGACTTTCGCTTCCTTGCCGTTGATGCAAATCGGCAGGTCGTGCCGGAACCCATCGCGGACGTTCGCTTCCAGTCCCAGAATGTCGAAGGGTGCGTACGCCTCGTCTACCTCCAGCACACGCTTCGCGTACTTTTTGATGATCTCCTTGGCAATGATGTTCCGCCCTTCGAACTGCACCTGCTTGCCTTCTTCCACGTGCAGGTATTCGCGGAACGCTTCGGTGATTTTCTCTTCCAGTCGGTTCTGCATCCACACAAAATCGGCGACCTCTACCCGCGTACGCCCTTTTTCTACCACCAGACTCTGGTACAGGTGTTCCATCGTGCTGTGCAGCAGACTTCCGAACGTCGCGGCCGACAACTCGGTTTCCACCTCGTCGGTTTCGCGCAGTTCGGTCACAAACCGGAAGTAAAACTGCATGGGGCACTCTAGGTACGTGTTGATGGCCGAAGGTGTCAGTCGCTTTTCCGGGCGGCCGTCTTCGACGAGAAACCGGCGGAGCATCTGCTGCACGGCGTCAGTCTTGCGGATCTGCAACGGGCGTGGCGGCAGGGGGCGTAACTCGCTGGTCAGCACGTACTCGCGCACCTCGAACCCCGACTCCAGCTTGAGTTGGTACAGCCAGCGGCTCATCTCGCCACTGAGCGACGAGGTGGTTTCGGTATTGTAGAACAGGTAGACGTTTTCGGCCTCGTGCAGCAGCCGGTAGAAGTAATACGCGTACATGCTGTCGCGCTGATCGGGGGTCGTCAGACCGAACGCCCGGCGCAGGTTGTAGGGAATGAACGAGTTGGTGACCTGCTTGGGCGGCATGGTGCCTTCGTTCATGGAAAGCACAAACACGTTTTTGAAGTCCAGGTTCCGGGTTTCGAGCGCCCCCATCACCTGCAATCCTTCCAGCGGCTCGCCCGCAAACGGCATCCGAAGTCCTTCCAGCAACTGCTTAAACAGCTTCCAGAACGTTTCCAGATGGACCCGCACCGACCGCGCCGTCAGCACCTCGCGGAGGCGTTTCAGTTGGGTGACGAACTGAAAAAAGTATTCTTCTTCCAGCTCGTGATGACCCGTCCGTTTCAGCCCGGCCACGACGTGCACCAGGATTTCCAGCAGGTAGACGAACGCATCTTCGGCGGTTTGCATCTTGCGGAATAGCGCATCGTACAGCGGATCGGCGTTTTTCAGGTGTTGCAGCGACAGGTAAATGCGGTTGTGCTTCTCGATGTCGGCCACGTTGTCAGCGGCCAGTTCGGGATTGTGGTAGAAGATGTAGGGATGGCGCAGCAGGTGCAACACGTGCTGGTGGTGGAACAGACTTATTTCGCCCTGTACCATCGCCGTCTCCTGCAAGTCGATCAGGTGGGCCACCAGGCTGAACAGCGGCGTATTGCGCAGCGGATAGCCCATCGTCACGTTCAGTTTCTGCACGGCTTCGGGCAGCGAATGCAGCACCGGAAACAGCAACGTTTCATCGGGCACCACCACCACGGTTTCGCTTTCGTCCAGCGGTTTGCCCGACGCGTCGGCGTAGTGTTGTGCCATAAAATGGCCCAGCGCTTTGGCCTGCCCCACTTCCAGCGGCACGCCTACCATGTGAATGACCTTGCTGGCTTTATCGGCAAACCGCTGCAGCAACTTTTTCGGGAAGGTCTGTTGCAACACCGGGTGGTGGCGGTGCTGCCGCAAAAAATACCCGGCTTCGTGCATCCGGTGATCGACGTAATAAGCATCGGCATCCCAAAACACTTCGGCCTGCTGTCGTTCGACCAACGTGGAGATGATGCGACTTTCGCAGCGATTCAAGGCGTTGAAGCCCGCGAAAATGACCTTGCGTGCGCCGGGTTGGTACTCGGGTTGCGCCACCTTTTCGGCCGCCAGCCGAAACAGTGCACCTTCGTAGGCTTGCCCGCGCGACGCCAGCCGCTCATTGAACGCCTTGTAGATATCGGGCAGAGCCTCCCACAGTTGCATGAAACGCTCCTTCTGCACCGAAAGGCGGTCGGCCGAAAAGCTGCTCCAGAACGACCGGATCACGGCCGCATCGTCCTCGTCCATCCCCGCAAACGCCGCCTCCACGCCCTTCTGGTCCTTCAGGTTCATGAACAGTTTCGCCGCATCGACGCCCCACTTGTCCAGCTCACTGAAATCTTCCAGCAGGATTTCGCCCCAGAAATAAAACCGATCGAACGATTCATTCAGGGGGCTGTACTCTTTGTAGATCTGGTAGAGTTCGAAAACGAGTGTGAGCCGGTCGGGCAGCAACCGGTCTGCCAGTTCGTATACCAAGTCCTCGATGCTGTAGACCTCGGGTGCCCACAGCGGCGACTGCGTCAGGCTTGAAAGGTGTTTTTTGAAAAACAGCCCGGCCCGCCGGTTCGGGAATACGATCCACAACTCCCCTACTTTTTCTTGATAATTACGGTAGAGGTCGTGGGCCAGGGTTTGCAGAAATGAACGCATACACAAAATTGCAAATTACAGATGGCAGATTACAGATTGTAATACAATATGTCAGGACGCCAAAACCGGCATTTGCCATCTGCAATTTGTAATCTGTAATTCGCGCTACTCCCGAAACACAAAGCTGCCGGGAATAATGCCCGCCTGGAACGAGTCTAATTGATTGCCCTGGGCATCGTAGCGGTAGACGGTGCCGCGCTGAACGTAGTCGGCAGCGTCGGAAACGTAGATTTCGCCGCGCGTCGGGTCCACCCCGAGGCCGTAAATCGTACGATTCCCCGCCGCGATGAGGGGCTCGGTAGTCAATGCCGTCGCTACTATCGGCGTCCGAAAGACGTCGCCGCCGTTCATGTAGTAGAGTGTATCGCCTGCGCCGTTGCGTTGCAAACTACTCAGATAGCCGTCGGGAACGTCGAACCGTTGCTCGACCTGTCGCGTGGCGGGATCGAAGCGGACCAACCGGCCGTCTTTTTTCGTATAGTTGTCGTAATAGAACCCACACGCCACCCAAAGTTTTCCGTTCGCATCGCGCTGCACACTGTTCGCGCCTTCGCCTACGTTCACCGAATCGACCACCGCGTCGGTCGTGGTGTTGATCACGTAGACGTACTCGGCACCGGGACGCGTCACAAACGCTTCGTCGTCGAGTACGATCAGCCCTTCGCTCTGGCCGGGCGCCGCAATGGAATCCACCTTCTGCAGGGTCGCCAGGTTCAGCACCCATACCCATCCGGCGAACAAGTCGGTGCAGTAGGCTTTGGTATCCGACACCGCCGCCAGGTAGCGCGGCGACGTCAGGCCGGTGATCGTCCCGAGGGAATCCAGCGACTCGGCCGCCGCGACTTCCACCTTACCGGAGTTGTTGACGACCAGATAGGCCCGGTCGTTGAAAAGCGTCATCGATTGTAAAATGTCGCCCAGGTTGCTACCGTTGGCCGCCTGATACACATCCTGGCTGACCTGTTCGGTGGTCAGGTCGTAGTAGCTGAGTGACGCGTTATTTTTCATGAAACCGCCTTCGTTCGTGATGAAAACGCCTTGCGTCAGGGTGGGCACCGGATCGGGGTCGGACGAATTAGGGTCGCAGGCCCACAGGCCAAACAAAAGGGTGAAACCCAGCATCCAGGTACGGAGAGTCGTGTGTTGCAAAAACATAAAATGAGAAATAGTAAAACAGGTTAGTGCGTGAAATAAATAGTCAGGCCCAGTTGTGCGCTGCGGCCCGGCATCGGACGCGCCTCGACCACTTCGTAGGCCTGGTTCCAGAGGTTGTCGATCCGGCCCGACACGTGCCCCCGCAGGGAATGGTAGCGCCATGCCCAGCTCGCCCATACGTGGCTGGTGCCGTAACCAGGCAGAAAGGCGCTGTTGTCAGAGGTGATGTAGCGGTAGCCGGTGAACTGGTACAGCCCACCCAGCTTCCAGGCGCGGTAGTCCACCCGAAACTGGCCCGATGCCTGATGCAGCGGCACGTAGATGAGTTGTTTGCCTTGTGAATAGTCGCTCTCGGACGTAGCGTTCCGGTTGGTGGAGCGGGTGTAATGGTAACTGCCCGACAGTTTTGCCTGCCAGTCGCCCCACGCGCGTTGCAGAGCACCTTCTGCCTCCAGCCCGCGGCTCCAGACCCGTCGCACGTTGACTGGCGTCCAGTACCCGCCCCGCTGCGGCAGCCATAAAATCCAGTCTTCGATGTGGTGCGAAAAACCGGTCAGGTCCAGTTCCCCTTGCCACCCGAGCCATGCTTTCGTCAGGTGGGTTCCCAACTCGCCACTCCAGCCGTTTTCCGGACGCAGGTCCGGGTTGCCGCCGGGTTGCCAGAACAGATCGTTAAAGGTCGGAATGCGGTAGACACGCGTGACGTTGCCGCGCAGCATCCAGGACTCGAAGTGATGCCATGTGGCCCCGAGCGAGGGAACCAGCGGCGTCCATTGTCCGGCGCCGTAACGTTCTTCGCGCAGCGAGGCCACTACATCCCATGGGTCGGTTTTGTAGCGGAAGGAGGTAAACCCCGCCGTGCGGTGACGCTGAGGTGCTTCAGGACCGTAGCTGGCTGTCGTGGCGCGGGTATAGTTGTGATTCACACCGAGGTTCCACTCGCCCCGCTCGCCGATGCGCATCGTCCCTTCGGCTTCGGTCGTGGCGGACTGGCTCCGGCTCCGGCTGTCGGTTCCGGCCACCGAATCCTGGTAATCGAGTCGTTCGTGGAACCACGCGCTGCGGACCTGCCACTGCATCCGCTCACCTTGCTGCTGCCACTCGGCACTAAGGCGCAGAAACCCGTCGTCCTGTTCGGCCACGCTCCGCTCCTGCCCCCGCACCGGCGGAAGATCCCGGTCGCTCTGGCCACTCCAAAGGCGCAGACTGAGGAGTTGATTCGTTTGGATACGCAGGTAATTGTCCAGCAATAGGTGGGTTTGGCGCAGGCGCGCGTGTGGCTGCCGGCGTTCCGTACCCGGAATCGGGAAGTTGTTCTCGGCGCGTTGGTGCAGCAGTTTCAGGGAAGTGCTCCACCGTTGGTGACTCACCGTCGCCTCGGCCGTATGGTGTTGGTACCCAAAGCTTCCCAGCGTAGTGCGCGTACCCACCGAAACGCCCCGCCCAAAATGCGGTTGGTTCCGCAAATGCAGGGACCCGCCCAACGCACCACTCCCAAACAAGGCCCCGCCCCCACCGTACTGCAAATCGACTTCGTCGGTCAAAGCCACCGGTACCAGCGACAGATCGAGTTGACCGAGCATCGGACTGTTGAGCGGAAAGCCGTTCCACAGCACCGCCGTATGGCTTGCGCCCGTGCCCCGCACCGACAGGGAGGCGAGTTGGCCAGGGCCGTAGTTCTTCACAAACACCGACGATTGCTGTGCCAGCAGATCGGCCATCGATTGCGCGGCCGTTGCTTCGCGTACGCCTTCCGTCAGTGCGACCACTTTATGCCCCGCCGAGAACGCTTCCAGGCGCGGGGCTTCTACCGTCACCTCCGGCAGGACGCGCCCGTTCGCGGCGGTGTCCGCGCCTTCGGACACGTCCTGTCCCCACGCCGCGTAGCACACGGTCGTTATTCCCAAGAAGGCATACAAAAGGTGTCTCATAGTTTTGGCAACTATGAGCTTCTGGTAACCACATGTAGAAATGAACCACAGGCCCCGTTCGCACGCGGCCGCTCGTCTATTCCACAGCCTTTCACCCGAAAGCTCAGAAAATCACATGGATGCGGGCAGGTCTCCTGGCTTGCTCACGCGCGACGCCTTCCCATCCCCTCGGGACAGTGGCCGATGTTTGGTCGCGCGCTCTGGAAGAGCTTACAGTTGCGGGGACAGCTTCCGACTTGTCGTCAACGACGCACGGAATTCCCTTTTCAGACGACGCCTCCGGCCGGAAGCGTCATCACCAACATCGCGGCAAAGGTAGAGAAATTGGCAAACTACACACAGAAGACTTCGAGGTTTAAAATTTAAGGCTCACCGTGTGAGGACGAAGGCGGGAGCGCTACGCGCGGTAGGCTTTATTTCGGAGTCAGAGATCAGCCCTTAGGCCTTCCTACCCTCATACTCTTCCACTCTGCGCTAGGCCCTCTGCGCCCGGCGCGCTACTTTTGCCCGATTTTGAAAACGTTACCCTCTACTTCTCGTTCGTCTGGTCCGCTGCTGCTGGCGCTGGCCGGTGCCGTGCTTGTGTTCTTTGCCCTCGATGTGGCGGTGGGGTCGGTCACCATTCCGATGCGCGAAGTGGTGACGATTGTTTTTGGCGGCACCTCGACCGAGCCGGCTTGGATCAACATTGTCCAGAAAATTCGGCTACCCAAAGCGATGACGGCCGTCCTGGTCGGCATGGCACTATCAGTCGGCGGATTGCAGATGCAGACCTTGTTTCGGAATCCGCTGGCGGGTCCTTCGGTGCTGGGCGTCACGGCGGGTGCCAGCCTGGGCGTGGCGGCGGTGATGCTGGCGTCGGGCTCGGCCGCGACGCTGATGGGCATCCGCCAGTTCGGCCTCTCGGGCAGTTGGCTGCTCGTTATGGCTGCCACGTTGGGCGCAGCCGCCGTGCTGGGCCTGGTGCTGCTGATCTCCCTACGGGTCCGTGACTACGTCGTGGTGCTGATCGTGGGCCTGATGGTCGGCAACCTGACGCTGGCGCTGGTGTCGCTCTGGCAATACTTCAGCGCACCCGCTGAAATTCAGGATTACCTGCTGTGGACGTTCGGAAGCCTGGGTGGTGTGACGCAGGCGCAGTTGTGGACGCTCGCGCTCGTCGTGGGGCTCGGTCTGCTGCTGACCCTCGGCACCGTCAAACCCCTGAACGCCCTCCTACTCGGCGAAGAATACGCCCGCACGCTGGGGCTCACCGTCCGGCGCATTCGGTTGCTGATCATCGCGGCGACGAGTCTGCTGGCCGGCAGCGTCACCGCCTTTTGTGGCCCCATTGGTTTTATCGGCATTGCAGTGCCGCACCTCGCACGGGCGCTGTTCCACACGGCCGACCACCGCGTGCTGCTGCCGGCCACGGCCCTGATCGGGGCGGCGCTGATGCTGCTCTGTGACGTGATTGCCCAATGGCCGGGAAGCGCCACGGCCCTGCCGATCAACGCCATCACCGCCTTGTTCGGCTCGCCCGTCGTGATCTGGGTCATCCTCCGGCGGCGTCACCTCAAATCCCATTTCGCGTGAAACCCATCCTCCACGGCCAGCAACTCCGCATCGGCTACGGCTCCCAGACGGTGGCCGGACCGTTCGACGTTTCGCTGCAGGCCGGCGAACTGGTCGGGTTGCTGGGAAGGAACGGCTCCGGAAAATCGACGCTTCTGCGCACACTCGCGGGCTTGCAGGATGCAGTGGGGGGCACAATCTACCTGGGCGATCAGCCTCTGGACGAACTGTCGGCGCAGGAACTGGCGACGCACCTCAGCGTGGTGCTGACCAACCCACCGCCCACCGGACCACTCTCGGTGCGGGAGCTGGTCGCCCTGGGGCGGTATCCTTACACCGGCTGGCTGGGCCGGCTTTCGGCCGAAGACCACCGCCATGTGCAACAGGCCCTGGAACTGACGGGCACCGAGCGCTGGGCCAAACTTCCGGTCGATCAGTTGAGCGACGGCGAACGGCAGAAGGTGATGATCGCCCGCGCCGTGGCGCAGGATACGCCGCTGGTCTTGCTTGACGAACCCACCGCGCACCTCGACCTGATCAACCGGGTGGAAATCATGCGTTTGCTCCGCCGTCTGGCCCACGAGACGCATAAGGCGATGTTCCTCTCCTGCCACGAATTGGACCTCGCGCTGCAAACCTGCGACCGTCTCGCGCTTCTCCTGCCCGACGGCTCTCTTCACGTCGACGCGCCGGAGGCTCTGATTCTGAACGGCACCTTCGAGCGGGCGTTTGTGGCAGACGCGCATCACATCGAATTCGACCGCCAGCGCGGTACCTTCAACGTGCGCGAAACGACGGGCCAGCGCATCCGCATCACCGGCGAAGCCACCACCGTCTACTGGACCCGCAAAGCACTGGAACGCATCGGTTTCCAGATCAACAACGAGGCGAGGGGCATTCCGGAAGTGCAATGCGACTCCTGGCTGCACTGGACCTTGAGAAACCCGGATGGCACCACGGAAGAGTTCGCAGAACTGCAGAAGCTGCTCAGCCATCTGCAACCGGACCGGCACGAAAAAAGGAACACGTAGCGCGTGTTCCTTCTATAATATTTTCCGTATGTCGTGAGTTGTCAGAATACCTCGGCGGCAATTTGCCGGACGGCGTCGGATTTACTCATCGAGTAATAGTGCAGGCACGGCACACCGAATTCGATCAGTTCTTTCGATTGCTGAATGCCCCACTCAATGCCGACTTGCTTCACCGCTTTGTTGTCTTTGCACTTCTCCACTTCCTCCACTAGGTCGTCGGGCAGGTCGATGTGGAAAATGCTGGGCAGCACTGTCAGTTGACGCATCGTCGTGATGGGTTTCAGGCCCGGGATGATCGGAATGGTGATGCCCACTTCGCGGCATTTCTTCACGAACTCAAAGTACTTCTGGTTATCGAAGAACATCTGCGTCACGATGTATTCCGCGCCCAGATCGGCCTTCATTTTCAGGTACTTAAAATCGGCTTTCAGGCTCGGTGCTTCGAAGTGTTTCTCCGGATAACCCGCCACGCCGATGCAGAAATTGGTCGGGGCCGGATGTTCCAGGTCTTCGTCGAGGTAGATGCCCTTGTTCATGTTGGCCACGTGCTGCAACAGGTCGGTCGCGTACGCGTGCCCTCCCGGCTCCGGACAGAAACTGCCTTCGGTCTTGATGGGGTCGCCCCGCAACACCAGCACGTTGTCGATGCCCAGGAAATGGAGATCGATCAGGGCGTTTTCAGTTTCTTCTTTCGTAAAGCCTCCGCAGATCAGGTGCGGCACGGCATCCACACCAAAGCGATGTTGCAGGGCCGCACAAATGCCGACCGTGCCGGGGCGTTTGCGCGTCACGCTCTTTTCCAGCAACCCGTTTTCCCGCTTCTTGTAAACATATTCCTCCCGGTGATAGGTCACGTCGATGAACTTCGGCTTGAACTCCATCAAGGGCTCGATGTCGGAAAACAGGTTCTGAATGCTTTGCCCTTTCAGGGGCGGCAGAATTTCGAAAGAGAACAGCGGCTTGCCGTTGGCGTGCGCAATATGTTCAGTTACTTTGGTCACGTCGAATGAAAATCAGCTCACTAAAAGCTGGCAAAGTTAACGGTTCTGGAAATGTTTAAACGTCATAATTCAGGTTCGGAGCCAGCCAGCGTTCCATCTCCTCCAGCGGCATTTCTTTCCGGCGTGCGTAGGCATCCACCTGGTCCTTTTCAATCTTGCCCAGCCCAAAGTAGCGCGCCTGCGGATGGGCAAAGTACCAGCCACTCACCGACGAAGCCGGATACATCGCATAGCTCTCGGTCAGCGTAATTTCCGTACGACCGTCCGGGTCGAGCAGATCGAACAAGACGGGCTTTTCGGTATGATCCGGGCAGGCCGGATAGCCGGGAGCCGGACGGATGCCCGCGTACTTTTCGGAGATCAGGTCTTCGTTCGAGAGCTGTTCTTGCTGCGCGTAGCCCCAGAATTCGCGGCGCACCCGCTCGTGCATGCGCTCGGCAAACGCTTCGGCGAGGCGGTCGGCCAGGGCCTTGAGCAGAATGCTGTTGTAGTCGTCGTGGTCGCGCTCAAATTCCGCCAGCTTCGTTTCGATGCCGATTCCGGCCGTTACCGCAAAGCCACCGATGTAGTCGGTTTTGCCCGACTCGACCGGCGCAATGAAATCGGCCAGCGACAGGTTCGGGATGCCCGCCGCCTTTTTGCCCTGTTGGCGCAGCATGTGAAACGCCGTCAGTTGCGAATATTTGGTCGCCAGATGAGGCGCTTCTTTCAGTTGGTAGTTTTTCAGCCGGGCGGCTGGCTTGCCTTCGTGGCCGGGCGCTTCCGACAGTTCGATCGCCTCGAAATCGTAGAGCACCACGTCGTCGCCCACGGCATTGCAGGGATAGAATCCGATGACCGCCCGGGCCTTCAGCCACTTTTCTTCCACGATCATTTTCAGCATTGCCTGCGCGTCGTCGTAGAGTTTGCGCGCCACCGTCCCCACCACCTTGTCGTCGAAGATCTTCGGAAACTTGCCTTTCAGTTGCCAGGTCTGGAAAAACGGCGTCCAGTCGATGTAGTGCGTCAGTTCTTCCAGGGAGTAGTCGTCGAAAAACTTGGTACCGAGGAACTGCGGCGCGTGGATTTCGGTCGCGTCCCAGTCGATCTCGATCTTGTTTTTCAACGCCTCTGCGTAAGGCAGATAGTTCTTGTCCTTCTTGCGGTTGGCGTAGTCCTCCCGCATCTTTTCGTACTCCGCCTTGAAGTTTGCTTTTGCCTTTGCACGGGTTTCCTTTCCGATCAACTGACTCGCCACGGGCACCGAGCGGCTGGCGTCGAGCACGTGTGCCACAGGACCCGAATACTGCGGATCGATCTTCACGGCCGTATGCACACGCGAGGTGGTGGCGCCCCCGATGAGCAGCGGCACGGTAAAGCCCTGACGCTCCATCTCTTTGGCCACGAATACCATTTCGTCGAGCGACGGCGTAATCAACCCGCTGAGGCCGATCAGGTCGGCGTTCACTTCTTTGGCTTTCGCCAGAATTTTCTCGGCGGGCACCATCACGCCCATGTCTACGATCTCGAAGTTGTTGCAACTCAGCACCACCCCAACAATGTTTTTCCCGATGTCGTGCACGTCGCCCTTCACGGTGGCGAGCAATATTTTTCCGGCCGAACTGTTGTCGTCCTGGCTCTTTTCGGCTTCGATGTAGGGCAACAGGTAAGCGACCGCCTTTTTCATCACGCGGGCGCTTTTCACCACCTGAGGCAGAAACATTTTCCCTTCGCCGAACAGGTCGCCGACCACGTTCATGCCGTCCATCAGCGGCCCTTCGATTACCTGCAGCGGCCGGTCGACCTGCTGCCGCGCCTCTTCGGTATCTTCTTCGATAAATTCCACGATGCCCTTCACCAGCGCATGCGTCAGGCGCTCCTGCACCGTTCCCTGCCGCCAGGCGTCGTCACGCTCTTTGGCTTTGCCGTCGCCCTTTACCGTTTCGGCAAAATCGAGGAGCCGTTCGGTAGCGTCGGGACGGCGGTCGAGCAGCACATCTTCGACCCGCTCCAGCAGATCGGGCGGAATTTCATCGTACACTTCCAACATCGTTGGGTTCACAATGCCCATGTCCAGGCCGTGCTGAATGCCGTGGTAGAGGAACGCCGCGTGCATGGCTTCGCGGACGCGCTGGTTACCCCGGAACGAGAACGAGACGTTGGAAATCCCACCGCTCACGTGAGCACCGGGCAGGTGCTCGCGAATCCACTTCGCGGCCAGAAAGAAGTCGAGGGCGTTGCGCCGGTGTTCTTCCATGCCCGTCGCGACGGGGAACACGTTGGGGTCGAAGATGATGTCCTGCGGCGGAAATTTCACTTTATCGACCAACAGGCGGTACGATCGTTCGCAGATTTCGACCCGCCGCTCGTACGAGTCGGCCTGACCGAGTTCATCGAAGGCCATGACGATCACCGCCGCGCCGTAGCGTTTGATGACGCGCGCGTGGCGCAGAAACGCATCCTCCCCTTCTTTCAGGCTGATCGAGTTGACCACACACTTGCCCTGCACGACTTTCAGCCCCGCCTCGATGATTTCCCACTTCGAGGAGTCGATCATGATGGGCACGCGAGCGATGTCGGGCTCGGAGGCGATCAGGTTCAGGAAGCGTACCATCGCCTCTTTGCCATCGATCATCCCTTCGTCCATGTTGATGTCGATGATCTGCGCTCCGCCTTCTACCTGGTCGAGCGCCACGGCCAGCGCGTCTTCGTACTTATCTTCTTTGATGAGGCGGAGAAAGGCGCGCGAGCCGGTCACGTTGGTCCGCTCACCGATGTTCACAAAGTTGGATTCCGGCGTAATGATCACCGGCTCTAAGCCGCTCAGTTTCAGCGGGGGTAATTTGAAAGTATCAGGATGAAGTTCGTATTTCTTCATGAAAGTGTTCTGGTACTCAGGGGCAACCAAGTCATGGGGGACGTTGTTTGCCCGACTTATTGTTTAATGTTTCTCAGCAGGTCGGCCAGTGCTTTAGTTTGCCTAGCCTGCTTGTCGGGATACTGTTTTTTTAAATCTTCGGATGGACCATGCCAGCCAGAGGGCTCCTGACAGCAAGAGAGCGACCACCACCGTCGAAACAACTGGCGGTATACCCTGTGTCGTGTGGTAAGGAACCGTCAGTTCCGACTCTGAAGGCTGATGGGGCGTACTCACTCCGCAGCGACTTCGGCCGAGGGCACTTTCCGGGGTTCAAATTCCGCGGCAGCTTCAGCAATGGCCCGGATGTGGTCGGGCGTCGTGCCGCAGCACCCTCCAATGATGTTAATCAGCCCCAGTTTCAGGAATTCGCGGATCTGCCCGGCCATGTCGTCCGGCGTCTGGTCGTATTGCCCGAACTCGTTCGGCAAGCCGGCGTTGGGATGCGCGCTCACCAGAAAATCGGCCTTGCGGTGCAGCACCTGCAGGTACGGAAGCAGGTCTTTCGCCCCCAACGCACAGTTCAGCCCGATGGAGAGCAGCGGCGCGTGGGCCATCGAAATCAGAAACGCCTCGGTGGTCTGACCCGACAGCGTACGGCCGCTGGCATCGGTAATCGTACCCGACACCATGATCGGCCACTCCTGCCCGCGCGCATCGAACTCCTCTTCGATGGCAAACAGGGCGGCTTTCGCGTTGAGCGTATCAAAAACGGTTTCGACCAGCAGCAGATCGACCCCACCGTCGAGCAAGGCGTTGACTTGTTCCCGGTAAGCTTCTTTCAGCTCGTCAAAGGTAACGGCGCGGTACCCCGGATCGTTGACGTCGGGCGAGATGGACGCGGTGCGGTTAGTCGGACCGATGGAACCGGCCACAAAGCGGGGCTTGTCCGGATTCCGGGCCGTAAACTCATCGGCCACTTCGCGGGCTAACCGCGCCGACTGGTAATTAAGTTCATAGATAATATGCTGCAGTCCGTAATCGGCCTGCGCGATGGTCGTGCCGCTGAACGTGTTGGTTTCCGCAATGTCGGCGCCCGCTTCGAAGTAAGCCGCGTGGATGGCCCGCAACACGTCGGGGCGCGTCAGGGCCAGCAAATCGTTGTTGCCTTTCAGCGGATGCGGATGATCTTTCAACGCCTCGTTGCGAAAGTCCTCTTCTTCCAGTTTGTAGCGCTGAATCATCGTGCCCATGGCGCCGTCGAGCACCAGGATACGCTTTTTTAAAATGTCTTGAATCTGAGTCATGTCTCGGATAGATGAAGCCACGTAACGTTATCCGAGAAAGAGCGGGTGAAAAGTCGCGCTTTATCTTTCCCCTTTGACCGGGGTGGGAAGTGGCACCTTGATCGATAAATCCGGTTGCCAAGACGTCGCAGGGCCCATTCCCTCAGTCTTTCTGGATAAGCGCTGCAAGGTACACGGATGGCAGGAAACAAACAACTTATAACAGGCTCGGCACCAGCCCTCCTAAGTAAGCGCTGTTAAGGAATTTTCATGCACTTGCTCGGCATTTCACCCGTTCTGTAAATCATGTCACAAAGGCTCTTCAAAGTTGGTTCCTCTCCGGTAAGGTTAGGCCAGAACCGATAGCGATTACCACTCCGCACCACTCCTTGTGGCCCTCGTTGCCGGGTGAGGCGGATCGGTAGGGGCCGCGGGCGCTGAAACACCCGTGTAGCGCTAAAACAAAAGATCCGCCTTACGGCGGATCTTTGGTGCGTAGATGGCCTAAAGGTTAAGCGGAGCTTAGTCATCGTTTAGCTGATCGTAGGGAAATTTACGGCCCGCTTTCCGCATCAACGTGTTGATAATGGTGTTGAGATCGCTGCCCAAGCTTCTAGCCAAGGTTTTCTCATACTTCCACAATAGCTCCCCTGTGGTGCCATCGTTGATGTGGATCGTGCATTTACCTGTATTTGTAGCACCGTAGTAACCTACTAGCATGCCCATAGCAATAGAGGCACCGTCAAAAATGGGTTTATCTGTCTGTAAAAGTCCTCCGACAATTCCATCAACCCCAAGCATTTCGGCCAATTCTTCGGCTGTAAAAGAATGTATATTTTCTTCGGTGACCCCATTCTTAGCCAAGAGTGCGTTTGTTTTGGTAATATCCTGAAAGTTTACGGCAATGGCCTTCTTTTCTTTCCGCTTTAGGAAGTAGGTCTGAAGAGCGCTTTGCACGGCTAAACCTTGTTCGCTTTCCAGCTTCTTGTGGCCTTCTGCACCCAATTTCTCCATTTGTTTCGGTCGGAGGTTTACTGTGGCTTTGAAGGGAATAATAGCCAGCATTTGGTGTTCTGCAGCCAGGCTTGAGAAATCGGGGTTTGTATAGATTTCCCGAGTTTGCGCCTGAATTGTGGTAGCCATTACTACCCATACCAGGACCATTACAACAGCTTTGTTGAGCATGATTAGTTAATTTTCTTTATAAAAAATCATGCTAAGAGATAATCTAACGTTTCTGTTTTCCAAGCGCCTATACCGCTCAGGTGCGTAATTTCTTGTTTTTCAATTTTTATGATGAGATTTGAGCAGGAGCTAATTCTCTTGCTCTCTTACTTACGTTTTTGCCTTCTCCTACAAGTACAAGCCTGACGAGTCTGCAACGAATACCGAGAAGCTTACCCTTGCCAGGCCAGAATCAGCAGAATGATCAGCACGATGCCGAGAATGCCGACAAGGGTCCACACCAGGCCCATGATCAGTCCGGCCAGCGCCAGCCCATAGCCACGACGGCCTTCCCGGCGCGTACGCCGCATGCCGATGATGCCGAAGACAATCGCCATCACAACCGATCCCAGCGACAACAGCCCGATAAAAGGAACGACGGACAACAACGCCCACGTCAGCGGCACGAAAAGGCCGGCCAAAAAGGCTGCAACGGCATAGCCATCCATGACACGCGGCGGGTCCGGCTCTTCCGGTATGGGTAGGCTTAAATTGGACAGCCTGGGCGGAGGCTGCAAAACTGGGGGCACAAGCGGCGGTACTGCCTTAAACGACTGAAAGGTAGGCCGGGCGTCAGCTTCGTACGGATGTGCAGGCACAGAAACTTCCGCGGTCGCCAGTGCGTCGGATGCGGGCGCGACCATTGCGGGTTCTGTTCGAGGAGCGGGGGTGCTCACGCGCACAGACGGGCGGGCTGCGGGCGGAGCTTGCGAAGGGAAGGTGTAGTAGCGAGGCGTGTGGCAGGCAAGCACCAACCCTCCCAACATGAGGAAGGTGAGTAGACGGAGTAGCATGAGCTCGCAATTAGACGAGCTAAGTTGCACTATTTTCCGAAAGAACCTAACGTATGGAAGACGAAGCCTGAAATTCGTACGCTGTGGGCCTATTTTCTGATTCCCAGCTGCTTAAGCAAGGAGCCTCCTCCCCTAATACACGTGCTGACCGCCGTTGATGGCGTAGTTGGCTCCCGTGATGAACCGCGCTTCGTCGGACGCGAGAAACGACACCAGATAGGCTACTTCGTCGGTGCCTCCCAGCCGCCCCATCGGGATGCCGGGCAGAATTTTCGTCCGGATGATTTCGTCGGGGATGGCCTTGACAATTTCGGTATAGATGTAGCCCGGCGAGATGGTGTTCACCGTAATGCCTTTGGTAGCGACTTCCATCGCCAGCGATTTGGTGAAACCGTGCATGCCGGCTTTGGCGGCCGAATAGTTGGTTTGCCCTACCTGCCCGCGCTGTGCATTGACCGACGAGATGTTGATGATCCGGCCAAATCCCCGCTCGATCATGCCGTTGATTACGTGCCGGCACGTGTTGAACACACTGGTCAGGTTGGTGTTAATCACGTCATCCCAGGCCTCTTTGGTCATGCGCCGCAGCACGCCGTCGCGGGCAATTCCGGCGTTGTTGATCAGCACATCGATCGGCCCGATCTTCTCTTCTACGTTGGCGATGGTGTTTCCTACCGAATCGAAATCGGCGACGTCCACTTCGAATACGTCGAGAAAGTAACCTTCTTTCTCCATTTCCAGTTGCCAGGCAGAAAGCTTCGACTTATCGCGATACGTTCCGGCGACTCGGTATCCGTCTGTGATCAGACGTTTGCACATGGCTGTGCCTAAGCCACCCGTTGCTCCTGTAATCAGGGCGACTCTCCTATTTTCGCGATCCATGCATTCGTTGGGTTATGGTGGGAATCCGCAGCGATGGTCCCAAACAAGCCACTAAACTCACAAAATTTGTGCTCCTTTCGAAATATTCTTCGGCTCAGGAAGCTTTTTTTTATGAGCTTTTTAGCGTGACCGTACTCTATTTTCTTGATTTGGAAAGTCTTATACTACGGGCCGAAATCGTTTGGGTTTAGGCGTCGAGCACCTTTACGCCTACCAATTGGTCCAGTTTCTCCTGAATTTCAGTCACCTGATCACGCCGAAAGCTAATGCGCAGGCGGCAGGCCGTGTCGAACTGCTGCTCGCGAATGGCTCCGTCGTACTCGTGGATGATGCGGTGCACATCGCCGGTTTGTTCGTAGCCAAACGCCACCGTGAGCTGTTGTCGCAATACTTCCGTTACCACCCGCGCCCGGTCGAGTGCCTCGGCAGCGGCCGTTTTGTAGGCCACGATCAGTCCACTTACGCCCAACTTAGTTCCCCCGAAGTAGCGCACCACCACCACCAACACGTTGTACAGGTTCCGGGAGCGGATCTGGCCCAGAATCGGATCGCCCGCCGAATGGTTCGGTTCGCCGTCGTCGTTAGCGCGGTACCGCTGGTGCTCGTCATTAAATTGGTAAGCGTAGCAATGATGCCGCGCATCGTGATAGCGACTGCGCAAGGCCTCCAGACAGGTGCTGACGTCCTCTTCGGACGAAGCGGGATAGGCAAAAGCCAGAAATTTACTTCCTTTCTCTTTGTACAGTCCCTCCGAGGGCTCCGCAATGGTCTGAAATTCCTGTAGCATAGTCGGTTGCCGGGCTCAGTGTTTACGCAGGTAGGCCTCGGCCTCACGGTGCACGGAAAGATCGCTCGTGCTTTTCAACGCCTGCTTGTACTGCGCGCGCGCCTCGTCGGGGTTTTCCTGAACAATGGCGATGCGCGCCAGCCCGGCGTGTGCCCAACCCAGCATATCGTCCGGTGCGTACCGGTACGTTGTCTGAAGCGCAATGGCCTGGCGATACGCCTTTTGCGCCGCCTCCAGCGCGTGAGCGGCCTTTTCCTGCCACCATCCGTCAAACAAATGGGCCGCAATGCGGTAGTAGGTATTGTCTTCGCGCAACAGAGCATCGATGCGGGGCCGGGCTGCTGTGTACTGATGGGTCAGCAGCAGGGTCTCGGTCATGATCATCCGAAAGTAGGTATTCTGCGGGTAAAGCCGGTGGGCTTCTGCCGCCAGCCGATGCCCTTTGGCCGTATTTTCCTCGTAGCTTATGTAAATGTGAATTAAAAAGCGAAACGCTTCCATTCGCGTAAACACCCCTTCGCGTGTGGCCTTCTCCAACTGTTGCAATCCCAGCGCCATATTACCATCGGCGAAGAAATACACAAACGGCTTGTAAACCGGGTAGAGTTGCGGGTAGCGTTCGCGGTAATAGTTGTACAGGCCGGTCGAGATGTAAAATTCGGCGTACTGCCGCTGGTACTCAAACCCTTCTTTCAGGTAAGGATAAGCCTTGCGCGCCTCGTTGACGGCCTTCATCGTCTCTTCTTCGTCGGCGTAGGTCTTGGCCAGTAGCGCATGGGAAAACAGCGCAAAGAAGCTGCCCTCTACAGCCCCATCAGGGTCTTTGCGCAACCCTTCGGCCAGGGTGATGGACTCTTCCAACAGGGCGCGTAACGAAGCCGTCGCGGCCGAACTGTGTAAAATGGGGAGCTCTTTCCAGTACAACAACAGAGCATGTACGAACGGATAGAGCGGATGCTTGCCGTAGCGCGGGCGCAGGGTTTCGAACACCGTGGTCGCTTCCGCAAACTGGTAGTTGTACATCAGGTCGATGCCGCGCTTTACCTCCGCCATCGCCGCCGAGTCCTGCAACAAGTAGGGTCCTGCGGTGGGCCGGCTGTGCGCATGCGATACGGTGATCAGCAGCAGCAGCACAAGTGCCCAGGCCCAGCGTGTCATCGTCAGGATTTCAGCTTTTGCACGGTGGTTTCGCGCCGGGTCAGAGACGCTCCGTCCTGCATACACACCTCTTCGACCCGTACCAGCAGTTCTGTGTCAGGACTGCGTAGCAAGATTTCCATCTGCTGGATACTGAGCTGGCCCAAAGCCTGCGCAGGATCGTTACCGGCCAGCCGCTGATACCGTTCGCGCAACTCCAGCCGCACCAGTCGCTCGTGCTGTTCCATGCCTTGCAGGCGCACCCACAGAATGGTAGCCAGCAATAGCGCCGTTAAAACCAGCAGAAATACTTGCAGCGGACCCTGGTACACGGCCAGCAAGTAGCCCGTCACGCCAAACAGCGCAAAATTGAGCGGCATGACAAGAAACTGGAAGACCCAATGGGAACGGCGGGAGAGGGAGTCGGACATCAGACGGAACGAAAAAGTAACGAGCAGGAAGTTAACAATTTTTAGAAAGAATAGCGCGATTTATGGGCAATGCTGTGGGGTTTTTCTTTACCGGGCCGGTCAGGCCGTCACCGAATCGGCAGCGGCCAACGTCTGTACCAGTGCCGCGGCGCTCAGTGATTGTTGTTCGCCGGTTTGCATGTTTTTCAGCGTATACTCCCGCCGGGCGATTTCGTCCGATCCGATCAGCACCACGTACGGAATGTTTTTGGCGTTGGCGTAAGTCATTTGCTTTTTGATCTTGGCCGCATCGGGATACAACTCGGCGGCAACGTTGGCCTCGCGCAACTGCGCCAGCAGCGGCAGCGCGTGTGGCTCGCTCTCGGCACCAAAATTCACGATCAGTACCTGCGTGGTGTCGTGGGTCTGGTCCGGAAACAGGCCCAGCGTTTCCAGTACATCGTAGATCCGGTCTACACCGAACGAAAAGCCTACGCCCGAAACGCCCTCCAGCCCGAACACACCGGTCAGGTTGTCGTAACGCCCTCCGCCACTGATGCTGCCAATCTGCACGTTGGTGACTTTCACTTCGAAAATCATCCCGGTGTAGTACGACAGTCCCCGCGCCAGCGTCGCGTCGAACTCCAGCGTGGCGGGCACTTCGCCCGATAATTCCAGGTAACGGAGCATTTCGCGAATCTCGTCCAATCCCTGTTGCCCCACCAGCGAGTTGGCCAGTAGCGTGCTCAGTTGCTCGATGCGTTCGGTCAGGGAACCTTGCAGTTGAAATACCGGCTCTAGTTGCGCAATGGCACTCGCGTCGAAACCGCGGCTTTCCAGTTCGCGCACCACGCCCTCCCGCCCGATTTTGTCGAGTTTGTCGATGGCCACGCACAGGGCTGCCTCCTGTCCCGGACAGCCAATCACTTCGGTGATGCCCGTCAGCACTTTCCGGTTGTTGAACTTGATGGCGTATTCGGTCAGTCCCAGGCGCTCCATCACCTCACGGATCATCTGGACGATTTCGGCTTCGCACAGAAGCGAATCGGTACCGACCACGTCGGCATCGCATTGGTAAAATTCCCGGTAACGGCCTTTCTGTGGACTATCGGCGCGCCAGACCGGCTGAATCTGGTAGCGACGGAACGGAAAGGTCAGTTCGTGACGGTGCATTACCACGTAGCGCGCAAACGGCACGGTCAGGTCGTAGCGCAACGCCTTTTCGGACACCAGGCTGGTGAAGTGACTCTCGCCTTTGGTAACGTCTTCGGGCGAAACGACGGGCGTGCCGCGGTGCGAGAAATAGTCGCCGGAATTCAGGATCTTGAAAATCAACCGGTCGCCTTCTTCGCCGTATTTGCCCATCAGCACCGATAAATTTTCCATACTGGGGGTTTCCAGCGGCAGATAGCCAAACGTGCGGAATGTGCGGCGAATGGTATCGAAAATGTAGTTGCGTCTGATCATCTCGGCCGGTCCGAAATCGCGTGTGCCGCGCGGAATAGCCGGTTTTGCCTTGCTCATGCCTGTAAAAATTGGAGCAACGAAGTTAAAGAGAAAAAAGGAGGTCTGCCGCCGCAACTACCGAGAAAAGGGATTTTCTTCGGGGCAATCGCACAGAATGGTTCCGTTTTTGAGAAAAACCGATTAAATTTGCGCCTCGTATTTTTGAAAATCGACAGTCATGGCCGTAACTAAACTTAAAAGAAAAACCCTCCGCAACCGCCTGAAGCCTAAAAACAAGGCGAAACTTTTGAAGCAGCTGAATGCTCGGCCCACCATCAAACACATCGATGTGGAAGCCATCAAAGCCTCGTTCGCTAAAAAAGCTGAGTAGACATAGATAACCCCGCCGAAAGCGGGGTTTTTCTTTACGCGTTTTCTTCCCACGCCCGGGGCTCGGTACGCGGCCCCAGTTCAATCGCCTGCATTTGGCGCACCTTCCCATCGTGTACCTCCATCCGCACCAGCGTTCTTACTTTATGAAATCCGTGCCGACCGGCCGCCCCTGGGTTGATGGTCAGCATGTTACGATGCTTTCGGTCAGACATCACTTTCAGGATGTGCGAGTGGCCGCACACAAACAGGTCAGGCGCGGGCGTGGCTTCTAACCGCCGCCGCACGGGGGGCGCGTAACGTCCGGGATACCCTCCGATGTGGATCATCCAGACGCGCATTCCTTCGATTGTAAACTGTTGAGATTCGGGGCAGTGCTGCCGGATGTCCTGCCCGTCGATGTTGCCGTATACGCCCCGCAACGGTCGGAATGCCGCCAGTTGTTCGTATACGGCGAGCGAACCCCAGTCGCCGGCGTGCCAGATCTCCTCGCACGGCTCAAAGTAATGAAAGACCTGTTCGTCCAGAAAACCGTGCGTATCCGAGATGATCCCGATCTTCACGCTCAGGAAGCCTGCTGCCGTTGGGGTTTCCACCCCTCCGGATTGTGCCGCCAGTCGCTCAGGGATTGGAGGCTATCCTGCGCAATGTAATTTTCGGCCACCGCGACGTCCAGCATGGTGTCGTAATCGCTGAGGCAGTAGCAAGGATAATCGAGCGGGGCAAAGTTTTCGTCCGCCTGCGGAAATCCGTAGGTAAAAATGGCCACCAGTCCCAGCACGTCGATGCCCTCTTCTTTCAGGGCCTCGGCCGCCTGAATCGAGCTTTTTCCGGTAGAGATCAGATCCTCGATCACCACCACTTTCTGCCCCGGCACAACCCGCCCTTCGATGCGGTTCTGCATGCCGTGTCCCTTCGGCGAGGAACGTACGTACAAAAGAGGCAACTCCAGGCTATTAGCCACCAATGTCGCCTGCGGAATGCCCGCCGTCGCAACGCCCGCGATGGCCTCTACGTTAGGAAAACAAGCGCGAATGACGGCGATGATTTCCTGCATGATGTAACTGCGGATGGACGGATACGACAGCGTCAGGCGGTTGTCGCAGTAAATGGGCGAATTCCACCCTGAACTCCAGCGAAAGGGATGCTCAGGATTCAGGCGAATGGCGTTAATTTGCAGCAATTGGGTAGCAACAGCCGAAGCAATGGACCGGGAACGAATCATACTAAATCAAGTTGTAGCTAGCTAATGTACAATGATCGGCAAAATTGAGGAACCGATCGTGATAATTCAGAATAATTCAAGGTAACGAAGCTGATGAAACTGTTTGTCCGAAACAAACTTGTCTATATCCAAAAAGTAAAAGACCTGCCCGACCTCCACCGGTTTGATACGATCCTGGAAGGCTCCAAACCTCTAAAAGCCAGTCATTTGCAAGGGAAGCTGTTGATCTCGTGCCCCAGCACCGACCAGCTGGCTACGTTGTTCAAGCTCATGAAAAGCGAGCCGCTCGACGGCCTCGATCAGGTGGTGTTGGCCGCGGCGCAACGCAAACCTCTCAACCGTCAGATCAAGAGCATGTTCCGCATCGTAAAGGCGGGCGGCGGACTGGTGACGCGCAACGACCGTTACCTGATGATTTACCGCCTGGGGCGGTGGGATCTGCCTAAGGGCAAGCTGGACGAAGGCGAAAAATTTGGCCCGGCGGCGGTACGCGAGGTCTCGGAAGAATGCAACGTGTCGGTTCAGTTGCGGCACAAGATCTGTACCACCTGGCACACCTACGAAAACAACGGCAAGGACGTGTTGAAGCAGACGCGCTGGTACGCCATGGATTGCCTGAACGATCTGCACATGCGCCCGCAACTCGAAGAGAACATTCACGACGTCCGGTGGATGAAGCCCAACGAAGTAAATCAGGTGTTAGAGAACAGCTACCTGACCATTCGCGAGGTGTTTATGCGCTACTTCTACCACTACCCGCAGGAACTGATGCCGTTCAGCACCGATCAGAGCGCGTAGGGCACAAAGTCGTCGACCTTCTGCCCATGGCGGTGCAGGTCACGCACGATGCTGGAACTGATGGTGGCCAGTGATGGAGAAGTAATCAGAAAAACGGTTTCGAGGGAGGGGAATACGTGCCGGTTGGCCTGGGCAATGGCATTTTCGTACTCAAAATCGGTGGTGTTGCGCAGCCCCCGCAACAGGAAATGCGCGTTTTGTTCCTGCGCAAACTTTGCCGTCAATCCCTGGTAGGTCATCACCTCCACACACGACTCGTCCGCGAAGGTTTTGCGGACCTTCTCGGCCATTTCGTCGAGCGGAAAATAGCGCTGCTTGGTGCTGTTCACGCCGATGCCGATGATCACCTTGTCGAAAAGGCCGATGCCCCGGCGCACCACGTCCTCGTGTCCGCGTGTGAAAGGATCGAACGAACCGGGAAAGATGGCAATGCGGGGAGAGGTAGGCATATCAGCCACAGAAATGCATGGAAAAAAGATCGAAATAGCGGTGGTCGAACACTTCGTCGAACACGTAGCCAAACTTGAGCGCAGACGGGCGTTTGCCGAATGTAACGTGGCGCACGTACCGATACACTTTGTTATAAATGGCCGAATCGGGTAGAATTTCGCCCCAGAGCACCAGGCGGTCGGTCTCCGGGTTGAACTTCATCTCATCGATCACGAACATGATGAAGTACACGAAGTCGACTTCGTTGGTGTAGCTGAACTGGTTGCAAAGCTCCAGGTGCTTGCCCTGCATGGCCACTACATCGAAGCGCTGTTTCTCGACGTTGACAAAAAGCTGCTTCCCCTCGGTTTTGCCTTCCTGCCGCAACA
Organism: Catalinimonas alkaloidigena; assembly: GCF_900100765.1. Classification (NCBI taxonomy): domain Bacteria; kingdom Pseudomonadati; phylum Bacteroidota; class Cytophagia; order Cytophagales; family Catalimonadaceae; genus Catalinimonas; species Catalinimonas alkaloidigena. The sequence continues at coordinate 652,202 of NZ_FNFO01000001.1, read as the reverse complement.
CCCCTTCGATCAGCGGACTTACGGAATGCATCACCTGTAGCTGCTGCTGAGGATACATGGCTTCAAACCACCGAACCAGTTGCTTTTCTGCCGAAAAGGTGTTGATGATGTCCAGCCCGATGTGATGATACGCACGGATTTCGTACGCGTCGCGATCCAGGGGAAACAAGAGCCTGAGGTACTGTTCCTGGCGGGCGTCGTCGTACAGCGACGTCGGCACCAGCGAAAAACCCTGGGACGGCAGGGACAGCTTCACCTGTCCCCAGAAGCCCGCTTTCAGCACCGCATGGTTGTCGAACAAGGCTTCGAGTTGCTCCAGAAGGCCTTCGCTGGAATGCACTTCTTCCAGCGCATAATCCTCCAGCCACAACGTGCGGTTCTGCGCCGCTGACGCGATGCAGAACCTGAACCGGTCGTAGCTCACCTGGAGGTGGAGCCCATAATCCGCCAGTGCATTGACGTCGAAACTCTCCTCTTTTACCCGCTGAACAAGCCGATATCGAATGGTCTTTGCAATGACAGTCAAGGCTTTACTCCCAGTTTCCTGAGGTCGTCACTTCAGATTGCGAGCCGAATTTCAGAGGCTCTTTCGGTCCGCGAACCCGTTCCGGATTGATGGGAGAAGGATCGGCCACTTCTACAACCTGCAAAATGTAGCCACCCGTACGCTGTACTTCGCCGGCGTAGAATTTGAACTGCTCGGAAGAGCCGGGCACACGGCAAAGGTTGTTGAGGGTAACCCCCGGAGGAAGCGTTTCAGGCGTAAACAACGAGTCGCGTACCGCGATGGACCCTAACGTATCCAGTTCTACCACGATGCTGTCGCCCAGGTACGCTTCGCGTTCGATGATCGTCTCTTTGCGCGCTACGCGGTAAATCTGCTCGTTCTGGATGAAGTTCATCAGTTGGTCGCAGCTTCCTGCATACTTCGCATACTTGTTAAAATAGGCTTTTTCGGCCTCCCGGATCACTTTCAGTTTAGCAATGATCTGACCTTCTACACGCTGGATATGGTTGAGTTCGTCAATAGGGCCTTTGATTCGGGTGAACAGATAATACCCCATGCCTATAGCTACGACCAGGAGCGCATAAGAAATGATTTTAACAGTTTGCATAAAAGAAGGGTATGTTAGGTTTTCTGCAATAATAAAAATTTTTTAAATCTGATTCTCCAAAAAGATGGAGATCAATCGAACCGAATGGCTTTTACCGGGTCGATTCGCGAGATGATTACCGTGGGAATGATCAGGACCAGGGATGTAAGAGTAAACAACAAAAGGTTGAGTAACAGGAAAATAGTCCAGTTCCAGGCAATCGGCACAAAGCTCATGAAATAGTTTTCGGCATCGAGCGGAATGATACGAAAGTAATACTGAACGGCGCACAGCCCCAGTCCCATCGCATTGCCCAGCAGCAGCCCCGCCAGAATCAGCCGGATGCCGTTGAACAGGAAGAAGGACCGTACCTGCCAGTTGGTCGCGCCCAAGGCTTTAAACACCCCAATCATGTTGGTTCGCTCCATAATCATGATGATCAGCGTCGAAATCATGTTGAAACAAGCCACCAGCAGGATCAGCCACAGGAAGATATCGACGTTGTTGCGCAAGAGCGACAGCCAGTCGAACAGTTGCGGGTAGCGGTCGGTGATGCGCGTCAGTTGCAGATCGTAGTCCATTGCGTCGAACACGCGGTCGGAAATTTCGGGCAGTTGCGAAAAATCGCTCACGAAGAGTTCGAAGCCCCCCACCAGCGTATCGGGCCAGTGGTTCAGGTCCTGCAACAGCTTTAAGTCGGCCAAAACGTGCGTCTGGTCAAATTCCTCCAGCCCCGTCTCGTAAATGCCCACGACCTGCAACTTACGGTAGCGGGGTGGGTTCTGCAGGAAATAAAACCACAGTTGATCTTCGAGGCGGATGTGCAGCAGATCGGCAATTTTCCGACTGACCACCACCTCGGCCGAAATGGTATCCGTCGCACTGCTCACCAGCCGCCCTTCTACCAGATTGGGACGAAACGCGGCCTCGTTGAAATCGCGCCCCACGCCTTTCAGCACCACGCCCTGCACCTCCTCGTCGGTTTTGATCAGGGCCGGTTTAAGGCTGTAGCTCTGGATGTGGGTAACGCCCGGAATCGCCTGGGCTTCCTGATAAATCTGCAACGTGGTCGAGACTGGCGACTCTTCGTACTCTTTATTCAGGGTAAACTTCGTGATCTGCAAGTGCCCATTCAGGCTGAAAACCTTGTCCTGAATGGTATTCCGGAACCCGCCCAGAATGGCAAACGAAATGATCAGCACCGCCAACCCGACGGCCACGCTTCCGATGGCGATTTTGCGCACCGTATTGGTGAACGACTGCGGATCACTGTCCTGAATGCGTTGCGAGATGAAACGAGCGAGATTCAAAATTACACGAAAGGTCTACCCTCAAAAGTGTTCCGGATTTCGGGGATTGCCAAACCCGAGGCCTTCCTTTTCTGTAATTCGCAGATTTCACAAAAGTCACACCGTTTTCAGAAGCAGGGCGAAGCTGCCTTACGCCCCTCCCGTAGCCGGTAACGCAAAAGCCCCAACCGTTCGTTAGGTTTGCAGGAACCGTAACCCCTTCTCCCATGCGCATCGCTTCTGCACCCTGGTGGCTTTTTGCCCTATGCCTGTATTTGTCGGTAGGTTGTACTTCGGCCAGCCGCCCGGCGGTGACCGATGCCGATTCGGCGGCAGTACCACGCGTCGATACCGTGCGGCCGCTACAGGTGGGCGCTGCGCAGTTTGAGGTATATCTCCCCCAACTGAAAGGCCGTGCGGTGGGCATCGTCGCCAACCACACGTCGCTGGTCGAGGGGGCGCATCTGGTCGATCTTCTCCGTGAAAAAGACGTGAACCTGAAACGTATTTTCACGCCCGAGCACGGGTTTCGGGGAAATGTGGGCGACGGCGAACACATCGACAGCGGTATCGACCCGACTACGGGGCTGCCCATTGCATCGCTCTACGGCGCCAACCGCAAACCGAAGCCGGAGTGGCTTCAGGACCTGGACGTGGTGTTGTTCGATTTGCAGGACGTCGGCACGCGTTTCTACACGTACATCAGTACGATGCATTACATGATGGCCGAATGCGCCCGGCAGGGAAAGCTCTTCATCGTGCTGGACCGACCCAATCCGAACGGTGAGTTTGTCGACGGTCCCATTCGGGAAGAAAAACTCAAGGGATTTGTCGCCATGCACCCAATTCCGATTCTGCACGGCCTGACGGTGGGCGAACTGGCCCAGATGATCAACGGAGAAGGGTGGCTCGGCGAAGGACTGGAGTGTCCCCTGCAGGTGATTCCGGTTGCAAATTATACCCACCAGACGCCTTACGAGCCGCCCGTGAAGCCATCGCCCAACTTGCCCAATTACCACGCCATCCGCCTCTATCCGTCGCTGTGTCTGTTCGAAGGCACGGTCGTCAGCATCGGACGGGGCACGCCCTTCCCCTTTCAGGTAGCGGGCGCACCCGATCCGGCCTATGGCGCATTCACCTTCACGCCGGTACCCATGCCCGAAAGCTCGCCGCATCCGCCCCAGGAAGGAAAAAAATGCTACGGCGTCGACTACCGCGAGGTCAACATCACCGGCCTGTCGCTGGAGCCGTTGCTTTCGTTTTACCGCAATTCGCCCGACAAGGCGACGTTTTTTAACAAGAATAACTACATCAACACCCTGTCGGGCACGCCGACGTTTCAAGAACAGGTCAAGGCCGGAAAAACCGAGGCCGAAATCCGCGCCAGTTGGGAACCGGCCTTGAGCCAGTACAAGGCCATGCGGAAGAACTATCTGCTCTACGCAGAGTAAAGCCGTGGGCCTATAGGACTAGAAGTAGATCTGGAAACCCATGTTGAGCCGTAAGCGGGCGTTTCGGCTTCCTTCCCGAATCGCGTAAGAGCCGTAGAGCAACGTGGTTTCCAACGCGACCTGATCCGACAGGAAATAGGCCAGCCCCGCCCCGATGTTGGCAATGCCCCGGTTGTACGTCGAGGTCTGGCGTCCGGGTCCGGTTTTCGACCGGCTCCGCTCGTGGCTGTATCCTACATTTCCCATAACGAACGGACGCACCGGCAGGTGGCCGAAGTAAAGCCGCGCAAAAGGGATGACCCCCAAGCTGGTATACCGGCTCGTGCTACTCTCCTGATACGATACGCTGAGGGCACTCCCTATGGCGAAATTGTCCCTTACAAAGACCCCGATGTTGGGTGCGACAGTGATGGAAAAAGGGTCGTTAAACTGCAAACTGGCGTTTCCGCCCAGCAGCACGCTGCCTTGTTCGGTTTGTGCCAGCGCAGGCAGACTGGCGAAAGCAACCAACGCCAGCAGTACGTACGATTTCAGGTTCATGGTGTGTGTTGAAAAGAGGGTATGCGTTAACAATGCCGTAAAATTCACCAGATGCGGCTGATAGGCAAGCAATCCCGGAGTTAGTAGTCACAAATTCTCTAGTTTTGAGCGATTATTGACCGATACGTTGCGCTATGCCTTCTTCTCCCTTGCGCCTGATTTTTATGGGAACGCCCGAATTTGCCGTGCCCAGCCTGCAAACGCTGGTAGAACACGGACATCGCGTGGTGGCCGTCATCACGGCACCCGACAAGCCCGCCGGGCGGGGCCGGAAACTGACGGCGTCGCCGGTGAAAGCCTACGCCGTATCGCAGGGCATTCCGGTGCTGCAACCCGAAAAACTTAAAAATCCCGACTTTCTGGAGGAGTTGCGCGCGTACCAGGCCGACCTGCAAATCGTGGTCGCGTTTCGGATGTTGCCGGAGGCAGTCTGGGCCATGCCCCCGAAAGGAACGTTCAACCTGCATGCTTCCCTCCTGCCCGACTACCGCGGCGCGGCGCCGATCAACTGGGCGGTGATCAACGGCGAAACCGAAACGGGCGTCACCACCTTTTTCCTGCAACACGAAATCGATACGGGCGACCTGATTTTTCAGGAAACGGAGCCGATCCGACCGGACGACACCGCGGGCTCGCTCTACGAGCGGCTGATGCACAAAGGAGCGGAGCTGGTACTAAGAACCGTCGACGCCATCGCAGCCGGGGAAGCGCCGCGCATTCCGCAGCGGCCGCCTCAGGAAGAAAAGCGCGCACCCAAAATTTTCCGGGAAACCTGCCAGATCGACTGGCAGCAACCGTCACAGAAAATCGTAGACTTTGTGCGAGGTCTGTCGCCCTACCCTTCTGCCTGGACGGAACTCAACGGACGTACGTACAAGATTCACCGCGTTGCCGATGCTGGTCCGCAACCCGAGCCGCTGGCGGCGGGTGCGCTCCTCACCGATGCGAAAACGCACCTGTATGTGGGTACAGCCGACGGCCGGGTTGCTGTTGAAGAACTGCAACCCGAAGGCAAACGCCGCATGGCCATCGAAGAGTTTTTCCGGGGAAATGAGTTGTAACGAACGCCGAAGAACCGAAAACCCGAAAGCGAAAAAAGCATGGTGTGCGGCCACGTCGAACCCTGAACTCCGGCTCATTTGCTATTTGCCCATCTGAAATTTGTAATCTTTTCTCCCTCATGATTCTTTCCATCATCGCGGCAGTAGCCGACAACGGCGTCATCGGCAAGGACAACGATCTGCCCTGGCACCTGCCCGACGACCTCCGCTTCTTCAAACGCACTACGTTGGGACATTACTGTCTGATGGGGCGGAAGGTATTCGAATCGTTCGGGGGAAAGGCGCTGCCGCGGCGGCCCAACGTGGTCATCACCCGCAATCCGTACTACCAGGCCCCGGGCGCGGTAGTGGTTCACTCGCTGAAGGAGGCGCTGGCGCTCGCCCGTCATTTTGCGCCGGAAGAGGAAGTATTTGTCCTGGGGGGTGGCGAAATCTACGTGCAGTCGCTGGACCTGGTCGACAAACTGTACCTGACCCACATCCATGCAGACATCGAAGGCGACACGTATTTTCCAGACTGGCAGCCCGACCGCTGGACCCGCGTCTGGCACGAAGACCATCCCGCCGACGACTGCCACGCTCATCCGTTTACGTTCGCGCTCTACGAACGGAAGAAGTAAGTGAGGCACACCAGCGCGGCTTGCGCCTGGATCTCGGTAGACGTGCTCCTTTGATAGAGTCGTCGTCAAAGTAAAAGTGTTACGTCGGGCCGGACTGCGATCAAGCTCTGATTCCAGATGGCAAGTGGATCTAGCGTTGCTGAGCAGCAAGTTGCGCGATTTTCAATGTGGAATGCTCTCCTTCTGTCGTGCTCACGCCATCACGACCTCCCCCATTACTCGGTTCGAAGCCAGCCGGTCAGGCTGAAACGCTCGCGGTGCGCGGGCAACACTTCGTGGAAAACATCAGCGCTGCGGAAACACACGAGCGTTCCTCCGTAGGGCGTCACGTCCGTATGGCCGAGGCCATCTGCCTCGTAGATGCGCAATTGCCCGCCGTCGGCTGGCGTCCAGTTCGGGTTGAGGTACAGGATGCAGGAGATGATGCGGTGGCGCGTCTGCGAAAACTGATCGAGGTGTTTTTTGTAGAACGAACCCGCCGGATAGACGGCAAAGTGCGCTTCGAACGAACGCAGGCTCAGAAAAAACTCCTGGTTCAGGGTTTGGCGCAGCGTATCGATCTGGTCCCAATACGCCTGTTGCAACGGCGTAAGCGCGTTAGGCTCCAGCCAGTGGACGTAATCAGTACGGATTTCGGGACGCACCTGCAACGAGGCACCACGCCCGACCCCGGCCCGGCGAAACTCGCCTTCCTGCCAGAGGTTGCGTAACTCTTCCCGCATCTCGGTGACCACCTCGGCCGGGATAAAATCGGGAATAACGGACCATCCGCGCTCGGCGATCTCGTCCAAGAATCCTACTGCTACGTGTTGCATACGGTTGAAAAAAGTGCGCAAATGTAGCAGATCGGACCAAGATACAACCTACTTTCCGGGGCGGGTCAGCAACTATTTTTTTCAGGGACCACAACCGGCCGGAGCGACCCCGTTTGGCAGCGTGCTTACCGCAGGATGTAAAGCTTGCCGTAGTCTTGTTTAAAGCCCCGTCCGCTGTCCATTTCGTTGTGCTGGAACGTCTCGCCGCTGTGTTTCAGAATGACGCGGTAGAGGTACAAGCCGTTGGCCAGCCGGTCGCCGTAGGTGTCGGTGCCATCCCAGGCAAAGTCGGTCAGGTTGTGGCCAATGTGAAGATTGCCCAGCTCTTCCTTGAAAATCTCGCGCACGACTTTTCCCGATACCGTCATGATCTGGATCTTCAGGTCGTCGGGAATTTCGCTGCCCGTCAGGGTAAAGACGAAACGCGTCTGCGTCGTGAACGGATTCGGGTAGGGATAGAAGTGCGTGATGGTCGAGGCATTGATCACTTCGAAGTTGATCTCGTAGCCGTTCCGGCCCGACGGGTTGCCGCTCAGGTCCGAGGCCTGTACCCGCAACGTATACGTCCCGTCGCCGAACTTCTCCTCCGGGCGGTACGACAGCCGGAAGTTGTTCTTCTCGTCGGCGGGTTGCCAGGTCAGTCCCGGATCGTTCAGGTCGATGGGCACAAAACCGACGTCGCCCTGGCTCTGGTTTTCGGGCGTGCGCAAAAACAGCGTAATGCCTTCGGGATTTTGCCGGATCTGGTTCAGGTTTTCGTCTTTCAGACTCACCGAAATTACCGGCGTGGGCGAAACGATATCGCCGTCCATGATGCGCCGCCCGTCGAAGGCCACGTCCAGAATGGGATTGGTTTCGTCGCCGATCACGTCGAACGTAAGCTCGATCGCGTTGTTTTCGTAATACTGTTCGGGCTGCTGATCGTACAGGTTTACCTGCACTTCCAGGCGATTTTCGCCGAGCCGGTCCAGGGTGTTGATCGGCACGTACAACAGCACTGTGTCGCCGGCGGCAACGGGACGCACTTTCTGGCGGATCGTTTCGATCTCATTGTTACGCAGTTCCGTCAGGCGTATCTCGACCGAAAGCGAGTCGGCAAAGTCCTGCGAAGAGATGTTTTCGAACGTAAAAGGGACCGAGAAACGCTCGCCCTGTTGTTTGTCGGGAATGGACGTAACGGTTTCGCCGCGCAACCCGGCCAGCAAGATTCCTTCCGGGGCAGCCGTGTAGAAAACCTGCCAATGCTTAAGCTGCGGCGGCGTCTGGCGCGCCTGATCCCGGACTTTCATCTGCAAGTACAGGTAAGGGTACTGCTGGGCATCGACCGACGTCAGCGAGAAGTTTGCCGTGGTAACGTCGTTTTCCAACACCGCCGACGTACCCGCCAGCGTGGTGCCGTACAAGCTCAACTGGTACCGGTCGGACGTGTCGGCCCGCACCACCTGATGTTGCAACGTGGCCCACGAAAGCGCCGGCCCGATGCGCCGCGAGGTGATGGTTCCTTCTTCGTATTGGCCCATCAGCTGATGCACCAGAGAAATCTGCTGCTCTCCGGTCGGGATGGGTTGCCCCTCAAGGGTCGAATCGGGGTTGGCGTATACTTCCAGCGCTTCGCCAGGAGCTGCGCCTTTGCGACCCAGGCAAATCCACGGATCGCCGTTTTGCAAGGCAGCAAACTTGACCGGATCGACCCCGATTTCCCGCAACTTGGCCTGCACGGCGGGGGTAAATGCGGCCCCGGTCCCATTGTACTTCAGGCCCCCGTTGTTGAACAACAGGACGTAATCGCCTTCGGGAATGGTATCCAGGTAATTGATCAGTTCCTTCTGAATGCTGGTGTAGAAGCCGTTGATCTGCGTAAATCCGTAAATAAACCGGGGGTTGATGCCACAGCCCGCGTCGTTGTAGTCGTAGTACGGCTCAAACGCCACTTGATAGGGCAACAGCGAACTCCCGTCGAACGCCACGGCCAGCAGCGTATTATTATAGGTACAGCCGGTCGGATCGCTCCCCACACTCGGGTTCAGAAAGAGCTGAGGCGCGCCGTTGATGAACAGCTGCGTGTTGGCTTTGCGGGAAGCGCCACTGCCGCCGATGGCGCGCACCTCCACCTGGCTGCTTACCTGCTGAAACTCCCAGTTGCGCGTGGTTGCGTTCAGGTCGATTTGCGAGCGGGCATCGCGCTGCCATTGATAATAGTGCCGCTGTGCCCATCCGTCCGGCCCGTCGGGAATCCAGGTAAAGGAGCTGGTGTTCCAGAGCGAATCCTGCGGATCGACGATTTCGGCATAGCGCACGCGCCAGTAGAAAACGGTGCTGTCGGCGACCGAAGGCACCGGCGTCGACCAGGTTGCGGTACGCACCCCACGCACCATCTCGCTCCGTTTCAGCAACGCGCTGTTGAACTGCTGGGTGGTGTCGAGTTCGAACAAAAAGCCCCGTTCCTGGCTCAGCACCGCTGCCGAAAGTGCCACCAATTGCAAGGTATCGCCGCCGGAAACTCCGAATTCGCGCGGGAACAGTGCCGTGACACTCCCCGCCGGAACGAACCGCTCCAGCACGGCGGTATTGTTCAGTTCGTTCAGTTCGGCAATGGAGTCGCCCGCATCGATCTTCACTTCGAAGCGGTTGGTTCCGGTGTACTGCGTGCCTTCCCCGTCGTTGTAGATCGTAATGCAGAGCGTATCCTGCCGCCAAGTGGCCGGAAACTGTTGCCAGGGCAGTTCCAGCTGCTGGTTGGCGACTTCGCGGCGCACCGACACGGCAAACGAATCGACCTGAACTTTCCCGAAGTTTTTGACGACCACGCACAGTTGAAACGAGTCGCTGGCGGCCGTAATCAGCGGCTCGTCGAACGCGCGCAACGACAGCGATGCATCGGTGATGGCGTAATCCGGAGCGCCGGGGGCAAACGTGCGTACGGCCGGGTCGCCGTGCAGGGCGTACTGCTGAATCATCCCCAGATCGAAGATCGACAAGTTGTTGTCGTTTTCCACAAACCGGTGGATCGTCTCCTGATGCGCCCGCCCTACGGGTGCGCCCCAGAAAGCACTGTCGGCAAACAAGGTTTCGTACAGCAGCAGCGTGTGGCGGTTCAATTGGCTGGGCAGCCCCAGGTAGCCGTGCGCCATGAAGGCAATGCCGCCCTTTTTCGGCGTCAGAATCCAGTCTTCGCTGATGGTCTGGTTGTTGGTCGAGAAAATATTGCCCGAACTGCAGCCGTTCATCACGATCAGCGGGTATTTCCCTTCGTTGGCAAAGCCCTGAACGGGACTGGATACGTAGCCGAAATCGACGTCGGTTCCCGAGGTGGACGAATGCCCGAAAGCCGTAATGACCGACACCCCTTCGTTGACCTCCGGCACGATGTTGACCGTATCGATGGTGTTGTCCGTCCGTTTCGACTTCAATACCACGTCGGCCCCGAAATACGGCTGTTCGATGATGTCGGCATAGTTCTCGATAAAGTTGCGGAACGTAGCCAGTTCGCTTTTGGTCGATCCGCCGCTCAGGTGAATGGCCCGCTTCCGCCAGAGTGCCGTATAGCCCGCCTGATCGTGCTGCACGATTTTCTGGTAGTAATTGTACACCTGCTGCGCAGTGCGCGCCGCCAGACGACCGACGGCCATAGCGGGCACATGCGGGTCCATGTCGCCCAGGCCCGCCGTGAACAAGACATCGGAAGCAGGCACGCCATACGTGGGAATGAAGTGGCTGGTGCGATACGCCCCGGTGTTTTTATAGTTGTTGGTCAATCCCTTTCCGACCAAGAAGAGGTATTTCTCTATTTCGGGCTGATAAAACACCCGCGCCATGTTTCGGATGGCGAGCGGCGTCTCTTCGCCGTAGCTGAATTGATCGAACACCTCTTCGATGTTCATAACCAGTGCTTTGTAGCCACCGCCTTCGGCCGTGCGCCGGTGGGCCGCCAGGGCCTCGACCGGATCGGCCACGTCGCCGGTCGCCAGCCGCAACTGCGGATGCGATACCATCAGGTAGTCGCTGCTCAGGTCCAGGTTCCGGAACGTAACGGGCCGGAGGGTAGGCACCGGGGTCTGCTGGCTGGCGTCGTTGATCAGAATCCGGCGTCCGGCCTCGGTGTTGTTTACTCCAAACGACAGCACCTGCGAAATTTCGTTGAACGTACTGGTCAGGCGGCGCACCCGGTTGGGATCGGTGATGTCGTATACCTGTAAGGTGGCGGAGGCTCCGGCCAGTTCTACCCGCGACAGCCCCCCGGCATTGGGCTTCAGGTTCAGCACCTGCATGCGCCCGCCGCTCCAGCGCAACTGCTGCGGAAACGTGACACGCGCGTAGGCGTACGAAACGTTGCTGCCCCCTTGTGGCGTCAGGCGCAGCGTAACGCTTCCGTCGGTCCCGACGGACGAAAGTGGCAGTGTGTAAGTATTCTTGTAAGGTTCGTTCTGGGGAAATTCGGCCGTTTCCAGCGGCTGCAAGGTGCTGGTGGTGGGGCCGGCGGCAATCACGACCCGCTGAGGATTAGAAAAATTGCGCCCGACGATGTTCAATTCCAGTTGGATCGGCTCGGAAGCACTCGTGTAAATGTTGGTAATGTTACCGATGGTACGATCGGTCAACGACGTGGCGCTGCTTGCCTGAATCCGGGGACTCACCCACCCCTCGCCGGCATCGTACGTAGACGAGTAGAAGTTTGCGCCGCCTGTGTACTCCGCGCCCACGCCATCCGCGTACTCGCCGCCCCGGTACACCGGCACCAGTTCGGCCAGATGGTAGGCTTCGGCAGGCACCGCCGGTGTCAGGTTCAGCGAAGGCATCCGCTGCCCGATGCTGCCCTGCCACTTCAGGTAGTACACCGCCGTGTCGGAAAAAAGACTGAAATAGGCCTGGAGCTGATCTTCAGGTGCGTCGTAGAGGTACGTGTCCAGTTGGCCGTCGTTGATCTGCCCGTAAAATTCGAGGAACTCCCCGCCATTCGGTACGTAGAGGGCCTGCTCCTGACCCCGGCGAAACAACTGCCAGTTCTGCGGATTGGTAGCCGAGGGCATGCCCGCCTGCACCAGCTCGTCGCGCGTAATGCGGTAGATGCCGTTTTGCGCCACCAGAATTTTGAGGTAGGGCTGATTGTAGGTGATCCAGCTGCGCGTGTCGGGCAACTGCGCCTGGGCCGTACAGACCCACCCCAGCCACAACGCCAACCAACCCTTCAGTAGCTTCCGTGCGTACACCTGTTTCATGCTTGCTAATTCTCTAAAATCCTGCGCGTAGGGAGAACACGTTCGAGTAGATCGTCTCGGATACGTCCCCCACGTCGGTCAGGGCGTAATCGATGAAGAAATTCCGGATGCGGATGCCAATACCGAAGTTGGGTTGCATCGACCAACTGTCGGAGCCGTCGAACTCGCGGATCTGCTGCACGTTGTTGACGCCGCCCCGCAGGTACACGATTTGCGCGTAATCGAACTCGATGCCGATCGTCGGGTCGACCGATACCACCGAAGAACCCAGCAGCACGTTCCGCTGCCCGTCGAACGTAGTGACCAGCTCTACCGCCGGCAGTACGCCGAATTTTTCTTTGATCTGGAAACGTTTCGCCAGGCTCAGCCGCATTTTGGGCAGCGTAATTTCGATTGAGTTTTCGGGGATGACGTTGGCCGAATCGGCGGCCTGAATGCCGGCCACCTCGCCGGTATTGTACGACCACGCGTTGAACGTGCTGGTAATGTCCTGCACCATCAGGCCCAGCATCCATCCTTTGCGTTCGTATTGCGCCCCGGCATCGAGGCCGAAGCCCCATGCGTTGGCGAAGTTGCCGACGTTGCGGTAAATCACTTTAAAACTCGCGCCCAGGCGCAGCCCCTTCAGGAGAAGGTCTTTCCGGGCGTAGCTCAGCAGAAACGCATTGTCCGACGCCGAAAAGTATTTGATCAGGTCGTAGTTGGGGGTAGTAGAGCCGTTCAGGAACAGAAGCCGGGTATCAGGAATGTCGTCAACGCCGAACCGGATGAAAGAAACGCCCAGCACGCTCTGCGAGTCGATGCGCGTGGCGAAGCTGCCGTAATCATAGTTGACAATCCCGGCAAAATAGCGGGCGTGCATCAGTGCACCTTCGTACTTGTATTCGAGGCGCGACAGCCCGGCCGGATTCCAATAGCCCGCCGTTACGTCGTTGACCAGCGCCGCCTGCGTTCCTCCCATCGCCAGGCCACGCGCGCCGACCCCGATTTCCAGAAAAGCATTGCTGTATTTACGGACGGCCTGGCCCCAGGCAGGAGCCGCAGTCGCCATCACGATCAACCAGACAGGGAGTAGTTTTTTCATCATGCGCAACAGAACGTGCAAAGTACTTGATCTGAACAGAACCCGACCCCAAAACTGCCGAAACGGCGAGAATCGGACCACCTGACGGTGAAGGATTTACGGCATCATTTCCTAAAACATTAGACATCCTGACTTCCCTTACGCGAGCGCTGTTCCGGTAGACAACGCCTACGTTACCAAGGAAAGTATGGAAGTGCGCCTGACTTTCGGGCAAAATGCCGTGCCTTCTACCCGCCGGTACCGAGGGGGGCAGGTTCTGCGCCAGGAATACCGATGCTGTGCCCTACCTCGTGCACTATTGCGACGCGTAAGAAAGAGCCATTGACCGACAAAGCCTTCATTTTGAAGGACATACAGGAGAAGAGGCCTGCCAAAGGGCGGTTGTGGCATGGGTGTAAGTTTTGCGCCAAGAATACACCGCCTGGCCCATCCGCCATCACCAGGAGCCGTACGGCTACCATTCTTCCCCGCCTGATTCCATTCATCAACTTTTTTTCATAAAAGGTAGCTGCTTATGGGGTAGTACCTTGCATTACAAAGTACCCTCTTATACCTTTGTACCATGCAACACCAGCTATGACATCAAACCAGCCATGTTGATATGAAATTGGAAAATACGGTTGTGCAGATGCGGAAGGGTATTCTCGAGTACTGCATCCTGCACATCATCTCACGGGGCGAAGTTTACGCCTCGGACATGCTGGAAGAGTTAACCTCCGCCCGCATTATGGTGGTGGAGGGCACGCTCTATCCCCTACTAACCCGGCTGAAAAACGCCGGACTACTCGAGTACAAATGGATCGAATCGGTTTCGGGGCCGCCCCGGAAATATTACTCGCTCACGCCCCAGGGCATCGAGTTTCTGGCCGCCCTCGATGAAAACTGGCAGGCGCTGGTCGCCTCGACCGAACAGATCATCAACCATACGCACAACCATCGCCAATCATGAAAAAGACGGTTAGCATACATATAAGCGGCATCCTTTTCCATATCGAGGAAGATGGGTACGACAGGCTGAACGACTACCTCGCTTCCATTCACCGCTATTTTGCCACCTATCCGGACAGCAAGGAAATTATTTCCGACATCGAAAGCCGGATGGCCGAGTTGTTCTCGGCGCGGCTGACGCCTACCAATCAGGTCATTTCCCTCCACGACGTCGATCAACTGATCAAGAAGATGGGCAATGTGCAGGATTTTCAGGAGATGGAAAGCGAGCTGCTGGAAGAAGGCCCGATGTACGGCCACGGCGGCGAAGCGCACGGCACGGCGACGGCCTACGAGCAGGCGACTCGCACCCAGACCGGCACGCGGCAGCAGACCCGCACGCAACGGAAATTTTACCGCGACCTGAACCGCAAAGTGTTGGGTGGCGTCGCGTCCGGGTTGGCGCATTATTTCCACATGGACACCATCTGGATGCGCCTGCTGTTCCTGTTGCCGCCGTTCCTGGACTGGATGTTCCTGCCCGGTTCGCTGACCAGCATCACGGTCATCTCCTACATTGTGCTGTGGGTGGTGGTGCCCGGCCGCCGCGACATGTACGAAGATGAAAAAATAAAAAAGCTTTATCGCGATCCTGAAAACCGCGCACTTGGCGGGGTCGCGAGCGGCATCTCCCACTTCTTCGGGGTCGACATGGTGATTGTGCGCATCCTCTTTGTGCTGGGGATTTTCCTAGGCGGCGCCGGTATTCTGGTGTATCTCGTGCTGTGGGCCATCATGCCCGAAGCGCGGACCCTGACCGAGCGCATGCGCATGCAGGGCGAGCCCGTCACGCTCGACAACATCGAAGCACGCATCCGCGAAAGCTTTCAGCCGGGCCCCGACGGCAAGGAAACGGTACTGATGAAAATTCTGCTGTTTCCGTTCCGGCTGATCGCCACCATCTTCAACAGCATTTCCACCTCGGGCATTTTGCAGTTCCTGGGAGATGCCATTCGGGTGCTGACGGCCGTGCTGCTGATCTTCATCGGCTTTGTGCTCATCATCAGTTCGCTGGGACTGACCAGCGGCTTGCTGACCATCTTCTCGATGGATGGCGTGTTCATCAACGAAGAACTGCCCCTCGACCTGCTGCGGCGCGATTTTCCGACATGGGTTTCTTTCCCGGCAGTGCTTGCACTATTTGTGCCGGGCGTAGCGTTAGGACTAAGTGGCCTGAGTCTGCTGGCCAAACGCTCACTGATGAAGCCCATTCTCGGCTTCACGCTGTTCGGCATCTGGATTGTGAGCCTGGTGGCGCTGTCCATTGCCGTTCCGACGTACCTGAATCAATACCGTACCCGTGGCGAGTTCGAACAGGTCGAAACCTACCACATTCCCGCGCGGACCATTGTGCTCGACGCACGCGAGTCGGGCGAAGCCTCCTGGCAAAAGACCGAACTGAAAATTTCGGGCTACGAAGGCCACGACCTCCGGCTGGTGAAACGGTTCTCGGCCCGCGGGCTGAACCGCAAGTCGGCCGTCGAAAACGCCTCGATGATCGACCATCAGGTGGTGCGGCGGGATTCGACCCTGATCTTTGACCAGAATTTCGAGTTTCAATCGGATGCGCTTTTCCGGCGGCAGGAACTCTTGATGGAACTATATGTGCCCTACGGGCAGGAGTTCCGCATGGACCCTTCGCTGGAGCCCATCTTGCGTAGCACACTCACGCCGGCCGGCTACAACACCTCTCAACTGGCCACCGGGCGGTGGGTATTTACCCAGGACGGCCTGACTTGCCTGAATTGCGAAAAAAATCGGGCGGACGATGCAACCTCTGCGTCATCGCCTGCATCTGATCAGGTAACCGGTCAGGTCTACGACACTTACCAGGACTTCCACAACATTTCCGTAGGCGACATGTTCCGCGTCTACATTACCCAGGGCGACCGGTATCAGGTGGCCGTCAACGCTCCCAACCAAGACATATCTGACAACATTCATATAAACCAACAAGGCAATGAACTGGAAATTTCTCTTGATAATTCTGATCGCTGGACTCGTTGGCGTCGCGATTACGACGAAATCCGCGTGGACATTACCACGCCCCGACTCGAACGTCTCTATCTCCACGGAGCATGCCAGGCCGATGTATCTGGTTTTACAGGTGATGTTCTCTCCCTCGACATGGAAGGCGCCCCTCACGCACGAGTAGAGGCCAACCTCAAGCGTCTGACCCTCGATCTGTCCGGCGCCTCGGAACTGGAACTGATCGGGACGGGCGATGAACTCAACGCCGACCTTAGCGGGGCGGCCCAGCTCCGGGCCCATCGCTACGAAGTAAGTACCGCCGATCTCGACGTATCGGGCGCTTCGGACGCCCGCGTGTACGCTACCCGCCGCCTGAAAGCCGACGCCAGCGGGGCCAGCCAGATCCGCTACCGCGGCACCCCGGAAGATCTGGATCTCGACTCGGGCAACATCAGCAGCATCAAACGGGAAGATTAAAACCGGGAAGCCGACTTACGGAAGACCGGAAACCGAATGCACTGACGCACACCACACCTCTCTTTTCCTTTAACCACATTCCGTCTTACGCCATCCGCGCACCGCGGCCGTAGGACGGAATTTTTCTTCTTTTGGGCAGGGGTCCGGCCTTATCGTATCACCTGCACCCACCCTTTCCGTTGGTTGCGCAGGTACTCCACCACGTAAAAATAGGTGCCCGCGGGGGCGCCTTCGCCGGTCCAGACAAAATCGCGCCGCTCGGAAGTAAACACCTCTTTGCCCCAACGGTTGTAGATGCGGATGCCCACAAACGCGTTGTAGCAATTGTCGGGAGGCAGGTCGGGCAGATGAAAGACCTCGTTGCGTCCGTCGCCGTTGGGACTGAACACGTTGTAGGTCTCAAAATCGCGATCGGCCGAATCGATCACGGCCAGTGTTACGATCAGGGAATCGTAGCGTGGTTCCGGGCAGGTTTGTTCCGTCAACAAAAACAGCACCTGCAGCGGCGAGGCGGGCAGTTGGCTGCAATCGGCTTGCCAACGGAACGGTGCACTAAGGTGAAACTGTCCTGCCTGTGCCTCGAACTGCATGCCCATCTCTTCGAGCGAAAAACCCAGGCCTTTGGCTTCCAGCATCAGGTAGGTAGAGTCCAGATCATCCCCGAAAAGAGTGAACGTCGTGTCCTTGCCCGCCAACACTTCCAGGTAGGGGGCGGCAGACAGCGAGGACGTAAGCCGTGCGGTAGAGTCGTCGTCGCGTACGTGTATCCAAAGGTCGGCACTGTCCTGGGCCGAGGGACCGCACGGATGATCTTCCACCCGGAACGTCAGATGGTAGGTCGTCCCCGCCATGGCACAACTGGGCTGAAACGTCAACCGACCCGAAGCAACGGAATCGCTGTAGCTCGTCGTCAACACCATGTTTTGCGCCGCCGGTTGAAACCCCTGTCCTTCCATGCTCAACGTCGGGTTGTTGCGATCGGGATCGACCCCTCGGACGGCTACCTGCCATTGCCCTCCGGGCCATACGTGCAGCGTGTCGGTGACGAGCTGCAAGCGCGGCGCGGCATTGGTGCGCGGCAGCACGACGATGTTCAGGGTATCGCCCCCGCTTTGGAGACCGACGCAATAATGGGCGGCGGCAGAAAAGGCGATCTTATACACCCCGGGCTGAACCGCCTCGCACTCAGGTTGCCAGCTCAGGGTGCCGCTCGCCTGACCGTAGGTGCCGTAAAACGTATACCGCTCGCCCCAGTAATCGTAGTACAGATAGCCCGAGTCGCTGGCGATCTGCATTCCCTCCTGTCGTATGTTCAGCCCAATGCCTTCTACAAACAAATCGAGAGGCACAGAATCGGCCGCGAGGGCGGCAAACGGGATGTCGACCGAGTCGCCCTCGTGCACAAAAACGGTATCGGGCAGCACCAGCGCGGGTGGCCCCACCGAATCGTATCCCACCTGCACCCAAAACTGGAGCGTATCGGCCTGGGGCCGGAAACAATCGTTCTCTTTGACCACGAACCGCAACGGGAAGATTCCTCCGGCTTCGCCTTGAAACAGATTGCAGTTGGCGTACCAATAGAAATCGCCGAAGACCGTGTCGGACGCGAGGCGCTGATTAAAGTAGAATTGCCCGTGCTGCTCGTTAGCAAACGTAACATCGATGTTGTCGACTCGCCCCTCCGGATCGGTTGCAAACACCGCCAGTCTGAACGGCTGATCGAAGGCCACCGGAATGGTGTCTCCGGCCCGTGCGGTTAACGCGCCCAGCTGCGGTGGGGCATTGGGCAGCGGCTCGGCCGTCAGAATGATCCGTACTGTATCGGTCTTCGGAACGCTACAGCCATCGTCCTGCACGATCACATCCACGATCATGGGTTCCTCTCCCAAATCGGGCAAACAGGCATCGAAGCACAACGAAAGCTCGGTCGAATCCAACGGATGTTGCGGCGTGTTGACCTCGCGTGATTCGCTTCTGGCTACCTGCCGCGGCACCTGAAAGTTGACCCCGACGGCCCGCACGGACAGGCGGGTGTTGGTATCAGGATCGGCGGCGATCACCTGCACACAGCGCTGCACGTCGGTGAGGTGAATGGTGTCGCCGGTCTGATAGGCTACGCCCGTTTCCGGATCGATCACCGTACCGGCCGGCGGTTGGTTCGGGAGGCAATCGAGCACCAGCATCTGAAACTCGCGGTGCACCTCCCCGATTTTCCGGCCCGCTCGAAATTCTTCGCACTTCACCGCAAAGACGTGCAACCCCAGCCGACTGGCCGTGACCCGCAACAGTCCCGTAAGCGAATCGACGCTGAGTGGCGGGGTTCCCATAATTTGCACCTCCCGGCTGAAACCGGGCTTCCAGTCCACTTCGGCATAAGGTCCGCTGATCGGCGCGCTGTGGCGGGGGGCACCGGTTTCGGTACTGCCTTTTTTCGGCACCGCCAGCGAATACACCAGCGAATCGCCGTCGGGATCGCGCCCCGAAAAATCGAAGTAAAACTCGCTGCCCAGGCATGCGTAATCGCTGACCGGCGGAAAAAGTTGCGGAGAGGTGTTGTACAGCGGTCGCTGCGCGTCGTCTACCACCGAAAATTCCAGGTAAAACGCCTGTCCGACGGCCTCGGGGGTGTAGATGTTTACGATGCCTTCGTTTCGGCAACAACGCTCCCAGGAGAAATAATATCCCATCGGATCGTTGTAAACGGCCGGATCGAGTTCAATTTCCGTCCGGTAGAGGTAATGGCGTGTCGACAGTTCGTCGTTGCGGCAGGCTTCGTTGGTATACAGAACGGGCACCCAGTTGATTTGCTGCAAATTGATCGACCGCACAAACTGATGGTCGCGCAGCCGAAAAACCCCGACTTCGTTGTACGGGTCAATGGCGCCTAAGCTCCCTTTATTCTCATCGAAATACAGATTGAGGGACAGCTCGTACCGGTCTCCCTCCAGGTGTTTCATCAGGATTTCGCCCCCCACAATGTGCGTTGCGGAGGTTACCAGCGGCAGCCACCAGAACAAAAAAAGTAGTTTTTTCATGATTCTTCGCACGACAGCCTTCGTCTGTTCGCAGGCGAGGCTTCGTCGAGTGAAGATAGGATCTCATGCGTAGATATCCTCTTCCGGGCCGCAGCTTTTATGTAAGATTAGGCAGAGGGCCGCAACATTCTGACGAGCCCTTGTGTGCCTACACGACTCATCGTCAACGCATCAGCACCAGTTTGCCGCCCTGTTCGCCAGCGTCGGTAAAGGCGCGCACAAAATAGAGGCCGTCGCGGAGGGCGGGCCCTTGTACCTGGACTTTGCGTTTGGTGCCGGGGAAGTACTGCACATGGGCCATCCGTCCTGTGGCATCGTACAACACCACCAGCCAGATATTTTCTTCTGCCTCGACGTTGACTTCGGCCACGGCCGGGTTGGGATACAACGCCAGAGGCGCCCCCGCCTGGCAGGACGTTTCGTCGACGCGCGTGCGGAGGTTCGGCAACAGAGCGTAGAGTTGATCGCCCGGACACTCGGTCGAGCAACCGTCGCGGTGGCCGGCGATGTTGTTCAGCACGACGCCATGGTGCGGGCTGCTGCCGAGCGGATCGATGCCTTCTTTTTCTGCTTTCCAGGCGAGCAAATCGACCAGCGACTGCTGTGCCGCGGCGGTGGGTGCCACGTCGGTAAACGTGCCGATCATGCAGACGCCCATCGTGCCGCTGTTTTTGCCGCAGAAATGCGCGCCCATCACATCATCGCCCTCGTACTGCCCCTGCCCGTCGCGGCCCGCGAAAATGGTACCGTCGGCCGCCACCAGAAAGTTGTACCCGATGTCGTTCCAGCCGTTCGACTGCGTATGGTAGAGGTAGATGTTGCGCACCACGTTTTCGTAATTGTCCAGTGAATTGTACGTCGCCGAGTGGTGGACGATCAGGTGGTCGACCGTATTGGACTGAGGGCCCTGTTTGGGCGGTGGTAAGCCGGCACGCCATTCCGACTGCGGAATTACGGCCGGTTGGCAATCGTCAGTAGACGCAGGCGCGGCCTGAAGTCGGTTGGCGGAGTAGATTCCGGCCGTGCCCGCCTGGTACGTGTGCAACAACACTGCTCCGTTCAGGGGGCCGGGAAATAGCGTAACGGTGGCGATCGCCTGCGGAAAAACGACCGGTAGCGAGAAGCTCGTGCGCACGAAGCGCGCCGCGTCGGGTGTGGGAGTCAGGTCGGCCTGGTGTACGTCTTCCTGCAACCGAAAGGTATCGGCACCGGCCACTACATATGCGCCCGTCAGGTACTGTCCCGGGTTCACTTCCAGGGCCAATCCGGTCGAAGGCCGCTCCAGCGTCAGGGTGATGGGCTGCCGCCCTCCTACTTCCACTTCGTACTTCTGAAAATACGTACCACGCGTTTCCACGAGCCGTGGCGGCTCCGGCAGCTGAGCAAAAAGAGGCAGGGTACTGAGCCAGAAAAGCCCCCCTAAAAAAGTGCGCATGGCAAAAGGTTTAGTTCTGAAAAGAGTATACGGGCGAAACACGCAACCGTATGTTTCCACCAAGGTAGGCCACACGGAAACAATTGCGCACCTTTGCGGTGCTTTTTTATGCAGACACTCCTTCAACATAGCAAAAAAACGTTTCTGCTCGCCTATCCGGTGGTGCTGAGCCAGTTAGGGCACATCCTGGTCGGAGTTGCCGACAGCGCCATGGTGGGTCAGTTGGGGGCTGCACCGCTGGCGGCCGTTTCGCTGGGCAACAGTTTGTTCAGCATTGTGCTGGTGATGGGCATCGGGCTTTCGTTCGGGTTGACGCCCCTCGTGGCCGCGGCCGACGGACGTAAAGATGTAGCCGAAAACGGACGCTTGCTCCGGCACGGCAACGTGCTGCTGACGGGCGCCGGGCTGGTGCTGTGCGGCCTGCTCTGGTTTGCCGTACCCGGCCTGCATTTCCTCCGCCAACCCGAAGCGGTGGTGGCGCTGACCATCCCCTACCTGCGGGTGCTGCTGTTCTCGCTGATTCCGCTCATGGCGTTTCAGGCACTGCGGCAATTTGCCGAAGGCCTCTCATTTACGCGGCAGGCCATGTACATCTCCGTCTCGGCCAACCTGGTGAACATCCTGGGCAACTGGCTGCTGATCAACGGCCACTGGGGCCTGCCCGCCCTTGGCCTCTACGGTGCGGGCCTTTCGACGTTATTCTCGCGCATCCTGATGGCGCTGGGCATGGCCGTGTACATTTTCTACAGCCGCCGGTTTGCGCCCTACCGCCAACACCAGCACTGGAGCCGGTTTTCGGGACCCGTCTTTCGGGAAATCCTGCGACTCGGCATTCCGATCAGCCTGCAAATGGTATTCGAAATCAGTGCGTTCAGCGTAGCGGCGCTGATGGTCGGCTGGCTGGGCACGTACGAACTGGCCGCGCACCAGATTGCCATCAGTCTGGCCGCTGTCACGTATATGATGGCCAGCGGCATCTCAACGGCCGCCACCATCCGGGTCGGCAACCAGTGGGGCCTGCGCAACGGTCCCGAACTGCGGGGCGTGGGGTTGAGTGCGTTTGTGATGGTGATCCTGTTCATGGCCTCCATGGCAGCAGTGTTCATCCTCGGCCGCGACGTGCTGACGTCGCTCTACACGCCGGACCGTCAGGTGGTAGACATTGCGGTGCAACTGCTCATCATCGCGGCCTTTTTCCAGTTGTCGGACGGAGTACAGGTGGTGGCGCTCGGTGCGCTGCGCGGCATGTCGGACGTGCGCGTGCCGACCCTGATCACGCTTCTGGCCTATTGGGTCATCGGTCTGCCGGTGGGCTATGTACTGGGCATGGGGCTAGACCTGGGCGTTTCGGGCATCTGGTATGGCCTGCTGACCGGCCTGACGGTGGCGGCCATTCTGCTGACGCTGCGCTTCTACCGCATCAGCCGCACGATCTTCGCCACGCCGGGCCGCCCGGCCCCCCGTCCGCAGGAATCGGCGATTCCTGCCCCGTGACGTTCCGGCAAGTTTGTTAACAACACGTAGAAACTACATCGGCGCGAGACGCCGCCCATACGGCCCCCTCACAGGTACTTCTTCGGGTACTCGAACCATTCCAGCGTGGCGCTCCGGCCCGCTACGGCTTCCCAGGTATCGACCTCGAAGGCCAGGCTCACCACGCCGCACGTCGGAACGTTGCCCAAGCTTTCGCCACTCAGGTGCTCGGCCGTGTACGTCATGGTCGGGTTGTGCCCGATGATCATCACCTCATCGTACTGATCGTCGAGGCGGGAGATGAACGTCAGCATCGTCTGCAAACTGCATTCATAGAGAAGTTTCACGTAGTGAACCGCCTCGGCAGGGTACGGCAACGCCGGTGCGACCAGCTCGGCCGTCAGCGTGGTGCGCCGCGCAGGGCTGGCGTAAATCACCTGCGGCACGACCTTTTTCCGGTGCAGCACCTGCCCCATCAGCGGGGCGTCGCGGTAGCCCCGTTCGTTGAGTTCCCGGTCAAAATCGCGCTGTCCCGGTTGAGACCAATCCGATTTGGCATGGCGCAGCAGGTATAGCTTTTTGGTAGAAGGCATAGGAATTTTCGAAAAAAATTGAATAAACTAAAAAGGACGCTTTATGGAGACGGATGCGCGGCATTTTCGCGCAAATCCCCGTGCCAACGGTGAACAATTCCCGTTCGAAATTACTTTAATAATCCCGGCGGGTACGCTAGTAAATACATCGATTTCTAAAAATTAGTCATCTTTGACCCCGCCTCTCTTACTAAACAACCGTGATCTATGTCAAAAAATCTGGTCATTGTCGAATCGCCAGCGAAAGCGAAAACCATCGAAGGGTACCTGGGTAAGGACTTTACCGTGAAGTCGAGTTTCGGCCACGTGCGCGACCTGCCCAAGGACGATATGGCGATCGATCTCAAGAACGGATACCAGCCTACCTACGAAATTTCTGCCGATAAACGCGAGGTCATTTCGCAACTGAAAAAGCTGGCGAAAGAGGCCGAAACGATCTGGCTCGCGACGGATGATGACCGCGAAGGCGAAGCCATCTCGTGGCACCTCAAAGAAGCGCTGGGCCTGAACGACGACAATACCCGCCGGATCGTCTTCCACGAAATTACCAAACAGGCCATCCAGAAGGCCATTCAGTCGCCACGCGGCATCGACATCGACCTGGTGAACGCACAGCAGGCCCGCCGGGTACTCGACCGACTTGTGGGCTTCGAGCTATCGCCAGTGCTGTGGAAAAAAGTAAAAGCCGGGCTCTCGGCCGGGCGTGTGCAGTCGGTAGCCGTGCGCATCGTGGTTGAGCGCGAGCGCGAAATCGACAAATTCCAGCCGCAGTCTTCGTTCAAAATCTCGGCACGCTTCGACCTGCCCGAGGGCAAGGTGCTGAACGCCGAATTGCCCAAGCGGTTTGCGCAGGAAGGCGACGCCATGCATTACCTGCAACAGTGCCTGGGCGCGACGTTTTCGATCCGGACGCTGGAGAAAAAGCCGGGCAAAAAATCGCCTGCACCGCCGTTTACGACCTCTACGCTGCAACAGGAAGCCAGCCGCAAGCTGGGCTTTTCGGTATCGCAGACCATGACACTGGCGCAGAAACTGTACGAATCGGGGAAAATCACCTACATGCGGACCGACTCGGTGAACCTCTCGGAAGAGGCCATCAACGCCGCCGCCCGCGAAATCCAGAGTGCCTACGGTCCCGAGTACGTACAGACGCGCCGCTACAAAACCAAGTCGGCCTCGGCACAGGAAGCGCACGAAGCCATCCGCCCTACCGACTTTTCGGTTTCGAGCACCGGCGACGACCGGGGACTGGAACGGTTGTACGAATTGATCTGGAAACGGGCCATCGCCTCGCAAATGGCCGATGCCCAACTGGAGCGGACGGTGGTCAACATCGCCATTGCCCCGCAACAGGGCGAAGCGCCGGCCGATCTGGTCGCGCAGGGCGAGGTGATTAAATTCGATGGCTTTCTGAAAGTGTACATCGAAAGCTCCGACGACGACGAGGACGAAGAGCAGTCGGGCATGCTGCCGCCGCTCACCATCGGCCAAACGCTCGACCTGCACGGGATGCGCGCCACGGAGCGTTTCTCGCGCCCCCCGGCCCGCTACACGGAAGCCAGCCTGGTGAAGAAACTGGAAGAAATGGGCATCGGGCGTCCGTCGACGTACGCCCCCACCATCTCGACCGTGCAGCGCCGCAACTACGTGGTGAAAGAATCGCGCGACGGCAAGGAACGCACCTACCGGGAGCTGGAATTGCAGAAAGAAGCGATCAAAACCAAGCAGCTGACCGAAACTTACGGTACGGAAAAGAACAAACTTTTCCCGACCGATCTGGCGATGGTGGTCAACGATTTCCTCGTGCAATACTTCCCGAGCGTCATCGATTTCTCGTTTACGGCGACCATCGAAAAGGAATTCGACGAAATTGCGAACGGCCGGTTGATCTGGAACAACATGATCGACTCGTTCTACAAGGAGTTTCATCCGAAAGTGGAGAGCACCGACGACATCGAGCGGGCCACCGTCGGCACCGTGCGGGAGCTGGGCCTCGATCCGAAAACCGGCAAACTGGTAATCGTACGGCTGGGGCGCTACGGGCCGCTGGCGCAGATCGGCTCTTCGGACGACGAGGAAGAAGAGAAACCCCAATTTGCCAGCCTGCGCAAAGACCAGCGCCTGGAGACCATCACACTGGAAGAAGCGCTGGAACTGTTCAAACTGCCCCGCGAAGTGGGTACGTTCGAAGGCAAGACCGTGACGGCGGCCATCGGTCGGTTCGGGCCATACATCCGGCACGACAACAAGTTCATCTCCATCCCGAAAGGCGAAGATCCCCTCGAAATTTCCGGGGAGCGGGCCATCGAACTGATCGAACAGAAGCGTATTGCCGACGCGGAGAAGTTCATCAAGACGTTTGAAGAAAACCCGGACGTGCAGGTGCTGAAAGGACGGTTCGGGCCGTACATCAAAGTGGGCAAACAGAACGTCAAAATTCCGAAAGACAAAGAACCTGCCTCGCTGACCCTGGAAGAGTGCCTGGCCCTGGCCGAAGCCGCGCCGAAAAAAGGCGGCAGGGGTGCTGCCAAAGCCTCGGCCGATACCAAGGAAAAGCCGAAGAAAGCGGCGACCAAGAAAGCCTCTACCAAAGCCAAGGCAAAACCCAAAGCTAAAGGCACGGCCACAGCCAAGAGCAAAACCAAGAAATAATCGATTGAAAGCCGCTTCTCTGAGCGGCTTTTTTGTTACTCGCTCAACGCCGTCCGCAGTCGGTCGGCATCGCGCGCCATCTGTTCGCTGATGTTGACGAGCGCATCGCGCAGCGCTTCCGCATTGGAATAACGGCGATGGTCGCCCCAGCCGCGGAAAAACAGGCCCGTGGCGTACGCATCCTCGCCCACCGCCTGGTAGTACCCGATCCGCCGATGTTGCCGGTCAAATACCTCTACCTCCACGTCTACCATGGTTCGGTACAGATGCGAGGGCAACCCGATCAGGTTCAAGGTACCAAAGCTCAGCAGAGAGGCCCCGAACAAGGGCACCGTTCCGCCTCGCCAGTAATGCTGGTATCCGGCCACGTGCCCCTCCACAAAGCCCCGCTCCTCGCCCGTCGCTGCCGAAACCTGGAGCAACTGGCGACGCAGCAGCACCCGGGCATCCTGCAAACGTGGATCGTTCGGCACCGCCTTGAGAGCCACGCTTCCTAGCGAAGCCAGGGTATCGGGCATTTCGGAAACCAGCACGCCCGGAAAGGTACCGTACGCGGCCTGAAGTTCCGGCTCGTCGAGTGAAATGGTGAGATGCGGCAACGCAGGCCGGGTGGTCAGAGGCGTTGGCCGGAGGTCGATCTGTTGAGAACGACATCCCCAGAGGGCGGACACCGCAAAAACGGTGAGAAAAGTAGAGAGGCGCATGGCAGTTGGCAAGCGAGGTGAAACAAATTTTATTTTGCGCAAATGCAGTGCCAACCGCGGGGAGAACGCTCGCCTCTCTGGCCCCAAACGCCCTGAGGCTTTTAAAAATCGACGGTTGCTAACACCCTGGATGCCTCAGAGATGCCCAATCGTCGTCGAGAAAAGCAACCGCGCAAAAGGAATAGAGATTATTACTCCGACTACCACAGAAGCGGCGCATCGAAGCGGCCTTCGGTCACGCGTACCGTATCGCTTTCGGCATTAACGAGGGTAAAAGCAAACGTGCCACTTACCACCTTGGCGGCTGGATCGTAGCGCGACAAGGTCACGTAACCGCTGACCGGATCAGTGGATTGAAAGTAATTCTCATTTAATCCAGTAGTACTGTAAAAGAGAACCTGATTTTGAGCTGGCTGGTTATGCAAAGGGTAAGTAAGACCAGTACCCAAGCTGTCAAATAGCCAGAAAACCATATTTCCTCCTACACCGGTAGCAAAAAAAGCTTGAATCGTTAGCGTTCCACCGTCCGAGGGCTCGGCCCAGCATCCGGTAGCATTTTGCCCTCGGGGTTGACCGACAGTATAACCCGCCTGCCCATCAACGAGGCAACCAAAACTCCAGTTACCCACTTGCGTAGGCGGTGGCAGTTTGCTCAGGGGATCGTCGTCAGAATCGTGTTTCCAGAACAATTCACAGCTACTCAATAGCATCAGACAAGTGAACAAGAAAGAGGCCGGGGCAGGAGAACGGTTCATCATCGCGAAGAAAGAAGGAGCTAACGATTGAACGAAAAAACCGAATGTTCGGTCGCAGGTATTTACCTAAAAAAATGGTCGTAACCCTGCGCCCGCTCCCTTGACGCGTGCACCGCCCAAGGGCAGGTACCACGCGTCGACCGTCAGAAGGGCCAGAAAATCGGCACCATTACAACGATCAGCACGATCAACAGCAGCGTCAGCGGTGTGCCCACCACCAGAAAATCGCGAAAACGGTAGCGACCGGGGCCGTAGACCAGAATGCACGAAGGCTCGAAGGGGGTGATCAGCGACACCGACGCGGCCAGCATAATGGCAATGCCGAACGAACGGGGGTTTACCTCCAGATCGGCCGCGATGCGCAACGCGACAGGCAAAATGACGAGCGCAGCGGCGGCGTTCGACATGGGCTGGGTCAGAAATACGGTCAGCACCACAAACCCCGCCATAATCACCGTCGGCCCCCAGGCCCGGAACAGATCCAGAATGCCGTTGGCCAGAAACTCCGACGTTCCCGAGTTCTCCATGGCCGTGCCGAAGGCGCTCATGCCCCCGATCAGGATCAGCAAGCGCCAGTCGATCAGGCGGTACGCGCGGTCGGAACTGATGGTACGAATGCCGACCACAAACACGGCCGCCGCCAGAAAGCAGATGGAAAGCGGTATCCACCCGATGGTTCCCACAAGGACAGCCACCACAAAAGCGCCCAGCGAGAGATAGCCGCGCACAGCATGCTGTGGCTGGTTGCGCACCATGCCCAGGACGGCCAGATCGCGGCTGTTGCGCAATTCTTGCACCACCTGCTCCCGCCCCTGCACCAGCAGAAGGTCCCCGATTTTCAGCCGC
This sequence comes from Catalinimonas alkaloidigena, assembly GCF_900100765.1. Lineage (NCBI taxonomy): Bacteria > Pseudomonadati > Bacteroidota > Cytophagia > Cytophagales > Catalimonadaceae > Catalinimonas > Catalinimonas alkaloidigena. The sequence goes on along the minus strand of NZ_FNFO01000001.1, from coordinate 624,104 downwards.
ACATCGCCCAGTTTTTCGCGCAGAGAGGAGTTGAAACGGTGGATGGCGATCACCACCAGTCCGTACCGTCGCCGGAAGTCGACTTCCCGCAGGGTTTTGCGTGCCAGGAACGAGCGGGGCGTCACCAGCACCTCGGCCAAGCGCAGCTTATCGCGCTGTAAATCCTCGTCGGTCAGCATGTCGGCCTTGATCCGGAAGTTCTTCCGCTCACGGGCCCGCGCCAAGTCGTGCGCCTTTCCCTCCACCAACAGGCGGTCGTTTGCCTGAATGATCGTTTTCGGGTCAGGTTGCGTGTAGGTATCTTCCCGGTACACGGCCAACACGCGCAGATGCAGCTCCTCCAGATCGGTCGAGGCAAAAATGCGCTGGCCGATCAGGGCCGAGTCCGTGCCGACCACGATTTCGGCGAGGTAGTCGCGCATCTCATACGCTTCGGTGAGGGTTTCTTCTTCCCGGTGGGGCATCAGCACCCGGTTGGTCAGCACCATGTACACCAGCCCAATGACAAAAATGGCGGCCCCGACGGGCAGCAGCTCGAACATCCCGATGGGCTCCATGCCGGTTTTTTGCAGGTACCCGCTGACCGCCACGTTCGTGGAAGTGCCGATCAACGTGCAGGTTCCACCCAGGATGGAAGCAAAGGCCAGCGGCATCAGCAGCTTGCTGGGCGGCATTTTCAGACGACGCGCCCACCCCATGGCGGGGCCGACAAATAGGGCCGTTACCGTGGTGTTGTTCATAAACGCCGAAAAAGCGCCCGTAATGAGCATGATGTAGGCAATCACCCGCCGGGGCCGCTTTCCGGCCAGCCGCACCATGCGGACGCCCAGGCGATCGAGGATGCCGGTGTCTTGCATCGCACCGCTCACCACGAAGATGGCCGCCAGAATCACGATGAAGTCGCTACTGAAACCGGCGTAGGCTTCCGAAACGGAAATGATGCCCGAAGCCACCAGAATGATTAACAGGAAGAGCGTGACGAGGTCGACCGAAATCTTTTCGGTGGCGAACAACACGATGGCCAGGATCAACAGGCCGAGCACCAGGGCAATTTGCATGAAAGGGAGCGTAAAGCAATTCGCCGCGAAGTACGTGTATTTTCAGGAGTTGGAGAAGATCAGGACTTCAGAACCGGCCGAAATAATTGTTCGAGTTCTTCCCATAACCGCATAAGCGCTTCTGAGTGATCGCGCAGGTGCTGCCCAAACTGCTGCTGTCCCTCCTCCCGACTGAAGAGGTCTTCGCCGGGCCGCCACATCAGGTAAAACTGTTCCATGGTCCAGTCGTTCTCGAACGGCGACCGGGAGGGGTCGTCCAGCATCGTCTGCCGAATGGTTTCCCAGTCGCTCTTGCCCTGCATCGTGGTCTTGTAGAGCCACTTGCGGCGGAACGGTTCCGCCAGCGAAACCAGCCGCCCGGCCCGCTCGTGCAGGGCCTCGGCCTGTGCCGGATACACGCGTGCCAGGTCGCGCAGCAGGGGTTGCAGCGATTCTTTTTCCCAGACGACGATGTGTCCGGGGCGCTCGGTATAGCGCAGCAGGTGTTTCACAAAAAAGGGGCGCGGATCGGGCCGCCATGTCGCATCGTCGGGCGGAAAACCTTCGGGCTCGGCCAGTTGCTCCAGGTGGCGGGGGGCCTCGTCGGACGAACGGCGGTACTGCAACCCGAACGCAAAGGGAAGAAGCTGGTACGGTGAGGTACCGACCGGACCGGGAAGGGCCGTGCGGAAGGCATTCCAATGCAGAAAATAGAGCGGATAAGCCAGCGGCTCCAGGAAATGGTAGAGCGCTTTGTGATCGGTTTGCGGGCGGCGCGTGCGGTGGGCTTTGGCCTGCACCCGCTGCTCGGGACGGTCGAGGGCCGCCTCCGGCACGTCTTTCATCCGCACCATACCCTGCCGGTACAGGGCAAACTGACGGGCCACGGGCAGGTCGGCCATTTCGAAGACCGAATGTTTGGGTACAGTACGCCAGCAGCTGCCCTGGAAATCGCACGGATAAGGCCGGTGGCAGTGCGGGCCGATGTCTATTTCCGGCGCGGTCGCGCGATCCAGCACGCCTTTCAACAGATCGATCTTCCGGCGAATGGCGGGAGCATGAAACCCCGCCACGTCGCGTACGGAACGTTGCCGAAACAGCTGTTGCAAGTCGAGCGGTCCCTCCTCCCGCACGTACGCCTCGTTCAGGTACACGATCGAAATGTCGGCCAGGGGCAGGCCGCTGCCCGTAATGACGTAGTATTGGACCGAAGCATCCAGCTCGTAGGTTTCGGAGACGCGCACCGAACTTTTCACTTCGTAGGCGTAGTACTTGTCGTCGCGCCGCACCAGAATATCGAGCTGTACCCCCACACCTTCGTGCGCAAAGGCGGCTTCGTAGATGACCGATTCGCCGGCGGCCAGCAGCTCCCGTGTCTTTTCCACCACGCGAGCCAGCTTCCGTCCGCCCAGCGCGGCGGCATCTTTCCCGCCCGGAAACAACTGGCGTGCCAGCGTGCCGACCTCCTGCCCCCGTGCGAAGCGACTCTGCTGTTCGGCCGTGGGGCGGTCGCGCCACTGGATATGGTTCTTGTAGAGGAACAGCGACTTAGCACACTGTACCCCCCGCATAAAAGTAGATTTGCTAAGCCGAATTTCTGCCTCCATCCTGCGCTAAATGTACTGAAATTTCGCGCCCTTCTTATTTCTCGTTCCGGTAAAAAAACCTCCTGAGCCCGGCTTTTTTGCTCGGCGTTTCGTTGCCTTTTTCTAAAAGAATTGGGTTATCTTTGTCAGATCTTACACGCTTACAATCTCCAAGATCACCCGATTTTTATGGAAGTAACCTATTATGGTCATTCGTGTTTTTTGGTGAAAACCGGGAAACATCAGCTCTTGTTTGATCCGTTCATCACGCCCAACGAGCTGGCCAAAGAGGTAGACGTCAACAGCATAAAGCCCGATTATGTCCTGCTTTCTCACGGACACCAGGACCACATGGCCGATGCCGAGCAGATCCTGAAACAATCCGGGGCTACGCTGGTAGGGCAATTCGAACTAACCGCCTGGTTCGGCAACAAAGGCGTTGAAAAAACGCACCCGATGAACACCGGCGGCAAGTGGGACTTCGACTTCGGTTCCGTGCGGCTGACTCCGGCCGTTCACTCCAGCAGTTTCCCGGACGGAAGCTACGCCGGAACGGCCTCGGGTTTTGTCGTTGAGGCTGGTGGTAACACTTTTTACTACGCAGGCGATACCGATCTTTTCGGGGACATGAAGTTGATCGGAGAGCGCTTTAAGCCTCAATTTGCTTTTCTTCCGATTGGTGATAACTTTACAATGGACGCTGAAGCGGCGCTGGTTGCCGCACGCTACGTTGGCGTTACGAAAGTGATTGGGATGCACTACGACACCTTCCCCTACATTAAAATAGACAAAGCTGCCGTACAGGCCCGTGCCCGCGAGGAAGGCATTGAGCTGCTGCTGCCGGCCGTTGGTGAAACAATTACGCTATAGCACGACACAGATGGGTAAAATCATTTCGGTTGCAAACCAGAAGGGGGGCGTAGGGAAGACGACCACGGCAATCAACCTGGCGGCATCGCTGGCGGCACTGGAGTTTCGGACCTTGCTGGTCGATGCGGACCCGCAGGCCAATACCACCTCCGGATTAGGTTTTAATCCTAAAAACATCGAAAATAGCATCTACGAGTGTATGGTCGATGGCCTGGAGGCACGGGACATGATCCTGAAGTCAGACATCCAATACCTGGATCTGCTGCCTTCGCACATCGACCTGGTGGGGGCCGAGGTGGAGATGATCAACCTCCAGAACCGGGAGGAAAAAATGAAAGAAGCGCTGTCGGGGATACGTCACGAGTACGACTTCATCATCATCGACTGTTCGCCTTCGCTGGGCCTGATTACGATCAACGCCCTGACGGCCGCTTCGTCGGTGATCATCCCGGTGCAGTGCGAGTACTTTGCCTTGGAGGGATTGGGCAAGCTGCTCAACACCATCAAAATCATCCAATCGCGCCTGAACCGTGACCTGGAAATCGAGGGCATTCTGCTGACCATGTACGACATGCGGCTGCGCCTTTCCAACCAAGTGGTGGAAGAAGTCCGGATGCACTTCCAGTCGCTGGTGTTCGACACGATCATCCCCCGTAACATCCGCCTGAGTGAATCGCCCAGCTTCGGCGTACCGGCCATTGCGCACGATGCCGAAAGCAAGGGGTCCATTAGTTATATCAACCTGGCTCGAGAGATTCTGGAGAAGAATGGGATTGATATTACCAAAATATAAGCGTACTGTTGATGAATACCGATAAAAAAGCCGTGAAGAAAAGAAGTGCCTTGGGAAGAGGGTTAGGTGCCCTGCTGGAAGATTCCGTTGAAGTACAGAATAATACGCCGGAAAGTGAAATCGGAGTCGTAAACGTGATGCGGGAAATTCCGATCGAGCAGATTGAGACCAACCCCTATCAGCCACGTACGCATTTTGACCGGGAAGCCCTGGAAGAACTGGCCGAATCGATCCGGCAACAGGGGCTGATTCAGCCCGTGACGGTCCGCCAACTGAGCCGCAACCAGTTTCAGCTGATTTCCGGCGAACGCCGCCTGCAGGCCTCGCGTCAGGCGGGCCTCACTACGATGCCGGCCTACATCCGCACGGCCAACGACACGCAGATGCTGGAGATGGCGCTGATCGAGAACATTCAACGGGAAAACCTGAACGCGCTCGAAATTGCGCACAGCTACCAGCGGCTGATCTCGGAATGTGACCTGAAACAGGAGGAACTAGGCGAACGGGTCGGCAAGAAGCGCTCGACGGTCAATAACTACCTCCGGTTGCTGAAGCTTCCGGCCGAAATTCAGGCGTCGATCCGCGACAACCTGCTGAGTATGGGCCACGCCCGTGCCATCATCAACATCGACAACATCGAAACGCAACTGGCCATCTACCGCCGCATCCTCAACGAAGAGTTGTCGGTTCGTAAGGTGGAAGAGCTGGTGCGCGAACTGGCGACCGGCAGCCCGGATACCAAAGAGAAAAAAGACAAAGAGAGCGCTCCGCTGAGCCCAGTGCTGCAAGATCTGCAAAACAAGCTGACGAGCCATTTCGGCACGCGCGTGCAGATCCGCACCAACGAACGAAGCAAAGGCGAGATCAAAATTCCGTTTATGTCGGACGACGATCTGAACCGAATTTTGGAACTGCTTAGTTTATAACTGTTCCAACCCCGCGCTACGCACGAGTTGGCGCTGTTTTTGCTCTTTTGTCGTTCATGAAACAACGCTTCGACTTTCCTTCTTTAGCCCGCTATTTTGCAATAGGGGGCTTTCTCTTTTTAGCGCTTCGGCTCACGCCGGTGGTAGCGCAGAACATCCCCCCTCCTGACTCGACAGGGCTTCCCGACGAGCTGGTGCTACCCGACACCAGCGGCATCGAAACGATCACAACCAAATCGATGTTGATTCCCCGACGGGCGGCGCTGATGGCGGCAGCGTTTCCGGGCCTGGGGCAAGTCTATAACCGGAAGTACTGGAAAGTACCGCTGGTCTACATCGGGGCGGGCATTTTCGGGTATCTGATTACGGATTTCAACCAGAAGTACCAGACCTTCCGCGAGGCGAACATCCTGCGCCGCGACGGCAACCCCAACACCATCGACCGGTTTGTCAATCAGTACAGCGACGACCAGATCAACCGGGCGGCCGAGGGCTACCGACGCTACCGCGACCTGAACATCATTCTCGCAACCGGTTTCTATTTTCTGCAGATTGTGGATGCGTACGTCGACGCCCAACTGTCAGAATTCAACGTAAATGACGACCTTTCAGGCGTTTTTCGCCCTTCGCTGGAACCGGTAGGCTTCAGTGCCACCCCGGCGGCCGGGCTTTCTCTCGTGTTAGTGATCAAATAACCATGAACCTGATTTTACTGGGCTACGGCAAGATGGGCAAAGCCATCGAGCAGATTGCGCTGCGCCGTGGCCATACCATCGCCGCCCGCATCGACACCGCCGCCGAACGTGACCAGCTTCCGAAAGGAGCGGGCGACGTCGCCATTGAATTTACCCAACCCGACGCCGCCGTCGACAATATCCGCTACTGTCTGCGGAACGGCATTCCTGTTGTATCGGGCACAACCGGCTGGCTTCAGCACCGTCCCGAAATCGAGCAACTCTGCCAGGAACAGCAAGGCGCCTTTTTCTACGCCTCAAACTACAGCATTGGGGTGAACTTGTTTTTCCGGCTGAACCGTTCGCTGGCTCGTCTGATGAACGCCTACCCTGAGTACCAGGTGGAGATGGAGGAAATTCACCATACCCAGAAGAAAGACGCGCCCAGCGGTACCGGCATCACCCTGGCGGAAGGCCTGATGGCCGAACTGGACCGCAAAACCGGCTGGGTCGAAGGTCCGACGAACGATCCGGCCCTGATTCCGATCCTTTCCAAACGCATCGATCCGGTTCCCGGCACCCACACCGTTGCCTACCGCTCCGCTATCGACGACATCGAGATCAAGCACACCGCCCATAGTCGGGAAGGTTTCGCGACCGGAGCCGTGGTCGCCGCCGAATGGCTCCTGGGCAAGCAGGGCGCGTTTGGCATGGACGACTTGTTGGGATGAATTAAAATCGCCCATTGGCAGGTGGCAGATTCTTTACCTGACCGATAAGGTAAAGAATCTGTGTACCTTTTTTTAGTTGCAATTTGCGCCTCTGCTCTTTGCAAGCCACGCCATTTTCTGCCAAACTGTCATCTTTTCTATACCTTTGTAGATGCCTGAACGAGAATGCAACGTTCTGCTTTTGCTATGAAACAAGTTATTGCCGATTTAGATATTCTGGACGAGAAGAAGGCAGAGGCCGAGGCCTGTGACCTGCCCCGGGTGACGAAAGAAGAAGCGACCGGCAGCCGACGACTGTACATCGAGTCGTACGGGTGTCAGATGAACTTTTCGGACAGCGAAATTGTGGCGTCGATTCTGGGTGAACACGGGTTTGGTACCACGTCTGCCTTCGAACATGCCGACGTCGTTCTGCTCAATACGTGCTCGATTCGCGACAACGCGGAACAGAAAGTCCGCAACCGCCTGAAGCATTTCAATGCCGCCAAACGCGAACGCCCCGGCATGGTGATTGGAGTGCTGGGCTGCATGGCCGAGCGCCTGAAAGCCCAGTTGCTGGAAGAAGAGAAGATTGTCGACCTGGTGGTCGGGCCGGATGCGTACCGCGACCTGCCCCGCCTCATTGGCGAAGCTGACGAAGGCCAGCGCGGCGTCAACGTGTTTCTTTCGCGCGAAGAAACGTACGCCGACATCAGTCCGGTACGGCTGAATTCTAACGGCGTGACGGCTTTCATCTCCATCATGCGCGGCTGCGACAACATGTGCTCGTTTTGCGTGGTGCCGTTTACGCGCGGCCGGGAACGCAGCCGTGATCCGCACTCGATCGTGAAAGAAGCCGAAACCTTGTTTGCACAGGGATACCGCGAAGTGACCCTGTTGGGCCAAAACGTGGATTCGTACAAGTGGCAAACCGAGGGAGAACAAGAGAACGTCAACTTCGCGCAGTTGCTGGCGCGTGTGGCGCAGGTTCATCCCGAGTTGCGCGTCCGCTTCTCGACCTCGCACCCGAAGGACATCACCGACGAGGTGCTGTACACCATGCGGCAGTACGAAAACATCTGCAATTACATCCACCTGCCCGTCCAGAGTGGCAACAGCCGGGTGCTGAAGCTGATGAACCGGACCTACGACCGGGAGTGGTATCTGGAACGCGCCCAGGCCATCCGCCGCATTCTGGGCGAAGACTGTGGCATTTCGTCCGACATGATCGCCGGCTTCTGCACCGAAACCGAAGAGGAACACCAGGACACGCTGTCGCTGATGGAACTGGTACAGTACGATTTTTCGTACATGTTCTATTACTCGGAGCGTCCCGGCACCCTGGCCGCACGCAAATTTGCCGACGACATTCCGGTGGAGGTGAAAAAACGTCGTTTGCAGGAAATCATCGCGTTGCAGAACCAACATTCGCTGGCCCGCAACCGCCGCCACGTCGGACGCATCGAGAAAGTTCTGATCGAAGGTCCCTCGCGCCGGTCGGAAGAACAGCTCTGCGGACGCAATGATCAGAACGCCATGGTCGTTTTTGATCGGAAACACTACCAGAAAGGCCAGTACGTGCAGGTGCGCATTACCGACTGCACCACGGCGACGCTCTTCGGTGAGGTAGTTGAAGCGTAAACGCAACCACAATCCGCTATGAACAAACTCTTTCTGACCACGCTGCTGTGTCTGGCTGCCTTGCTGACGCAGGCGCAAACCGGCCAACCCTTCCCCGAAGTGTCGGGCACTACCCTGACGGGCAAATCGATGACGGTCCCCAAGGATACCCAGGGCAAGTATACGCTACTGGGGCTGGCCTATTCGAAAAAGTCGCAGGATGACCTGGAAACCTGGTTTCAGCCGGTGTACTCCACGTTTCTGGACAAAAACCGGTCGATGTGGGAAGTGAGTAGTTACAACGTGAACATCTACTTCATTCCCATGATCAGCGGCATTAAAGAAGCCGCTTCCGGTAAAATCGAAAAGCGATTGAAAAAGGAACTGGACCCCGCCCTGCAGCCTCATGTGCTGTTTTATACGGGTTCGATCAAAGAATACAAAGACGCGCTGAACCTGGGTAAAAAAGACGAGCCTTACTTCTTCGTGCTCGATGCGGATGGCAAGGTGGTGTACGCCACGCAGGGTGCCTACTCCGATAAAAAGATGGAAGAAGTAGAAAGTTATCTGGAAGAGGAATAGCCTCTCGCCCGCAGGTCATCCTCACCGATGACCTGTTTTTGATTGACGTTTGACCAAGAAACCCTTACCATTTTGATTACGCAGGATGAAGTTCAGAGTGTCAAGCTCCGCTTCGGCATTATCGGCAACTCGCCGCAACTGAACTATGCCATTCAGGTGGCTATGCAGGTGGCACCCACCGACATGACCGTCCTGATTACGGGCGAAAGCGGCAGCGGGAAAGAATCTTTCTCTAAAATTATTCATCAACTCAGCCACCGCAAACACGGCCAGTTTATCGCCATCAACTGCGGGGCTATTCCCGAGGGCACCATCGATTCCGAACTGTTCGGACACGAAAAAGGCTCGTTTACCGGCGCCACCGAAGCCCGCAAAGGCTATTTTGAAGTCACCAACGGCGGGACCATCTTCCTCGACGAAATCGGTGAGATGCCGCTGGGCACGCAGGCGCGGCTGCTGCGCGTGCTGGAAAACGGCGAATTTATCCGGGTAGGGTCGTCCAAAGTACAGAAGACCGACGTGCGCGTAGTGGCAGCCACCAACGTGAACCTGTTCGACTCGGTACAAAAGGGGCGCTTCCGCGAAGATCTCTACTACCGCCTCAACACCGTACCGATTTTTGTGCCGCCGTTGCGCGAGCGCGGCGAGGACGTCGATCTGCTGTTTCGGAAGTTTGCCGGCGACTTTGCCGAACGCTACCGGGTGCGCCCCCTGCGCCTTAACGAAGACGCCAAACGCGAGCTCCTCCGCTACCGCTTTCCGGGCAACATCCGTCAGTTGCGGAACCTGGTAGAACAGATGTCGGTGCTGCTGATGGAGCGCGAAGTAGATGCCGAAACCCTGCGGCAGTACCTGCCCGATCAGTCGTACTTGCCCGCACAGCTCCCCGCTCCCGCCAAAGAGGCCGGTGCCTCGCAGGATGCCAACTTTTCGGAGCGCGATCTGCTCTACAAAGTGCTATTCGACATGCGAAAAGACATCACTGAGCTGAAAGAAGTAGTCTATCAAGTGCTGAACGGCAACCGCAGTGCGCGCGACATGATCAAAGATCATCCGAACCTTTTCCACAACCTGACGGACAACGACGTGCAGGAAGAGGTCATTCCGAGCGAACCGACCACGTACTACCTGGACAAGTACCGCAACGAGCCTTACGAACGCGTAGAAGACATTACGCACGAGCCGGAAGAAGAGTCGCTTTCGCTGGAAGACAAAGAAAAGGAGATGATCATCAAAGCCCTGCGGAAGAACAACAACAAGCGGAAATACGCCGCCAACGACCTCGGAATTTCGGAACGAACTTTGTACCGGAAAATCAAACAATACGAGATTGAGAATGTCTAGAAAGGTGGTCTGGGGCGCGTTGGTCTGGGCGAGCTGGATGCTTGCCTCTTGCGGAGTCAGTTACTCATTTACGGGCGCAGACATCGGCAACGCCAAAACCATTTCGATTCAGACGTTTGTGGACGACGTAGGCACGGGTCCGACCAACCTGGCCATCCGGTTTTCGGAGAACCTCCGGGAGTTCTACCAGCGGAACACCAGCCTGAGTCTGGTTTCCGATCAGCCTGGCGATTTGCAATTGGACGGCGCCATCGTGGGGTACGACCTGACCCCGATTGCCCCGCAGGCCGGAGCCACCGAAAGCGCCGCCCTGAACCGACTGACGATCCGCATTGAGGCCAACTACGTCAACACCCTGGACGATACCAAAGATTTTCAGTCGACCTTTTCCGCTTACGAAGATTTTCCGCAGAGCCAGGATCTGGCTTCCGTAGAACAGGAACTGATCGAAACCATTACGGATCGGATCATCCTGGACATCTTCAACAAGTCGGTGGCCAACTGGTAACGATTTATTTCCGAGGCGGTTATCATGATAGTTTGTTATAAATTGAGTACGTTATAGTTCAGGTAGACACCGCCCCGCCGCTAACTGGCGTTTACTGACCCGGACACGTATCACGACACACTTGCTTTCACTACTTTATCTCTTGAACAAACAGAAGTTCATCGATTTACTGGAAGATCCTGAACGGATCGACGAACACGACCTTGAGTTGCTGGAAGAGCTGGCGACCAACTTTCCGTATTGTCAGGCGGCTCACGTGCTGATTGCCAAAGCCGCCCACGACAAAGGAAGCATGCTGGCGCATCAGAAGTTGAAAAAAGCGGCGGTGTATACGACCGACCGCGCGCTGCTGAAGCGCACACTCTACCACGCCCGTCCGGCCACGTTCGCCACCACACCCGACGAAGTGGTGCGGGCCCTGGCCCAGCGGGCCGGCGCCGAGCTGGGCCCCGAGGCCCTGGAAGCCGAAATTGCGCAGGCAGAATCGCCGCAACGACCTCAAGCGTCTCCAATACCTGATCTGCTGGAAGAGATTTCGGAAACACCTTCGGTAACCCCCGACACGATTCTGACCGAACTGGAAGCGCGCCCGCTGCGTGAAGAAGGCGTCGCCCGCGAAGAAGAGCCGAAACGGAAACCCTTGCGCGTGGATCAGCTCGACGTTATCGATCGTTTTATCCTCGTCAATCCGCGCCTGACACCCAATCAGGCTGACGAAAATGCGAGCAAGGACGACCTGGCATCGGAAAGTTCGCGACGTAATGAAAATCTAGTTTCTGAAAATCTCGCGATTATTCTGACCAAACAAGGTAAAATCAACAAAGCCATCGAAATTTACCACAAGCTAATGTTGAAACACCCGGAGAAAAAAGCGTACTTTGCGGCCCGAATTGATAGTTTGGAAAAGCTCTGAATCACACTCAATTATCTTAAACACTTATTAGCGTCTCGTTCTTATGTCGATTCTACTGAGTATTCTGATTGGCCTGGTTATCGTGTTGGCAGTGTTGTTGACGTTGGTCGTACTGGCCCAAAATCCCAAAGGAGGAGGTCTTTCGTCGGCGTTTGGTGGCGCGGGCTCCAGCCAACTGATGGGCGTGAAACGCACCAACGACCTGTTGGAGAAAGTCACATGGGGCTTTGCCATCGCCATTATGGTGCTGTGCATCAGTAGCGGCTTCATCGTGAACAACAGCACGCCACAAGCCGATATTCCCAGCAGCGTCAACATTGAGCGCGCCGGTGACCTGCAAGCCCCTGCCCTACCAGAAGTGGGTGACAGCACGGCATTCGGTGGCGGTGCGGAAGGCAGCGACGTAGCCCCGGCCGAATCGTCTGACGAAGGCGACACGACCAATCCATTCTAAATCCGACGCGACAACGCGTTTCCCCGATACACAAAAGAGGTCTTTGCAGACCTCTTTTTTTATGCGGCCTGTTTGGCCATGTAGCGCACAAACGAACGCTTGGCGACCGGCAGAAGCGTTTCTTGCATCGGGCACATCACCCGCGATTCGATCAGGTAGGCCGCAGGATTGGCGATGGCTTTGTAACGGCGCACCAAATCGATCTTCAGCATCTCGTACGTATACAACCGAGGCTTTTGGACCGACTCCAGGTGGCTGACCCGGATGCCCCGGTAATTCTCTTCGGCGTTTTCAAAAATGGTGATGCGGTACTCGTACACCTCGGTGTCGCGACCCGTGGGTTGCAACAGAAACAGGAAGCCGGCGGTGGTGTCGAGCGGCACCAGACCTACCGGGCTGATGTGCAGGTTTTCGGCGACATACTGATAAATGGCTTTGCCTTCTTCCAGATACCGCTCAAACTCCGGTAACGAGAACGAAATGATCTCCTGCAGCTCCTTCATGACGCCGTCGTCTTCGACCATCTCTTCGTAAATCAGCTTCAGCCGCCGGAACTCATCACGCGAAATTTCTTTCGGAAAATTCTCCCGCAAAAGTTGTTTGTTTTCCTTGACAGAGATCAGGTTCTGGTAGTGAAAGACCAGTTCCGAAAAAGTGGGATAAAGGTGCGTTTGGCTGAAACAAGCTTCTACTTGCTGAAAATACGAGAGCAGGAGATACTTCTTGTATTCGAAATCGATCAACCCTTCTGTCAGCCAGTTCGGAGTTAGTTTCTTCATAGTGTCAGGTTTCGTGATAGACTGGCAGATAATATACAACAAACATCGGTTCAGCAACAGTAGGAAGTAAAGCTTATTCGGGCCAGTGACAAAATTTACATCGGACAGACGTAAGATACTCAGAACAAACCCATTCCGTACGTGATGTTATTATAAACACGACAGGATTTCGCGTTTATTTTCCGCGCAACGGAAACTTTGTCAGCCTCTGTACTTCGGTTTTGGTAGAATTAGCGGAAAAAATGGCCGAAATGCTCGAATCTGTAAGTTTGCAAGCGCAATGGCACAACAAATGCTTAAAGGCACACCGAGACAGTGCTCCATCACTGCCTCACGAGGAAGAATCATTAAACTAATTTGTACATCTCCTTAATTCACGATTGTTATGTCAGTAAACATTAAGCCTCTGGCCGACCGGGTTCTTGTGAAACCTGCCGCCGCTGAAGAGAAGACCGCTTCCGGAATCATCATCCCTGACACTGCCAAAGAAAAGCCGCAACGTGGCGAAGTAGTGGCCGTCGGAAACGGTAAAAAAGATGAGCCGCTTACCGTTAAAGTAGGCGATACCGTATTGTACGGGAAATACGCCGGTACGGAGATCACCGTCGATGGTAGCGACTACCTGATCATGCGTGAATCGGACGTATTTGCCATCCTCTAGTCTGAAGGACATCATCCTGCATTACATTAGTCTCAACCTTAAATCAAACTAATTTTTAGTTATGTCTAAGAAAATATATTTCAATTCGAGCGCCCGTGAGAAACTCAAAAGAGGAGTAGATACACTGGCCGATGCCGTGAAGGTCACCCTGGGTCCGAAAGGACGGAACGTCATCCTCGACAAAAAATTCGGGGCTCCTTCCATCACCAAAGACGGTGTGACGGTAGCGAAAGAAATCGAACTGAAAGACCCGATCGAAAACATGGGTGCTCAGTTGGTGAAAGAAGTAGCTTCTAAAACCGCTGACTCGGCTGGTGACGGAACCACCACCGCTACGGTGCTGGCCCAGGCCATCTTCCAGGCGGGTATCAAAAACGTAACCGCAGGTGCCAACCCGATGGACCTGAAGCGGGGCATCGACAAGGCCGTTGCGGTGATCGTAGAAAACCTTCGCAAGCAGTCGCGCAGCATTTCGAACTCCAACGAAATCACGCAGGTTGCATCGATCTCTGCCAACAGCGACCAGGAAATCGGTAGCATGATTGCCAACGCCATGGACAAAGTGGGCAAAGAGGGCGTCATCACCGTAGAAGAAGCGCGTGGCACAGAAACCGAAGTAAAAACGGTAGAAGGGATGCAGTTTGACCGCGGTTACCTGTCTCCTTACTTCGTGACCAACACGGAGAAAATGGAGGCTGAACTGGAATCACCGTTCATCCTGATCTACGACAAAAAAGTGTCGTCGATGAAAGAACTGCTGCCCGTCCTGGAGCAGGTAGCCCAAACCGGCAAGCCGCTGGTCATCATCTCTGAAGACGTAGAAGGCGAAGCCCTGGCTACGCTGGTCGTCAACAAAATCCGCGGTGCCCTGAAAGTGGCGGCCGTGAAAGCGCCCGGCTTCGGTGACCGCCGCAAAGCTATGCTGGAAGACATCGCGATCCTGACGGGTGGTACGGTGATCTCTGAAGAGCGCGGCTACAAACTGGAGCAGGCTACGCTTGATTACCTCGGTCAGGCCGAAAAAGTAATCATCGACAAAGACAACACGACGATCGTAAACGGATCGGGCTCTACGGAAGATATCCAAGGCCGTGTGAACCAGATCAAACAGCAGATCGAGAACACAACGTCTGACTACGATCGTGAGAAACTGCAGGAGCGTCTGGCCAAATTGTCAGGCGGTGTTGCCATCCTTTACATCGGTGCCGCTACCGAAGTAGAGATGAAAGAGAAAAAAGACCGTGTAGATGACGCCCTGCACGCTACCCGTGCTGCCGTAGAAGAAGGCATCATCCCCGGTGGTGGTGTGGCGCTGATCCGTGCGCTGGAGTCGCTGGATAGCGTATCTACTTACAACGAAGATGAGAAAATCGGTGTGAACATCGTTCGCACAGCGCTCGAAGCTCCGTTGCGTACGATCGTTGCCAACGCAGGTGCCGAAGGTTCTGTAGTGGTACAGCGCGTCCGCGAAGGCAAAGCCGATTTCGGTTACAACGCGCGTGACGACCGTTTCGAAGAGATGTATGCCGCTGGTATCATCGACCCGACCAAAGTAACGCGTCTGGCCCTGGAGAACGCCGCTTCGATTGCGTCGCTTCTGCTGACTACCGAATGTGTAGTTGCCGACGATCCGGACGAGAAAGAAGCTGCTGCACCTGCCGCGGGCATGGGAGGCATGGGCGGAATGGGTGGAATGATGTAATTCCTCATCGTCTCTAACATAGAAAACCCGGTATGTTTGTACCGGGTTTTTTTGTTTCACCTTTTCTTCCTTTTTTTGCTCTATCTCTCTCTATGCGCTACATTTTTGCTTAATTCCTCATGTCTGTAGAACTCACCCCGGGCTGGGGTCCCCTCCATTACCTGACGTACGTATACATCTGTGTGGCACGGGCCGATTTGCGTCTGGTCGACTCAGAAACCAACGTGATTCTCGAAAAATTGCGTTCGTTCCCGACCATGAAACCGCACCTGACCAACGAACTTTTCGAGGCGGTACTCTACCAGCAGCTCAGCCACACTTGGGATGAAGTGTACGCGCACGTAGAACACTGTTGCACGCAGTATTTGCAAGAAGACAGTGAGAAACAGGCGTTTCTGCGCGACATGGAGGAAATTATCGAGGCCGACGGCGTAGTAAAAAGCACCGAACAGGAAGTGTTCCGGGTGATCCGCGCGCTGCTGACCTAACTCACGATAGTTAATGGATGCCGTGCATCCATTTGCGGAGGCGAGGCACCAGCACCAACAGGACCAGTGCCGCCCCTAATACCACCAGCACACCCCACACCAGATACGTCTGCGAATAAAGCGCGAGCGTATCGTAGGCAGAGGCCTCGTCCGGCAGATTTTCGGCGGCGGTCAGTTGCCCGATGACGCCCGCAATCTTGTTGCCCAGCGAAATGGAGAGAAACCATGCTCCCATCACAAACCCCACGATTTTGGCGGGTGAAAGTTTGGTGATCATCGAGAGTCCTACCGGCGACAGGCTCAGCTCACCCATGGTGTGGAACAGATACATCAGCACCACGAAGATCATCGGTACCTGCGCGTTGGTCGCAAACAATTTAGCACCGGACACAATGATCACGAAGCCCAGCCCCAATTGTGCCAGCCCCAACACGAATTTCATCGGTGTGGAGGGTTCTGCATTCCGTTTGCGAAGCCGAAGCCAAATCCAGGAGAAAACCGGAGCCAACAGCATGATAAACAGCGGGTTCAGACTCTGAAAAATTGAGGCCGGTACTTCGGTCCCGCCCAGCATGCGCTGCACGTTCTTGTCCGTGAAGAGGGTTAGCGAGCCGCCCGCCTGCTCAAAAAGCGCCCAGAAGATGGCGTGGAAGAAAAACAAAACCGTCACCACCAGCAAACGGTCGCCTTCCGCTTTTGGTGATGCAGTGTCCTCGTCCGTCCCCTCGCCTTCCGGCAGGTACGCACCCGGTCGTCCGCCCGACGCGATCATGACGCGTGCTTTCCGACGCAATTGCACCGCTTCGTACACCAGATAGCCAATGATGCCGATGGTGGTCACCACCAAGAGACCCGACACAATGTTGCTGATGTT
This sequence comes from Catalinimonas alkaloidigena, assembly GCF_900100765.1. NCBI lineage: Bacteria > Pseudomonadati > Bacteroidota > Cytophagia > Cytophagales > Catalimonadaceae > Catalinimonas > Catalinimonas alkaloidigena. The sequence continues at coordinate 607,583 of NZ_FNFO01000001.1, read as the reverse complement.
CAGCATCAGGGCGACGATGGGCAGCGCCATAAGCGATCCGATATAGACCAGCGCAGGCGCACGCAAGCCCGCCACCACCGGTCCGCGCTCCTTTACCGAAGGCGGTACCAGTCCTTTGTCGCCTAGCACCTGGGTGCGGCTGCAGATCCAGAAAAGCAGCAGCCCGCACGCCATCCCGATGCCTGCCAGCCCAAAGCCGTAGTGCCAGTTGATGCGCTCGCCCACATACCCACACGTGAGGGTGGCGAGGAACGAGCCGATGTTCACCCCCATGTAAAAAATGGTAAACGCACCGTCTTTGCGCGGATCGTCCTTTTCGTAGAAATCGCCCAGAAAGCTGGAGATGTTGGGTTTGAAATACCCGTTACCAACGATGATGAGCGCCAGCGAAAAGAAGAACAAAAACAAGCTCCCCTCAAACAAAGTACCCTCCAACGCCAACGTAAAATGCCCCAGCATCATCAGGATGCCGCCCCAGAGGATCGCTTTCCGGAAGCCGAAGATGCGGTCAGCCACCAGTCCGCCCAACACCGGAAAAAGGTAGACCATTGCCGTGTAGGAACCGTACACGCCCAATGCCCGGCTTTCGGCCCCTTCCATGGCCTGAAACAGCACCTTCGACATGTAAAGCGTCAGCAGGGCACGCATGCCGTAGAAACTGAACCGCTCCCACATCTCCGCCCCGAACAAGACAAACAGCGCCATCGGGTGGGTTTTCCGGTTGGTGGCAATGACGATGGGAACCCAGGCAGCGACGAAAATCCAGCCGAAGATGAGGAGGGTCAGGGTAAAGTCCATACAGCAAAGGGCCTAAAAAAGCCCTGCCTCGGGAAGATGAAGCAGGGCTGAAGGGATGATTTATTTTTTGCTACGTTTCAGTTCGTCGTAGCTGATGGTCTCGCCGTCGCCTTCGAGGTGTAGCGTTTCTTCCACTTCGTAGCCTTCATTGTCGCCTACCACCGACGGTTGCAAGTCTTCCGCGCCGTGTGCGAGGCGTTTCAGCGGCTTCAGTACGGCAATCATCAGAAGGCCGAAAATGACGCAGAAGATGAAGATCCCCAGAAAGATGGCGTATTCTCCGGCTTCTGTCGACAGTTCTCCCAGCGAGCCTGCCACCTTGTTGCCCAGTCCGGTAGCGGCAAAATACGCCCCCATCATAAACGCTACGTAGCGCTGCGGCGACAGCTTGGTAACGAAACTCAGCGCCACCGGCGACAGGCAAAGCTCGCCTAACGTGTGGAACATATAGGCCAGCATCAGCCAGTACATGGCCGAGGCTCCCTGGGCTTCGTATTGCCGTACGGCCCCTACCATGAACAGAAAGCCCACGGCCGTGATGATGATGCCTACCGCCATTTTAAAGAGCGAACTCGTTTCTCTGCCCTTCCGCCCCCACCAGGCCCAGAAGCTGCCTACGATGGTGGCAAAAATCAAGATGTACATGGAGTTGGCCGACTGGAACCAGGTGGCTGGCACCTCGAACGATCCCAGCATCCGATCCGTTTTTTCCTGTGCGTAAACGTTCATCAATCCCCCGGCCTGTTCGAACGCCCCCCAGAAAACGATGATCATCACGAACGAAAGCACGATGACCAAGAGCTGGTCGCGCTCTACCGGATTGGACTCGTTGAAAAATACGAAAAACACACCTACCGCCAGACTCAGCCCGATGATCAGCAATCCGTACGCCCAGGAGCCGCCGAAGACCCAGGTAGCCACGCCCGCCAACGCCACGATCGCCGTCCAGAGTAGGGCGTTGCGCTGCCGGAAAATTTCCAGGAAGAAATTAGGCTCGTTCGAAACGGCCGATTTGTCCGGTGCGTTGCCGACCTCTTTCAGGTGTTTCTGCCCGGACATGAACACCAGTTGCCCCAGCACCATGCCGATGCCCGCCAGCCCGAAGCCGTAATGCCAGCCGATTCGCTCACCGACCGTTCCGACAATGACCCCGGCCAGCAAAGCCCCGAGGTTAATCCCCATATAAAAGATATAAAAGCCCATGTCGCGACGACCGTCTTTCCGGCCATACAGCCCACCGACCATCGTGGAGATGTTGGGCTTCAGGCCGCCGACCCCCAAAACGATCAGTACAAGACCCGTGTAAAAAGCCCAAGGCGCCTGCACCGCCAGAATGCCATGTCCCAAACACAACAAAAGACCGCCAAGTATGACGGTCTTCTTCTGGCCTAAGAATTTATCTGCGATGATTCCTCCGGGAATAGAGGCCACGTAGACGAACATGGTGTACCAACCGTACAACGCGTATGCATCCAACTCGGTCCAGCCGAAACCGGGATTTTCGCCGGTAGTGCTGGACACCAGAAACAGCACCAGAATGGCGCGCATGCCGTAATAACTAAACCGCTCCCACATCTCAGTGAAAAAGAGGAAAAAAAGTCCTTTGGGTTGTCCGAAAAAGGTGCCCGGCGAGACGGAGGAAGACGAGGAAAGAGGCTGCTGAGAGGAGGCCATAGGCGAAATTTTAGATGGTAATAACTCTAAAAGTACACGGTGCCGACCAGACCCGCAATGGAAAAACCATGCCACCCCGCAAAAACCCCTGCCTACACGCCTCGCCCCTATTTTCGGGGCAGGCACCGGACCGTACATTTGCCCGCATGTCAACGCCCCTATCCGACTGGTTGCAAGCGCGTCAAGGTACGTTCGGTCCTCTGGTTTCCTATGATCTCCACCACCCCAAGGTATTTGTGTTCGATTTCACCGCGCAAAACGCGGACCTGACGGCCGTGGACCTGCGCGATACGCCCGCGTTTGCCCGATACGTCGACAAACGGCTGCGCGAAGAAGGAAGCCGGATCGGAATTGGCGGATACCTCGAAGACCGCGTACTTTACCAGCGCAGTGCGCACTACGACGGGACCGGGACCGAACCACGGCGGTTGCACCTGGGCATGGACATCTGGGCACCGGCTTATACGCCCATTTTCGCGCCGCTGGCAGGGCGGGTCCACAGCTTTGCCGATAACCAAGGATTTGGCAACTACGGCCCCACGATTATCCTGGAACATGCGTATGATCACGGCACGTTTCATACCCTCTATGGGCACCTGTCGCTGGCTTCGCTGGAGGGCTTGCACGTAGGGCAACCAGTTGCCCAAGGCGAACGCGTTGGTGAACTGGGACCTTATCCTGAAAACGGCGACTGGCCCCCACACCTGCATTTTCAGATCATCGACGACATGGGCGACTGGTGGGGCGACTATCCGGGCGTAGCGGCCGGATCGGAACGGGAGCACTACCGGCAGAATTGCCCCGATCCCAATTACGTGTTTAACTTCATTCCGCCCGACCCGGCCTGAGAACCGAACCCGCCGGACAGATTTCCGTAGCCTAGGTAAACTCGATTTTCTATGGAATTTATTGTCTCTACCCTGATCTATGCGGTAGCGGTATTTGCTACGGCCTACCTCCTGCCCGGAGTTAAGGTGAACAATTTCGGCACGGCTATTCTCGCCGCCCTGTTGCTCCTCCTTGCCAACGCCGTTGTCAAACCTATCCTGGTTGTCCTTACCATCCCGATCACCATCCTGACGCTTGGGCTATTTTTGCTGGTGATCAACGCCCTGATCGTGATGCTTGTCGACAAGCTGCTGACGGGTATGGAAATCAAAAATTTTGGCTGGGCGGTGGCCTTCAGCGTCGTGCTGTCGATCATCAGTTCTGTCCTCAACTGGATCTTTTAAGCATTAAGTAAACATAACTCAACATCATTATGGAACTATCTGAACAATTCAACGCCGCGTCCGAGCGCGTCAACCACTTGCCGAGCCGCCCGTCGAACGACGATCTTCTTGCTCTGTATGGACTTTACAAGCAAGCCACCGAAGGCGATGTGACGGGCGAACGTCCCGGCGGTTTCGACTTCAAAGCCATTGCCAAGTACGATGCCTGGAAAGAAGTGCAGGGGCTCTCGTCCGAAGAAGCCATGCAACGCTACATCGCCCTCGTCGATCGGCTGGAACAGGAAGCGTAAGGGAAAACTAGACGTGCCGGGCCGAGTGGACGTCGGCCTGGATCATGTGTAGTAACTGGCTAATTTGTCGGCAGACTTTGTCGGCACGCACGTAATCCTGCCCTTCAATCGACAGGCGCAAATCATCGTGCAGGCGGTCAAACTGATCTAATTCGCGACGCAGGGTCGCTTCGAGCGCAGAGGTATCGGCTTTGTTTTTCACGCCATTCTCAACGCAGATCCCCGGTGGGAAGTTGCAGTCGTGCTCCAGAAGATGAAATTTCGTACGCGGAGAAGCGGCACCCTGGGAAAACCGGAACTTTCCGTTATTTTTCTAGTTAGCTTTTCAACAACCTACCCCCACGTCCCCATGTCCGCGCACAAACCCCGCCTGAGCTTCTGGCAAATCTGGAACATGAGTTTTGGCTTTTTGGGCATCCAGTTCGGTTTTGCCCTGCAAAACGCCAACGTCAGCCGCATTTTCGAAACGCTCGGTGCCGAAGTCGACGAAATTCCCATTCTTTGGATTGCGGCGCCGGTTACGGGTCTGCTGATTCAGCCCATCATCGGCCACATGAGCGACCACACCTGGGGACGCCTCGGGCGGCGACGGCCGTACTTCCTGGCGGGTGCCATCCTTGCATCGCTGGCCTTGTTCCTGATGCCCAATTCGCCTTCGCTCTGGGTGGCGGCGGGCATGCTGTGGATGATGGATGCGTCGATCAACGTTTCGATGGAGCCGTTCCGGGCCTTCGTGGGGGATATGCTGCCGTCGGCCCAACGCACCACGGGGTTTGCTATGCAGAGTTTTTTCATCGGTCTGGGGGCGGTGGTGGCCTCGGCCCTCCCGTACATGATGAGCAACTGGTTCGGTGTAGACAATACGGCGGCCGAAGGGCTGATTCCGGCCTCTGTGCGGTGGTCGTTTTACCTAGGCGGCGCCACGTTTCTACTGGCGGTGCTCTGGACCGTCTTCAAAAGCCACGAGTATTCGCCCGAAGAGCTTCGCCGTTTCGAAGAGGCGTCTCCGTTAGCCCATGCCACTCCGACCGAGACTACGCTTCCGGCGTCCCGGTACCTGCAACACGGCCTACTCTGGCTTGCGGTGGGCCTCGTGGCCTCGCTGTTGTTCTTCATCGCCGAGCTGGACCGCCAACTCTACGTGCTTTCGGGAGGCGTAGCGACCTACGGCCTCCTGCAACTGATCGCGGGCTGGAGCGTACAACGGCACTCACACAACGGATTGGTTTCCATCATCACCGACCTGTACCGCATGCCCCCTACCATGGGCCAACTTGCGGTGGTGCAGTTTTTCTCGTGGCTGGCCCTGTTTGCCATGTGGATTTACACGACTTCGGCGGTGACGGCCCACATTTACGGCACCACGGATACGACTTCGGCCTTGTACAATCAGGGCGCCGATTGGGTGGGCGTTTTGTTCGCGGTCTACAACGGAGTAGCGGCGCTGGCGGCGTTTCTGCTGCCGGTTCTCGCCGCGCGGACCAGCCGACGCATGACGCACCTGATTGCGCTGGTACTCGGTGGCATCGGGCTGGCGTCCATTTACGTGATTGCCAATCCAGATCTGCTGCTGGTATCGATGGTATTGATCGGCATTGCCTGGGCCAGCATCCTGAGCATGCCCTACGCCATGCTGACCGGGTCGCTCCCGGCCCACAAGATGGGCGTCTATATGGGCATCTTCAACTTTTTCATCGTCATTCCGCAAATCACCGCCGCGGCCATTCTGGGCTTCATGGTGCGGGGTCTGTTCGGGGGCGAGGCGGTCTACGCACTGGTGGTCGGTGGTGTCTCGATGGTAGTGGCCGGTTTCCTGACACTCCGCGTGCGGGATGTCGACGACGCGCCGGGAGTGCCCTCGGCAATCGGGGCGACCGAAACGGCACTGCACCGTTAGGGCAAGGCAGGGGCGGCGCTGCAACAAAAAAGGGGGCCATTGACATGGCCCCTTTTCTTTATATATAGAACTCGGCTCAAATGAATTTCCGGTCCTGTTTTTCTTTCGCGTCGGCAACAAACTGTTTGACGCGCTGCTCTTCGTCCTTGTGGCAGATCATCACGACGCCGTCGTATTCGGCTACGATGTAGTCTTTCAAGCCCTGCACAACCAACAACCGGTCTTTCGACGACTTGACGATGCAGCCTTCCGTATCGTACAACATTACGTTGCCGTCGACCACGTTGCGGTCACCGTTTTTGTCCGACAGTTCGTACAGGGACTTCCAGGTGCCCAGGTCCGACCACCCGAAATCAGACAACAGCGTGTAAACGTTTTCGGCCTTTTCCATGATGCCGTAGTCGAGTGAGATGTTTTTGCACTGCGAATACGCTTTGGTCACAAAGTGCTGCTCGTCTTCCTGGTAGTAATCCTCGTTGCCCTCTTCGAAAATTTCGGCTACGTCGGGCAAGTGTTGTTCAAAACTCTTCAGGATGGCTTTGACATTAAAAAGGAAAATCCCGGCGTTCCAGACGAAATCGCCGCTCGCCAAAAACTCTTTCGCCATCTCCAGTTCCGGCTTTTCCGTAAAGGTTTTCACCTTTTTGATTTCGCTGCCAGCCTCCCCATTCAGGTATTGAATGTAGCCATAGCCGGTGTCGGGGCGGCTCGGCTTGATGCCCAGCGTCAGCAGAATGTCTTGCTCGGCCGTGGCGGCCAGACCGGTTTCGATGGTGCGGACAAATTCGTCAGGACGGGTGATGACGTGGTCGGCCGGCGCTACCACCACGTTTCCTTCGGGGTTGCGGCTGGCAATTTTGTAACAGGCGTACGCCACACAGGGGGCGGTGTTGCGCCCGACAGGCTCCAGCAGAATCTGGTCGTCTTCCAGAAACGGAAGTTGATTTTTGACCAGCTGGTAATAGTCGCGGTTGGTAACGATGTAAATGTTTTCGGGCGGGCAAACGCTTTCGAAACGGGCCACCGTATCCTGCAACATGCTGCGCCCCTTGCCGAGCACGTCATGAAACTGTTTGGGATGGTTGGTACGGCTAAACGGCCAGAAGCGACTGCCAATGCCCCCCGCCATGATGACGGCGTAATGGTTCTGATTCATAGGTGAAGCATTGAAAGCAAAAAATCAGGATTGATTTGTGTTTGCTGAGTTAAACTAACGGCGATGGTTCGGTCCGTGCGCTGTACAGGGGTGGCTTTCCACCGTCCGGAGCGTGGAAAGAATTCTGCCGGCAGAGGGTAGTGGCGGCACGATCCATCTCTACAAATGTACTTAAACTAACCCTTCGCGCAACAGGTCGTGCATATGAACGAAACCTACCGGACGCGTCCCCTCCAGAACAATCAGTTGGGTAATCTGGTGTAGTTGCATCATTTCCAGCGCCGTAACGGCGTAGGTACCGGTTTCGATGGTTTTGGGGCGGGGCGTCATAATGTCGGTCGCCCGGACCTGGGCCAGATCGCGCCCGGCCCGTAACATGCGCCGCAGGTCGCCGTCGGTAATGATCCCGGCCAGCGCGCCGTCGTCGTCGACCACGGCCGTGGCTCCCAGGCGCTTGGACGTCATCTCCAGAATCACCGTATGCAGATCGGCCTGTAACGATACCTGCGGCAGTTCGTTGAGGCGGCTGAGGTCGT